>CAZJCL010000424.1:0-2576 GCA_964544025.1 uncultured Opitutales bacterium | reverse complement strand
TCGTTCCACCAAAGCTTCCTCTCCTCCGGATTCCAATCCCAGATCGCGTCGTTCGTCGCCTGCGAAAGCAAACGAAACCGCTCCTCGCTCACCCGGATCGCCTCCCGGTCCCGCCACCGCTCCGTGACATCCCGGAAATACACCGCCAATCCCTCGCGCGACGGATACGCGTGAATCTCCAACCATTTCCCCAAACCCTCGTTGTATTCCTCCACCGCCACCGACTGGTTCTCCGCCAGCGCCTTCCCGAACAAATCGAAACACCCCACCTCCCGCGCCCGCGGAAACTCCGCCCAAACATCCTTCCCCAACAAATCGTCCCGCGACCGCTCCAGCAAACGCTCCGCCTCCGCGTTGATGTAAGTGAAACGCCAATCCCGGTCCAACGTGAAAAACCCGTCCGTAATGCTCTCGAACGTCGTCCGCAACCGGTTCGCCAGCGAAACCGCCTCCGCCTCAAGCTCCTTCGTCCGGTGAATATCCACCGCCGTCCCATACCACTTGATCAACTTCCCCTCCCGGTCCCGCACCGGAACCGCCTGCAACTGAAACCACCGGTATTCCCCGTCCCCGCCCAGCACCCGTACTTCCGACTCAAACGACTCGCCCGTCTCCAGCGAATTCCGCCACCGCGCCTCGGACCCCGGCAAATCCTCCGGATGAATAAACCCCTGCCAACTCTCCCGCACCGGCCCCCGCCGATCCCAACCCGTATACAGCTCGAAATGATGATTGAAGAAATCCACGTCGCCCGACGGATTCGCCATCCAGACAATCATCGGCATCGCCTCCACCAACTGCCGGATCCGTATCTCGCTCGCCGCCAACGAAATCTCCAACTCCTTCCGCTCGCGGATATCCTGAATCGCTCCCTCCACCCGCACGATCTTCCCCTCCGAATCCCGAACCGCCTCCCCAATCACCCGCACCCACGTCAGCCGCCCTTTCGCCGTTCGCAACCGAAACTCCGCATCGAAAGCCTTCCCCTCCCGCGCGCACGCCTCGAACGCCTCCTGCACCTTCTTCCGATGCTCCGGCACATAAAAATCCGTCAACTCCGCCAAAGAATATTCCGAATCCGCCTCCAACTCGTAAATCGCCCGCGACTCTCCCGACCAACAAAACGCATTATCCGTCAAATCCACACTCCAACCGCCCAACTTCCCCACCCGCGCCGCGATTTGCACCAAAGTCTGATTCTCCCGAACCGCCTCCTCCATCCTCGCCCGCTCGAAATAAACCGCCAGCGTCTCCGCCGTCCAATGCAACATATCCCGAAGTTCCAGATAAGCATCGTCCCCGTTTCCCGCCCCCCGCTCTTTCGAAAACGCGATCTCCACCTCTCCCCCCATTTCCTCCGAAACGGAAAACTCCTGCCGCATCCGCCACTTCGCTTTCCCCGGCGAACCCGCCTCCCCGCGAAACGCCCCAAACCGAACCGCCACCGCCGCGAAATCCGGCTCCCGCGCAAACGCCTCCCCCAACAAACCCGCCACCCTCGCCACCACCTCCTCCGCCCGGAGCCCCGGTGCCTTCAGAAAATGCACCACCGCATGCATCGCCCGCAACTCCTTCACCCGCTGACTCAGCGACAAAACCTCACCCCGCGAATCCCGCTCCGAGACCGCCTCCCGCGAATCCCACTCCGAAACCTCGCCCCGCGAATCCCGCTCCGAGACCGCGCCCCCCGAATCGCGCGCTGAAACCTCCCGCGCCGAAACCCGCTCCCCTCCATTCGCCAAACCGATAAAACCCGCCGCCAACGCCGCAAAACACCGATCGTCCGCATTCCACTCCCGCGCCCCACCCCGATCCTCCACCCACAAAAACCGCCCCTCGCCACCCGCCACCGGCGCCACCAAAACCGCGCCTCCCGCCCATCGATCCGCCTCCTCTCCCGAAATCGCGAAAACATCCCCCTCACGCACCGCCGCAAAAACCCCCGCGCCAAAACCCAAATCCTCCCCCACGTCCCAACAACCACCCTCCCCCGAAACGCGCCCCTCCTCCACCGCGAACAACGCCTCGCAAACCGCCCTTCCCGCCTCATCCCGAAACCGCCAAACCCCCGCTCGCGCCGCGCCCAAACCAGCAGCCGCGCACTCGCAAATCTCCCGCCAAACCCGATGGACATCGCCCGGCTCCCGAAGGAGATTTCGCGTCCGCGTCACCAACTCCGCCTGTCGATCCTGTTTCCGATTTTGGGGAACTCGCATTTGCTCAACATCTGAAAATCCTCTTTCCCCCAAGCGCAAGAGGAAAGCCCGCTTCCAAACCCGATCTTAAAACCCTTCACCCCCCTCCGCAACCCCATACCCCCCCCTAACGATAAAGCCCAAGCTCCATCAACCCCAACAAATCTCCCTCCCCGCGCTCCCTTCCGCCCCCCCCGTAGCGATGAAGCCCAAGCTTCATCGATCCCCCACAAATCTCCTGCCTCCCCCGCCTCCCCGCTTCCCTTCCGCGCCACCGTAACGATGAAGCCCAAGCTTCATCGATCTCCCACAAACCTCCTTCCCTCCCCCCCCCCCCCACCCCCCCGAACCCCCCCCCCCGTAACCAATAAACCCCAAAAA
>CAZJCL010000423.1:0-2583 GCA_964544025.1 uncultured Opitutales bacterium | reverse complement strand
GACTCCTTTTAAAAACGGCCGTGTCGCTTACGACGAACTTGCCCGGCTCGTGGAAATCCAAATCGAGGCCGGCATCAGCGGCTTGGCGGCTGTCGGTACGACGGGCGAAAGCCCGACTCTGGACATGGAGGAGCACATCGAAGTCATCCGTGTCACCGTCGAAACCGCGCGCGGTCGCGTCCCCGTTCTCGCAGGAACCGGCGCGAACTCCACTTCCGAAGGCCTGAAACTAACTAAAGGCGCGCACGAAGCTGGCGCAAATGGCATGTTGATCGTCGCGCCGTATTACAACAAGCCGACGCAGGAAGGCATGTTCGGCTATTTCTCCCAACTGGCCGAAGCGACCGATCG
Organism: uncultured Opitutales bacterium; assembly: GCA_964544025.1. GTDB lineage: Bacteria > Verrucomicrobiota > Verrucomicrobiia > Opitutales > T3Sed10-336 > CAZJCL01. Next base: position 2,232 of record CAZJCL010000423.1, on the reverse strand, counting down.
CCCGATTGTTCTCTACTCGATTCCCGGCCGCTGCGGAGTCGAAATCGGCGTGAAAACTATTGAGCGTCTTCGCGACCGTTACGAACACGTCAATCACCTCAAAGAAGCCGGCGGCTCGTGCGATCGTGTTGATCAAGTCCGCCAAGCCGTCGGCGACGCCGTAACAATTCTCTGCGGCGACGATTCGCTCACCCTTCCCTTCATTGCGATCGGTGCCAAAGGCGTGATCAGCGTGGCGTCCAATTTGATTCCACGCGAAGTTAGCGCGTTGGCGAATGCGGCGCTGAACGAGGATTTCGCGGCGGCGCGGATCCTCCATACCCGTTTTTATCCGCTTTTCAAAAACCTGTTCATCGAGTCGAATCCCGTTCCCGTGAAATACGCGATGCAGCTCGCTGGAATCATCAGCTCGACCGAAGTTCGCTCTCCGCTCTGTGGATTGGCCGACGAAAATAAAACGCTGATCCAGAACCTGATCAAAAAGCTCGAAATTCATTGATCGTCCGATGGCGCTGAAAATTTTACTGAACGGAGCTAAGGGCCGCATGGGAAAAGCGATTCTCGAAGCCGCCGAACGTGGCGAATTCGAGATCGTCGCCGGAATCGACGCCGGTGACGACGCGGCGGAATTCATCGACCGCTGCGAAGTCGTCATCGATTTCAGCTTCCACAGCGCCACTCCCGGAATCGCGAAACTAGCGGCGGATCGCGGAAAAGCGCTCATCATCGGCACCACCGGCCACACCGATGAGGAAAAAGCCGCGATCTCGGCGCACGCCAATCGCGTTCCCACCGTCTGGGCCGGCAATTTCTCCGTCGGCGTAAATCTTCTCTTTCACCTCACCCAAGCCGCCGCCGCCGTTTTGCAAAACGGATACGATCCGGAAATCGTCGAAATGCACCACCGGATGAAAAAAGACGCGCCGAGCGGAACCGCCGAACGTCTTCTCGAAATCCTTCTCGAAGCGCGAAAACTGAATCGCGAACAAGTCCGCCACGGCCGCGAGGGTCTCGTCGGCGAACGTCCGGACGCCGAAATCGGAATGCATGCCCTTCGCGGCGGCGACGTGATCGGCGACCACACCGTCATTTTCGCGGGTCTCGGCGAACGTTTCGAACTCACCCACAAAGCGAGCAGCCGCGCCGTCTTTTCCGAAGGTGCGCTCCGTGCCGCCGAATGGGCGGTGCGCCAACCGGCCGGAATCTACGACATGCAGGATGTTCTCGGCCTGCGCACCGCGAAATGATCGCGTTCATCCGGGGAACTCTCGCCGCCGCCACGCCGCTCGAAGCGATCGTCGATGTCGGCGGAATCGGCTACGACGTGAAAATTCCCGTCACCACCGCCGAGCGCCTTCCGTCGATCGGTCAAACCGTGAAACTCTTCACCCACGCGGTTTATCGCGAAGATTCGCAGGCGCTCTACGGATTCGCCACCGCCGAAGAACGCGATTTCTTCCGTTTGTTGATCGAGAAAGTTTCCGGCGTCGGACCGAAGGTCGCCGTCTCGATCATGAGCAAACTCTCGCTCCCGATGCTCCGCGGCGCCATCGCATCCGGCGACGTCGCCCTTCTTTCAAAATGTCCCGGAATCGGCAAAAAAACCGCCGAACGCCTGATCATCGAATTGAAGGATAAAGTCGGACTCGGCACCGTTTCCGCACCGCTCGCGGGCACCTCCGAACAACCGGAAATTCCCGCCGCCGACACAAAGATTCACGACGCCGTCATGGCGCTCGTCACTCTCGGCTACAAACCGGCCGACGCCGACAAAGCCGTCCGCAAAGCCCTCGCCGCCGCCGGCCCCGAAATCACCACCGAAGCGCTGATCAAAGCCGCCTTCCGGTAGGAACGCGCAGAAGCTAAATCCCGCAAAAGGTTCGTAGTCCCACCTTCAGGTGGTCCCCGCGCGTGCGCACCCGAAACGGAAACCCGCCTAAAGCCGCACCTCCACCAAACCTAGGTCCACCGCCTACCGCCGTCTCCGCCGCACAGGCCGCGCCGCCGTTTTCGCCTCGCCTTCGCTTTCTCCGCTGGTTCCCGCTTCGGAATCTGTCCCGGCATCCACTGCCGGATCGGCGGATTCCACGGGCGCGAACACCGGTTTTTCATCCAGCCAATCTCCGTCCAAAGTGATCTCCGGAAACGAATGCCGCTCGATCGCGCGACCGACTTTTCGTTCGATCTGGTTAAACGTCAGCCGGTCGCCGGGCGTCACGAAACTCAACGCTT
>CAZJCL010000422.1:0-2586 GCA_964544025.1 uncultured Opitutales bacterium | reverse complement strand
CGTGAGCAGCGCCCGCTTTCGCACTCTTGTCGGTTTGGCGCGGGATTCGGACGGCAACTTTTTCGTGTCCGACTCCGGGAATCAGGCGATCCGGAAGATTGATACGAACGGCATTGTCAGCACGGTTGCGTCGGCTTCGGGCGGGCGTCTTTCCGTGGATCGGCGGGGGAATCTTTATTCCGTGCCGAACGGGGGAACACCGTCCAAGATCGCTGCCGACGGATCCGTTTTTCGTCTTGGCTTGCCCTCCGGATCGAGATTCCAGGTGGCGGACGACGGGCGGATTTTCACGGTGGATCAAGGGAAACTTTTGGTTTTTCGTCAGCTCGATTTCGATGTCGACGGGATTCCGGATTCGGTGGAAAACGAGGATTCGGTTTTCGTGGCTGGCGTGGACGATTCGCGGGTGGATTCGGACGGCGATCTTTGGACGAACGCGGAGGAGTTTTTGATGGGGACCGATCCGCGGGATCCGGAGTCGCGTCCGTCGTTTGTGCTGGAGGCCGATGAAGAGGGGGGCTCGACGATTCGTTGGCCGTCGCGGGCGGACCGGATTTATCAGGTGGAGTTTTCGGAGGATTTGGAACAATGGTTCGCGCTTGCCTGGGATTTGGCGGGGGCGGAGGGGGAGATGTCGGTGGAGGATCCGGAGGCGGGGGCGCGGCGGTTTTATCGGATTCGGGCGTTTTATAAGTGGTAAACGTTTCGGGCGCTGGCGTGAGGGTTTGGGGCCGGAAGAGGGAGAGGGGCGGGGCGGCGGTATTGGCTTTTCCCTTGCTTCGGGGCGGGATTTGCGGTTTTTCAGATGGCTTTATGATCGACACGAAATTGTTGCGCGAGCAGCCCGAATTGGTGCGGGAAGCGATCGGGAATAAGGGGAGCGATTGCGACCTCGACGCGGTTTTGGCGGCGGATAACCGTTGGCGGGCGCTGCTGGCGGAGGTGGAGCGGTTGCGCGCGCGGCAGAAGTCGGCGAACAAGGAAATGGCGGCGTTGCCGAAGGGGTCGCCGGAGTTTGTCGCCAAGGTGGGGGAGATGAAACAGGTGGCGGCGGAGGTGAAGGCAAAGGAGGGGGAGCTGCGGGAGGTGGAGGAGAAATGGCGGGAGGCGATTTTGACGATCCCGAATTTGCCGCATGCGAGCGTGCCGGTCGCGCCGGATCCGTCGGGGAACGTGGTGCATGCGACGTGGGGCGATACGGAGAATTTTTCGGAGGCGGCGGTTCCGCATTACGAGATTCCGTGGTTGGGCGAGTGCATCGATTTCGCTCGCGGGGTGAAGGTGACGGGGGCCGGTTTTCCGTTTTATGTGGGGGACGGGGCGCGGCTGGTGCGGGCGTTGATCCAGTTCTTCTTGGAGGAGGCGAATGAGCGCGGATATCTGGAGGTGCAGCCGCCGCATTTCGTGAACGAGGCGAGCGCGACGGCGACGGGGCAGCTGCCGGACAAGGAAGGGCAGATGTATGAGACGGTGAACGATGGTTTGTTCGCGATTCCGACGGCGGAGGTTCCGGTGACGAATTTTTTCCGGGACGAGATTTTGCCGGAGGGGGATTTGCCGGTGCGGCTTTGCGCGTATTCGCCGTGTTTTCGGAGGGAGGCGGGGAGTTACGGGAAGGATGTGCGGGGGCTGAACCGGTTGCATCAGTTCGACAAGGTGGAGCTGGTGAAGTGGGTGCATCCGGACCGGAGTTATGCGGAGTTGGAGTTGTTGCGGGAGGACGCGGAGAATTTGCTGCGGAAGCTGGAGTTGCCGTATCGGGTTTTGCTGATGTGCACGGGGGATCTTGGCTTTACGCCGGCGAAAAAATACGATTTGGAGGTATGGGCGGCGGGTCAGAAGCGGTGGCTGGAGGTTTCGAGTTGCAGTAATTTCGAGGCGTTTCAGGCGCGGCGGGCGAGCATTCGTTTCCGGGACGCGGAGGGGAAGGTGGAGCCGGTGCATACGTTGAACGGATCGGCGCTGGCGATTCCGCGGGTGTTGGCGGCGATTTTGGAGAATAATTTGCAGCCGGACGGGCGGGTGCGGGTTCCGGAGGTTTTGCGGAAGTGGTTTGGGAAGGAACTTTTGGGGGAATTTTAGATTTTAGAGTGGGGACTTGGGCTCTGGGAGGGGGAGCTTGGGCTCGGGGGGTAACCACGAATGGACACTAATTGACACGAATTTTTGACCACGGAAGACACAGAATACACTGAACGAGATTTGCACCACGGAGGCACGGAGAGCACGGAGGCTTGGACTCTGCTTTGTGTGGACCACAGATGACACAGATGGGCACAGATGATGGGGGCTGGGATTTTGCGGGAGCTGGGGCTCGGGGGTTAACCACTAATGGACACGAATTTTGATGGGGATTTTTTAACCACGGAAGACACGGAATACACGGAAGGGGTGGGCGTTGTTTTGGAATGGAGAAGGGAGGATGCGAAGGCTCGGGTCATCGGCGAAGCGCCGATGCTACGAGGAGAGGGGACGGATGGGGTGTTTGCTGAACGTTAGACTTTGAACTTTGAACTTGGAATTTCCATGGCGGGGGTGGGCGGGGGGGCTGGCGGAGAGGGTCGGGCGGGGGCGGTTGCATGCGGG
>CAZJCL010000421.1:0-2606 GCA_964544025.1 uncultured Opitutales bacterium | reverse complement strand
AAATGCCGCGCCAAAAACGCCTCGTTCCCGAGTCCGTTTTGCAGCGTCAAAATCAGCGTATTCTCCTTCAGCAACGGCGGAATCAAATGCACCAGCGCCGCGTTCGACGTCGCCTTCAACGCCACGATCACCAAATCGCACGCCCCGATTTCGCTCGTGCTCCCGTGCGCGTTCGCCGGTTGGATCAGCAATTCCCCATCCGGTTTCCGGATACGCAATCCCTCCCGCCGAACCGTTTCCAGATCCGACCGCATCAGAAAATGCACGTCCTCACCCGCCTCCGCGAGCAGCGCGCCGTAGTAACACCCGACCGCGCCCGAACCGACGATCGCGATCTTCATCGCAAAAACGCTTCGTGCAAACCGCCGTCCACCGTCACGATTTGTCCCGTCGTTTTGCTCAACCGGTCCGTCAGCAACAGGTAAATCGCCTCCGCCTGATCCGCCGGCGTGATCGCCGTTTTCGTCAGCGTCCGGTCCGCGTAAAATTGCGCCAGTTTATCGACCAGCGTTTCCGTCTCCTCCGACTCCGAAAACGGAATCGCGTATTTCGCCAGCGACGCGATCACCCGGTCCCGCGGAAACATCGCGCTCCCTTTCACCACCGTCGCCGGCGCCACGCCGTTCACCCGCACCAGCGGCGAAAGCTCGATCGCCAACTCCCGCACCAGATGATTCGCCGCCGCCTTGCTCGTGTCGTAAGCGACGCTCCCCTTCTTCGCCACCACCGCGTTCGCGCTCGTGGTCAAAACGATGTTCGCCTTCAACCCCTGCTCGCGCAAAATCTTCGCCGCCTCGTCCGCGACCAGATAAAGTCCGGTCACATTGATCGAAAACGTCAGCCCCCATTTCTCGTCCGGAATATGCCCCGTCTTGTCCGGCGGCACGAAAATTCCCGCCGTCACCACGATCCCGTCGAGCCCGCCATACGCGATCAAAATCTCCTCCAACATCGCCCGCACGCTCGCCCGGTCCGTGATGTTCGCCGCCACTCCGATCGCCGGACCGCAGCCCGAAATCCCCGTTCCCGCCACGCCGATACCGACGCCATATTTCCCGGTAATTTCGTCCGCCGTTCCCCGCGCCGCTTCCGGATTCAGATCCACCGCCACCACATGCGCTCCTTCCGAAACGATCCGATGCGCAACCTCTTTTCCGATCCCGCTTCCCGCGCCAACCACCGCGACCACCCGCCGCGCCAATTCCTGCTCCGGCGGCATCCGGCGCAATTTCGCCTCCTCCAGCAACCAATACTCGATGTCGAACGCTTCCTGCTCCGGCAGCGAAACATACTCGTCGATCGCCTCCGCCCCGCGCATCACTTCCACCGCGCAATTGTAAAATTCCGCCGTCACCCGCGACTCGCTCTTGTTTTTCCCCCACGCGATCATCCCCAATCCCGGAATCAAAATCACCGTCGGATTCGGATCCCGCATCGCCGGCGAATCGCTCCGTTTGCACCGCTCGTAATAAGCCGCGTAATCCTTCCGATACTGCTCCAGCCCCTCCGCCAGTTTCCGCTTCAGCGTATCCAAATCCTCCGCCTGCGGATTCCAATCCACGTAAAGCGGCTTGATCTTCGTCCGCAAAAAATGATCCGGACACGACGTCCCCAACTCCGCCAGCCTCGGCGCGTCCACGCTGTTCACGAAGCGCAAAATCGTCTCGTCATCCTGCACCGTTCCGACGAACCGGTTCACCTGGCTCACCTGCCCCCGCAGCCACGGCAAAATAAAAACAAACGCCTTCCGCCGCGCCTCCGCCTCCAGCGATTCGTATTTCGCCCCGCCAAACGTCTCCGCTCCCCGGTCGTGCTCCTCAATAAACGCCGCCGCCTTCTCGATCAAATCCAGCGACAACTCGTAACAAGCCTTGTCGTCGTCCGCCCAATTGATCAATCCGTGCTGCCCCAGAATCGCCCCCTTCGCCTCCGGATTCTCCCGGCAAACTTTCTCCAACACCAACCCGAGATCGAACCCCGGCCGCTGCCACGGCGTCCAAACCACGTCGTCGCCGAAAATCCGTTTCGTCAATTCCCGGCTGTTCTTCGCCGCCGCCACCGCGATCGCCGCGTTCGGATGCGTGTGATCCACATGCTTGTAAGGCACAAACGCGTGCAACGGCGTATCGATCGACGACGCCCGCGGATTCAGATCGTAAGTGCAATGCGGATACATCGCCACCATCCGGTCCTCGATCTCCGTCTTCGCCCCCTTCTCCGGCACCGCGTCGTAAATCTTTCGCAACCCCAGCACCTTCTCCTGATACAGCGAAGCGAAATTCTCCTTTTTCGAAGTCCGCAGATCCCCGCCCGAACCCTTCACCCAAAGAACCTCCACCTCCTCGCCGCTCAACGGATCCTTCTCCGCCAGCTTCGACGACGTGTTTCCCCCGCCGGTATTGGTGATCCGCTGATCGCTGCCGAGTTTGTTTGAACGGTAAACGAGCCGCTCCACCGGAGAAAGCGCGGCGGCCTCGTGGTCGTTCCAGAGGTAATTAACGAATTTGTAGTTCTTCATGGCGAGAAAGCCCGCCCGGACCAAAACCGCCGGACAAAGCCTCCCCACGCTCTAAAAATCCGCCGCCAATGACTAGCGCAAAATTCCC
>CAZJCL010000420.1:0-2614 GCA_964544025.1 uncultured Opitutales bacterium | reverse complement strand
CCGTTCCATCCGCCGCGGAGGGCGTAGGTTTCGGTTTTCCATTGGGCGTGGAGGGAAACGCTGGCGACGAGCGAAAACGCGAGGGTTGTCAGGAGAAAAAGATTTTTCATCGGACTTGTAACCGGTAGAAGGTGTGTTTCGGATCGACGAGGTCGACGAAGATTTCGACCGCTTCGGTATTGGTCGCCTCGTAAGACGCGAGCGGAATGACGGGAGGAATTTCGGTTTCTTCGACGCCCGGCGGACCTTCCTCAATCTCAATCTCCAGATCCGGATTTTCCAGGTAAAGCGGAACCGGCGACCAGGTTTTCAAATCGGGCGACGATTCCACGGAATACCTTTTTCCGAGGATGGAAAAGAAACTGAGACGCGCGGTCGTTTTCTGGATTTCGACGACTTCCAATCTCAGGTAATCGGCGGCGTCGGTCGCGTAGGTTCCGGCGATGTATTCGGCCCAGTTGGAGAATCCGTCGTTGTCGAAATCGCCGTCGCGGTCGAGGAGATCGTAGCGCCAGCCGTTTTCGTCGGGAAGGATTCCGGCGGCGTAGAGCTGGCTTTGCTCCCAGGCGTCGGGAAGACCGTCGCCGTCGGAATCGATGCCGAGCGTGAGGTCGATGCGGACGCGTTCGCCGGGTTGCCCGATTTGCGCCGTGGTTTCGACGGTCATTTCGATCGGGTGGTAGAGGATGTCGTTGATGAGAACCGCGAGGGTGAAATGCTCGCCCGGATTTTGCGCGAGTTCGTGGTAGCGGGCGGTTCCGGCCCGTTCCATATCCATGGGAAAACGAAACCGGTAGTTCTGGTTCAGGGACGCAACCGATCCGATTTCGCGGCGGACGATCTCGACGCCGTCGCGGAAAAAAATAACCGACGCGCCGGAGACATTGAGCCGTTGTCCGAATTCGTCGCGGACGGTTCCGTAAACGGTGTAATGGGGGGCGGGGGGAAAGGCCTGCGCGGGAAGGGCGAGAAGGAGGAAGGCAAAGAGGAGGATCGCCGCCCCGGCGGTTTTTGAAATTCGGTGAGAGGACATGGGAGAAAATGGGCGAGAAAAGATTGCGAATGGTTGTCGGGGGAACTTTTGGCAGCCGCGTATCCGGTTTGGCGATTTCTTCTTGGCGAATTGGGCGGTTTTTTAAGCGAAGCGGGCAAATGGGATGGCGGAAGGCGGCCGTTTTTGCCTGAACCACTTGATGCTGAATTACTGTCCGGGTCTTCCTTTTCCGCAATGGCTCTGCCCTAGCGGAAAAGATTGAAAAGTTTCAATTCGCGGCGACAGTAGGGAAGTATTTCGATGTTTTACGGGATTATCGTCGCAATGTACTTCTTTGACACAGGGAAGCACAAACGCCCGCATATTCACGTGAGATATCAAGGAGAGGAGGCCGTGATCGCGATCCCCGACGGTGAGGTTCTGGAAGGAACGATCCAGCAGAATAAGATGAAGCTGGTTCAGGCGTGGATCGAGATCCATCGGGATAATTTGATGGCGAATTGGGATCTGGCTGTGAATGGTCAGGAATTATTTAAGATCGATCCACTGAAATGAATCCACGCATCGTAAAAGCTGTTCCAGAGGAAAATTTTCGGCTTTGCCTTGAGTTCGATAACGGAGAGCGGCGGGAGTTCGATGTTACGCCTTATTTGGATCGGGGCATGTTTTGTGAATTGAAGGAACCCGCCTATTTTGATCAAGTAGCCGTCGGCATGGGGACGATCCAGTGGCCGAACGGGCAGGATTTTTGTCCGGGCACGGTTTACGAATTATCTAAGGCGATCGCCTGATGAACTGCGACCTCGCGTAAAGGCGTCGTCGCCGCTGCGGTTATCCGGAGAGGTGTTTTTTGGCGCGGGCGATGGCGGTGCGGCCTAGGCGGATCGGAGGGGGGTAGCCGTCGACGTTGATTTCGGCGTGGTCGCGGTCGCGTATTTGGAATTTCGTTACGTGGTCGAGGTTTATCAGGACGGAGCGGTCGAGGCGGACGAATTCGGCGCGTTTCAGGATCGCGGTCCATTGCTTGAGCGAGCGCAAGACCAAGACGTTGTTGCCGTCGCTGGTGAGGACGCGAGAGTAGGTGTCTTCGGCGAGGATTGCGGAAATTTCGGCGACGGGGACGCGGCGGAGGTTGCTTCGATCTCCCAGAAAAAGCGTTTCCGTGGAATCTCCGTCGGCGGAGGTGTCGCGTTTTTGGCGGCGGCATTTTTCGATTGCGCGGGAGAGGCGTTCTTCGCGGACCGGTTTGACCAGATAATCGAGCGCTTCTTCCTCGAAGGCTTGGACGGCGAAATCGGCGTGGGCGGTGACGAACACGACGGAGGTTTCCGGTGGGACGTGGGGGAGCAGATCGAAGCCGTTTCCTGGTCCGAGTTGCACATCGAGAAGGAGCAAATCGATTCGGTTTTCCGTCAAAATTTGCCGGGCTTCCTCCAGGTTTCCCGCTTCGGCCACGATTTGGGCGTTGGCGATTCCTTCGATCAGGCAACGCAGGCGGCGGCGGGCCAGACGTTCATCGTCGACGATCATGACGTCCAGCGGCGTATCGGATTCAGGGGGAACGGCCGGCATGGGAGAAGGTTTGATGCAGCGGGAATTGAATGGCAACTGTAACCGATT
>CAZJCL010000419.1:0-2616 GCA_964544025.1 uncultured Opitutales bacterium | reverse complement strand
GCCGCACGCGAATTGGTACGCCTGGGAGCGTCACATCGACATCGGCATCGCGGGACGGGGCGAGGTCAATGTTCTGGCAGGCGCGGGCCTCGTGGAGGCGCAACGGTTGGTGGTTGGCGGGTCGCGCTGGTCAGTAACCAGCGGCGGCGCGAATCCGTATTTTCCTGTCATCAACGGCGAAGGCTTCCTGAATGTGGACGGCCCGGGTTCCCTGGTTCATTTTTCGAGTCAGGTTAATGGCTACCTGGTCGTTGGCCGGGGCTCGAAGGGAACGATGACGGTTTCCAACGGCGCGTTGGTCGACGCGGCCACGAACGAGATTGCCAGCGGCCTTGAGGTTTGGGTCGCGAGTCAGGACGGCGGCGAGGGAACGTTGCTTATCGAAAGCGGCGGCGTCCTCAACACCAACGGGCTTTTCCGTATGAGCTCGAACGGGGCGGGCGACAGTTACACGAAAGTCGACGGCCCGGGTTCGCAGCTCAATGTGGTTGGCCACACCGGAACCATATCGTTTATCGGCAACACCGGCGGAGCGACCGGAGTCATGGATATCCTCAACGGCGGAAGCGCGGTTTTCCGTTCCAACGTTGGGGGGGAAAGGAGTCTCCGCGTCGGGAATCAGGCGACGGCGACGGGCGAAGTGAATATCGACGGCGAAGGTTCGATCCTCGAAGTCGGCAATTTCCTTCAGGTCGGCTACAATGGCACGGCATCGTTAACTGTTACCAACGGCGGGCAATTGATCGTCGGCGACGAGGGACCCGACGCGTTCTCGGTCGGCCGGCAAACGGACAGCAGCGGCCATTTCGTGGTGGACGGTGCGGGCAGCCGCGCGACTTTGCACAAATCCGCATGGATCGGCACCGGGTCGGACACGTTCCCTCACCAAGGAACCGGCACGGGCGTCATGGAAGTTCGAAACGGGGGCGTCGTCGAAGTGGGCAACCACCTGGCGGTCCGCGGAACGGATTACCAAGTGACCGCGACGGTCAATGGCGAACCGGTGACCACCGATCATCGCAGCGGAGGTTCCGTTGTTTTGGATAACGGAACGATTCGTATGACCGGATTGGCTCCGGCGTCGTTCAGCGGCCCGTACGCGTCGTTGACCGGAACGGGAGTTATCGAAGGAGACGTTCTTGTCGGAAACGGCGCGCAAGTCGCCGGCACGGGTGACGGAATCACGATCACCGGCACTTTGAGCGGCGCCGGCGTCGTGGAGAATTTGACGGTCGGCGGCGTTCGGGTGACTTCCGATATGGGGTTGCTCACGTTGAACAACGTTCGTTTCGGCGAGGACGCGGTCTTGAACGTCGCGATCACCGATCTTTCCGAAGTGAACGGCTTGCTGGCGTATGACTCAAACACCAGCTTGGCGGGAGTCGATCTGGTGGTTTCCGTGGAAACGCTGATCATGGATCCGAACTGGAGCGCGCGGGTTCTCGCCTCCGGAAATCATGGATTCGCGAACGTCACCCTTCCGGAAGGATGGCTTCTTGTCGACGGCGTGTTGAGCATCGACGGGGATGAACCGCCGCCGCCGCCGCCCGCGGTTATTTCGGAGTGGGTCCCGGCTGACACGAGCACTGTCTGGCGAGAAAGCGCCAACTGGTCGGCGGATGGTTTCCCGAACGATCCTTTCACCATGGCTTGGTTCGGCTCGACCTACAACGACGGTGGAATGCTCGAGGATGTTCCGACCACCACTTTGACGATCCAGATGAATCAGGCCGGTTTGGTGCAGGAGATGGCCGGGATCATCTTGGGAAGCGACAACACCGTGGATCGCCGGATTCGCAACAACGGCGCGAATTCGGTCGCCGGTTACCTCACCATTTACGGGGCCGATGTGGAGGTTGACGAGCGGGAGTTCAAGAACCTGTTGCTCGGCAATTTCTCGCAGTCGAACTCACTCCGTATCTACTCCAGTAACTCGAATCAGCTGAACAACATTCGCTTCATGCGCTCCGGCGTGATTCACGTCGAGCATCCGGATGCGATGATTCGTTCCACCTCCCGGATTTATGAACCGGAAGGAACGAGCGTCTCGATCACGAAAACCGGTGCCGGCATTCTGAACATCGGGATCGACTATGGCACCACGAACGAGGACCGGGTGAACATCTCCGGGGACATGATTCTCGAAGAGGGGATCATTCACAACACCTACAGCGGCGGAGTGACGGACGGGCAAATGACTTCGAGTCCTTACGGTTTCGGGAATCTGGTGCTGCGAGGCGGAAGCCTTCGTTCATCAAGTACGGGAGGCCGCACGATCTATAACAACGTGATTCTCGACGGCACGGTCGGTTTCGGATCGCCGGATTCCGGCTTCAATGGAAACCAAACGGTCTCCGCCAGTGCCGGCAGCACCACGACGCTCGCATCGGACAGCACGGTGGTGATCCACAACACCACCACCTGGGCGCAGTCGATCGAGGGCGAGTTCGGTTTGACCAAGCAGGGTCCGGGCGAACTGGTTTTGACCGGAGAATCGCTCTCTTATACGGGCGACACCGTTGCGGAGTCCGGTCTGCTTCGGGTGAACGGTCATTTGTTGCAGAGCTCGTTGAACGTGGGTTCCGGGGCGATTTTGGCCATCGGAACTTCGGATGC
>CAZJCL010000418.1:0-2622 GCA_964544025.1 uncultured Opitutales bacterium | reverse complement strand
GCGAAATAAATTTCAAAATCTCCCGCGACTGCGAAAGCGTGTAAAACGGAGCCTCGTCCCCCGTCTTCTCCGCCAGCGTCACCAACTCGTCGAGCCGCCGGTTAATGATCTCCTCATCCCGGTCCCGCCAAAGATAAAAATACCCGGCAAGAACTACGACAACCAGACAAACAACGGCGAAAACGATAGCGGATTTGGCGCGCATGAAAAAGATTATGCACGCGGATGCGCCTTCGTGTAAACCTCCTTTAACCGTTCGATGGATACGTGCGTATAAATCTGCGTCGTCGCCAGATTCGCATGCCCCAGAAGATCTTGCACAATCCGCAACTGCGCCCCGTTATTCAGCAAATGCGTCGCGTACGAATGCCGGATCTTGTGCGGCGTCATATCCATCGGCAAATCCGCCAGCGCCAGATACCGCTTCATCGTCAACTGCACGATCCGCGGATAAAGCCGCTCCCCTTTCCCGTTCACCAAAACCGGATCCGCAAAACCCGTCCGCTGGGAAAACTCCGTCTTGAATTTCCGCAAACACGCCAGCGCCACCTGCCCCACCGGACAAAGCCGCTCCTTGTTTCCCTTCCCTCGCACCCGCGCCACCCCGCTCTTCCACTCGATATCCCCGAAATTCAGCCCCACCGCCTCGCTCACCCGAAATCCCCCGCCATACAAAAGCTCCAACATCAACCGGTCCCGCCACGCGCTGAACGGATCGATCGCCCCCGCCTCCAGCAAACGCATCGGCCCCGACAACAGCTTCCGCATCTGCTCCTCCGTCAAAAACTTCGGCAACGGCTTGTCCAACTTCGGCAAAACCGTCCCCGTCAGCGGATTCTTCGCCGTCCACTTCTCTCTCCGCGCAAACCGGAAAAACGCCCGCACCCCCGACACCTGATTATGCAAACTCCGCCTCCCCAACTCCCGCTGCTTCTCGATCAGAAAACCCCGCACCTGCAACGGAGTCACCGCGTCCAAATCCCCCGCCCATCGCCCCTCCTTCCGCAGCCACCGGAAAAACCCGGTCACCGCCGCCCGGTAATTCCGCACCGTATACTCCGAATACCGCCGCTCCTTCTCCAAAAATTCCACAAACCTCGCCAGCCAATCCCGCTCCGGCACCGGCAATTTCCCCGAATCCTCCACCTCCCCCGCCGCCTTCATCCCGCTCGATTTCGCCCCAGCATCATCACCCGGTTCGTCAGCCGCGAAAGCGTTTCGTCGTGCTCCCGCGATTTCGGATCGTAACGCCGCACCAGCGCCCAAAACCGCGACGAATGATTCATCTCCGTCAAATGCGCCAACTCATGCCAAAGCACGTAATCCTGAATCTTCGCCGGCAAAAGCAACAACCGCCAATTCAGCGAAATATTCCGCCGCGCCGAACACGATCCCCAACGGCTGATTTGATCACGCACACTCACCTGATTCACCGCCAGCGAATGCCGCTCCGCCAATTCCCGCGTCCTCGCCACCAGCACTTCCGAAGCCGCCCGCCAAAGCACGTCCTTCAACTGCTCGTCCCCGTGCGCCGCCGGATCGAACCGGATCTCCACGCTCTCCGCGCCCCGCCGGTACGACAATCCCGCCCGCGCGTTCTCCCGCCAAACCACCGGCACATCCGCCCCCGAAATCGCCAACGTCTTTTCCTCCCGCAAAAACTCCCGCAACGTCTCCGCCGGCCGCAACTCCCCCAAATGCCGCCGCAACCACTCGCTCTTCGTCCGCACAAACGCCAATCCCCGCTCCAGCGAACAACCCGACGGCAACGTCAAAACCACTTCCCGGTTCCGGTTGATCGTCAACCGCAAATGACGCGCCCGGCTCGACCGCGCCAAACGATACCCGACCGACAAATCCCCCGCATCCGATTCGAGACGTAAAATCCCTTTGTCGAGTAACTGGATGGACGGAACGGTTCGCTTGGATTTCATGGATCGGACTAGAAAGCTCTACTGGTTTGCCTGTTCGACGCCCAATATGAGCCGCCCGACATGACGGCGTAAAGCCGATTCCGGATCGATTCCCGCCAACCGGCAAGCCGCCGCGATCTCGAACAACATCCGCCCCGCCGCCTCCTCGTCCAACCCCTCCGCCAACTTCTCCGCCTCCTTCGCCCCCGGCACCTCCGCAAGCATTTCCTTCTTCTTCAACTGCTTGACCACATCCCAAGCAAACAAAAGCGCCGGCAATCTCGGCGGCAATTCCTTCAACTTCCGCCGATCCTCATGCGCCGCCCCTTTCTCCTTCGCCTTGATCTCATCCCACTGCTTCAACACATCCGCCGCCCCCTCAACCTTCACCTCCCCAAACACATGCGGATGCCGACGAATCAATTTCTCATTAATCTCCGCCGCCACATCGTCGAAGTTGAAAAATCCCGCCTCCTCCGCCATCCGCGCGTGAAAAACCACCTGCAAAAGCACATCCCCCAACTCCTCCCGCATATGCTCCATATCGAGCCGGTCGATCGTATCGAGCAATTCCGCGCACTCCTCCACCAAACACCGCGCCAACGACTGATGCGTCTGCTCATGATCCCACGGACACCCGTCCGGCCCCCGCAACCGCGCCATCGTCTCCTTCAATTCCTCAATAGCACTCATGGCCGCCCATTTTCCC
>CAZJCL010000417.1:0-2627 GCA_964544025.1 uncultured Opitutales bacterium | reverse complement strand
TGGGTGGGACGATTTGGCGCGGGGGTGTCTCAGGGTGGTTTTGGGGAATGGCTTGGTTGTGCGGGTTGGGGGGCGGCATGGATTTTGCAGGTGGGTTGTTTCGAATCACTTAGCCTATACTTTAAGATCATGGACCCGAACAAACTTACGGAAATGTCGCGGAACGCGGTGGCGGAGGCGCAGAATCAGGCGCGTCGCCGGAATCATAACGAGGTGGATACGCTGCATCTGCTGGCGGCGTTGCTGGCGCAGGAGAACGGGATCGTGAGCGGGATTTTGCGGCGGCTGGAGATTACGCCGAACGCGGTGCAGTTGGCGCTGGACCGGGAATTGGACCGGTTGCCGGCGGTTTCGGGGAGCGTGGATACTTCGCGGATTTATGTGACGCAATCTTTCAACGACGTGTTGACGCGGGCGGAGCGGGAGGCGGAGCAGTTGAAGGATGAATACGTGAGCGTGGAGCATCTGTTTCTCGGGTTGATCGAGGCGGGGAAGCCGGCGGCGTTGAAGCGGCTGGTGGAGAGTTTCGGGCTGACGCGGGGGAAGGTTTTGGACGCTTTGCAGAAGGTGCGGGGGAATCAGCGGGTGACTTCGCTGAATCCGGAGGCGACTTACGAGGCGTTGGAGAAATACGGGATCGATTTGGTGCAGCAGGTGAAGAAGGGGAAGGTCGATCCGGTGATCGGACGGGACGCGGAGATCCGGCGGGTGATCCGGATTTTGTCGCGGAAGACGAAGAACAATCCGGTTCTTATCGGGGAGCCGGGCGTGGGGAAAACGGCGATTGTCGAGGGACTGGCGCAGCGGATTGTGCGGGGGGATGTGCCGGAGGGATTGAAGGACAAGACGATTTTCGCGCTCGATATGGGTTCGCTGGTGGCGGGGGCGAAATTTCGCGGAGAATTCGAGGAGCGGTTGAAGGCGGTGTTGCAGGAAGTGAAGAACAGCGAGGGGCAGATTTTGCTGTTTATCGACGAGTTGCACACGATCGTCGGCGCGGGGAAAGCGGAGGGTGCGATGGACGCGGGCAACATGTTGAAGCCGATGTTGGCGCGGGGGGAACTGCATTGTATCGGCGCGACGACGCTGGACGAATACCGGAAATATATTGAGAAGGACGCGGCGTTGGAGCGGCGGTTTCAGACGGTGCTGGTGGATCAGCCGACGGTGGAGGATACGATTTCGATTTTGCGCGGATTGCGCGAGCGGTTCGAGGTGCATCATGGGGTGCGGATTCAGGACAACGCGCTGGTGAACGCGGCGGTGTTGTCGCACCGGTATATCACGGACCGGTTTTTGCCGGACAAGGCGATCGATTTGGTGGACGAGGCGTGCGCGATGATCCGGACGGAAATGGACAGCATGCCGACGGAGTTGGACGAGTTGACCCGGCGGGTGATGCAGCTGGAGATCGAGGAGGCGGCGTTGAATCTGGAAAAGGATGAGGCGAGCCGTCAGCGGCTTTCGGCGTTGAAGAAGGAATTGGCGGATGTGCGGGAAAAGGCGGATGTGCTTCGGCGTCAGTGGGAAGTGGAGAAGGAGGCGATCGGCAAAGTCCAGCATGTGCGCGAGGAGATCGAGCAGGTGAAGTTGCAGATGCAGCAGGCGGAGCGGGTGTACGATTTGAACAAGCTCGCGGAATTGCGTCATGGGAAATTGCCGCAGTTGGAGGAGGAATTGGCGCGGCTGGAAAGCGCGGAGAAGAACGCGGGGACGCTGTTGAAGGAGGAGGTTTCGCAGGAGGAGATCGCGGAAATCGTGTCGAAGTGGACAGGGGTTCCGGTGACGCGGTTGATCGAGGGGGAGAAGGAGAAGTTGCTGCGATTGGAGGATGTGTTGCATGAGCGGGTGATCGGGCAGGACGAGGCGGTGACGGCGGTTTCGGAGGCGATTTTGCGGGCGCGTTCGGGAATCAAGGATCCGCGGCGGCCGATCGGGAGTTTCGTTTTTCTCGGGCCGACGGGGGTGGGGAAAACGGAGTTGGCGAAGACGCTGGCGGAGTCGTTGTTCGATACGGAGGAGAATATCGTCCGGATCGACATGTCGGAATATATGGAGAAGCACGCGGTGGCGCGGTTGATCGGGGCGCCGCCGGGATACGTCGGTTACGAGGAAGGCGGACAGCTGTCGGAGGCGGTGCGGCGGAAGCCGTATTCGGTGGTTTTGTTCGACGAAATCGAGAAGGCGCATCCGGATGTTTTCAACGTGTTGTTGCAGGTGCTGGACGACGGGCGGATCACGGATTCGCAGGGGCGGACGGTCGATTTCAAGAACACGGTGATCATCATGACGTCGAATATTGGGAGTCATTTTCTGATCGAAGGGGTGACGGGGACGGCGATTCCGGAGTCGGTGCGGGAGTCGGTTTTCGCGGAATTGCGGCGGAGTTTCCGGCCGGAGTTTTTGAACCGGATCGACGATTTGATTTTGTTCAAGCCGTTGTCGCTGGAGGAGATCGGGTCGATCGTGGAGTTGTTGTTGCGGGATTTGAACAAGCGGCTGGAAGACCGGCGGATTTCGGTGGAGCTGGATGCGGCGGCGAAAACGTGGGTGGCGGAGCGGGGTTACGATCCGGTGTATGGGGCGCGTCCGTTGAAGCGGTTTTTGCAGAAGCAGCTGGAGACGAA
>CAZJCL010000416.1:0-2628 GCA_964544025.1 uncultured Opitutales bacterium | reverse complement strand
TCCACCACCGCCCGCACCTCGTCCAATTGCGCCGCCAACAAATCCCGCTGCGCCTGCGCCACCAGCAACGCCGTCGAAACCCCCGCCTTGAAACGCACCTCCTCCGCGCTCAAAACCTCCTCCTGCAACTCCCGCGTCACCGCCGTCGCCCCGATCTGCTCCCGCGCCCGCAAAACCTCCAGATAAGCCGACCGAATATCCGCCTCCACCAACTGCGCCAAATTCTCCAGCGCCAAACCCGCCTGATGCCGGCTCACCGTCGCCGCCCGGTGACGCGCCTGCGCCGCCCGATTCCCAATCGGATACTCCAACCGAAGTCCCCCCGCGAAATCAAAACCCGGTCCATCCACATCCCGCACCGCATCCCCAAACGCCTCCGCGAAACCCGTTTTCCCCAACGTCAAAAACAAATCCAGCCGCGGCAAAAGCCCGTCCAGCGTCCGCACCACATCCAACTCCCCCCGCTCCAACCGCAACCGCGACTCGTTCATCTCCGGCCGCATTTGCAACGCCAACACCACATGATCCCCCACCGGATCCAACTCCGTTTCCAAAACCGCCGCGCTCTCCCGCACCGTCACCGGCGTTTCCCAATTCGCCCGGCTCTCCGGATTCATTAACCGCAACAACGTAATCCGCGCCCGGTCAAACCGCGACCGCGCCTCGATCAAATCCTGCTTCCGCCGCGCCTCCTCCGCCCGCGCCGCCGCCAACTCCGTCCTCGGCAACGCCCCCGCCGCCACCCGCTCCTCCGCTTCCACCAGCTGCCGCTCCGCCACTTCCAGCGAACTCTCGAAAATCTCCAGCTCCTGCTGCGCCAAACTGAAATTCCAATACGCCGTCTCCACCCGGTTCACCAGCGCCTCCGTAAATCCCCGCAATTCGTATTCCGAAATCCGCGTATCCAGCCGCGTCTGACGAATGCTCGCCAAATTCCCGCTCCGCCCGCGCCCCCGAAGCAACGACTGCGTCACCCCCAGTCCCGCCCGCACATCATGCTGCCCCGCATCATCACCGCTCGTCCTCCATTCCTGCCGCACCCCCAAATCCACCCGCGTCCCCGTGGAAAACAGCTTCTCCACTCCCGTCTCAAAATAATACCCCTCCGTCTCCACCGAATAACGCTGCTGCAACTCCGGCAAAAGCCGCACCCCGCGATTCCGCGAATAACCGCCTTCCAGATAAATCGCCGGATCGTAAATCGCCCGCTCCAACTCCTCAAACGTCCCCGCTACCACCGGCGAAAGCTGCTCCACGCTCAATTCCCGGTTATTCCCCAACGCCAGAAAAACCGCCTCCTCCAGCGACAGCGCCAAACCGTCCCCCGCCGCTCCCGGCCAATTCCGCGCGATCTCCTCCGCCAAATCCGCCTTCGGCTCGATCGCCACCTCCGCCGTCGCCGGAGACTCCGCCTGCAATTCCGTCAAACCGAGCGTATTCCCCGGCTGCGGCTGAACCGTTTCCCCGGTCCGGCATCCGGACGCCAAACCTAAGGCGAAACCGGCGATCAAAAGAAAAACCACGCGCGAAGTGGAGCTAGCGGGCAAAAGCCAAATCATCTCAATATCCGTAACGTAACTACAATTTCCAAAAACCAGGAACGCGACCCCTACCGGCGGCGAAACCCTTTTCCTTTCCCCAAACCCCCGGCAACCACCAAAGTTCCGCCCGCGCCCTCACAAAACATCCCCACAAACCTGCCGCCCCCCGCCAACTTCCGCGAGCAAAAACCCCAATCCCCGCCCATTTCCCCTCGCCCCAATAACCGATAACCAATAACCAGTAACCAATCCATGAAACTCTCGCGCCAGCTCCAATCGCTGCAAAATCGCATCGGCTACGAGTTCCGAAACCCGGAGCTCCTGCGCGAAAGCATGATCCACGCCTCCTACCAGGCCGACCACCCCAAAGAAAAAACCAACAACCAGCGCCTCGAATTCCTCGGCGACGCCGTTCTCGACCTCATCCTCTCCCAAAAACTCTTCGCCCTCTACCCCGACGAACGCGAAGGCACCCTCACCAAATACCGCGCCATCCTCGCCAAAGGCCGTTTCCTCAGCGATCTCGCCCGCGACCTCGGACTCGACAAATGCCTCCTGATGAGCCGCGGCGAAATCCAAAACAACGGCCAAAACCGCGCCTCCAGCCTCGAAGACGCCTTCGAAGCCCTCGTCGGCGCCCTCTACCTCGACAGCGATTTCGCCACCGCCGAAAAAACCGTCCTCCGCTGGTACGGCGACATCCGCGCCTCCCTCGAAACCCGCACCCAACTCACCAACCCCAAAGGCCGCCTCCAGGAACTCGTCCAACCAAAACTCGGCAACGAAGCCATCTCCTACGAAATCTCCTCCATCGAAGGCGAAGCCCACAACCGCTCCTTCGAAGTCCAGTTGTTCATCGACAAAAAACTCGTCGGCACCGGACGCGGAAAAACCAAAAAAGAAGCCGAAGAAAAAGCCGCCACCCAAGCCCTCCAAACCTGGACCACCCCGTAGCCGCGCTTGGAAAAGCGTGGCCCCGCCCCATCAGCACGACCGCCTCAACCACTCCGCATACTCCGCCTCCGAAATCGCCCCCGCCGCCAACGCCAGCGTCCGCTCCACCACCTCCACCTCCGACGCGCTGAAT
>CAZJCL010000415.1:1210-2631 GCA_964544025.1 uncultured Opitutales bacterium | reverse complement strand
CACCTTCCCACCTTCAAACCTTCGCACCTTCCCACCTTCCCTCCTTCCCACCTTCGCACCTTCCCACCTTCCCACCTTCCCACTCCCCCTTTTAACTCGCCCTCCCCCGCCGCCTCATGCTAAACGATCCCGATGTCTTCCAAAATCAGGGTTCTTGTTGTCGGATGCGGTCACATGGGAGCGTCGCATGCTCGCGCTTATCACAAACTCGACGATTTCGAAATCGCCGGAGTCGTCAGCCGTGGACCAGAGAGCCGCGGCCGTCTCTCCCAATCTCTCGGCGGTCTCCCGGAATTTTCGGACTACGCCGACGCTCTCGCCAAAACGCGCCCCGACGCCGTCTGCATCAGCACCTATCCCGATACCCACGCCGAATACGCCATCATGGCGCTCGAAGCCGGCGCGCACGTTTTCGTCGAAAAACCGCTCGCCCTCACCGTCCCGGAAGCGGAAAAAGTCGCCGAAACCGCCAAGAAACTCGGCCGCAAAGTCGTCGTCGGTTACATCCTCCGCCAGCACCCCGCCTGGATGCGCTTCATCGAAATCGCCCGCGAGCTCGGCAAACCGCTCGTCATGCGGATGAACCTCAACCAGCAAAGCCGCGGCGACGAATGGCGCACCCACAAAAACCTCATGAACTCCATGTCGCCCATCGTCGATTGCGGAGTCCATTACGTCGACGTGATGTGCCAAATGACCAACTCCCGCCCGGTCCGCGTTCACGCCATCGGCGCCCGCCTCACCGATGAAATCGCACCCCACATGTACAACTACGGCCAACTCCAGGTGATCTTCGAAGACGGTTCCGTCGGCTGGTATGAAGCCGGTTGGGGCCCGATGATGAGCGAGGAAGCCTTCTTCGTAAAAGACGTCGTCGGCCCGAAAGGCTGCGTCAGCATCGTCGCCGGAAAAACCGACGCCGAAGCCGGTTCCGCCGACGTCGATTCCCACACCAAAACCAACCTCCTCAAACTCCACCACGCCGACCTCGGCCCCGACGGCCAGTTCCTGAAAAAGGACGAAATGATCGACACCCGCGACGAACCCGATCACGACGCCCTTTGCGAACGCGAACAAATCTTCTTCCGCGATGCGATCCGCAACGACGTCGATCTCTCCGATCACATCCGCGACGCGGTAAACAGCCTCCGCATCGTCCTCGCCAGCGACGAATCCGTCAAAACCGGCCAAGTCGTCACGCTCTAAATTCAAAATCCAACAGGGGCCGCATCGATCCCAAAATCGATGTGCCCCAACCTGATTCTCAACTCACGAGCGGGCAACCGTAGCATCGACGCTTCCGTCGATGATCAACGTCATTCAGAAAACCCCTGACGCTACGAGATCGGCTTCAATATCAGTTTGCCCCTTGTCCCGGAGGGACTTCCGACACTAGCCCGGCGTTTCAACGCCGGGTCTAA
>CAZJCL010000415.1:0-1110 GCA_964544025.1 uncultured Opitutales bacterium | reverse complement strand
CCCTTGTCCCGGAGGGACTTCCGACACTAGCCCGGCGTTTCAACGCCGGGTCTAAAACCGTAAGGAAGCCAAGTCCCGAAGGGACGACTGAACCGTATCGTCAGGCGTCCCTTCAGGACTCGCATCCTCCTCACCACGCACCTCAACCGGCGTCGAAACGCCGGGTTCCTCTCAATCCCTCTCCGAGACTCTTGATCTTACCCCACCTCGCTTCTTCGCGCTACCGCGCCGCCCTCTCACCCCACCTCCCGCGGCCATTTTTCCACCGCCTGCAGCTTGGTCACCGTCGTCAAAATCCCCAACATCACCTCCGCCGGCGACTGCATCGCATCAATCGTCTCCACTAGATCCGGACCGTAATAAGCCAGCACCGGCTTCGACTCATCCTCATAGGTTTTCAACCGCCGATGAATCACATCCTCATTCGCGTCGTCCAGACGATTATCCTTTAACGCCCGCTTCTTCAGCCGAAAAATCAACTGCGCCCGATCCGGGCAGGTAAGATGAAAAATCTTCCGCACATCGATGAGCCCTTCCATCAATTTCGCCTGATTCACCACCCGCGGAATTCCGTCCAAAACCAGATAATCGATATCCGGCTTGAAATAGTGCATCTTGATCACGTTCTGAATGTGATCCTTCCACAATTGCACCGTAATTTCATCGGGAACCAGTTGCCCCTTGCTGGAATAACGCAGGAACTCCTGCCCGATCGGACTGCGGGTGTCCATCGAGCGAAAGACATCGCCACAAGCGCAATGGTAAAAACGCGGCAAAGTCCCGAGGGCCGCCCCCTGAGTTCCCTTCCCGCTTCCGGGTGCTCCAAAGATCAATAGCGTCTTATATTTCATCTTGCCGGTGTGTGCGGAAACGGCGATTCGCTGGTGAAAAAGGAGCTGAATTGAAACTCTCCCGCTGTTCCGTCGTCAGCCGCTCTTTTAAAATCGCCCGCCCCTCCAGGGCAAGCTTTCTTCTAACAGTTCCGCAGCAGTATTCACCCTCGGCTCGAAGAATAGTCGGCCGTAACAACGCACAATGAAGCCAACATCTTATATATCCCGGTAGGGATCACAGCTTGTAGCCGGTGGTTGAGCGAGGAACGAGCGACAC
>CAZJCL010000414.1:0-2638 GCA_964544025.1 uncultured Opitutales bacterium | reverse complement strand
GCTAGTATTTGGTGGAGAGCGGTCGAACCAGGTATGATCCGATGACATCGGTTACACTTTATCTAAGGACATCGGTTACACATTCTGCTGGCGATTATGCCGTGGAAAGAAACCGACCCGATGACCGAGAAAGAAAAATTTGCCGTATTGGCGCGAACAGGACGATTCACGATCAAGGAGCTGTGCAGGGATTTCGGGATCAGTCGCAAGACTGGTCACAAATATTTGCAGCGCTATGAATCTGAAAGGAGTTCGGAAGGGGTCAAACGTAGAATTTTAACGTTGTCCCTGTGCAGGATCGATCGCGAAATGTTTAAAATCTACGTTTGACCCCTTCCAGCTTTGCTTTGACCCCTTCCAGCTTTGCCGACCCCTTCCAGCTTTGCCCTTCAATCAGAGCTCCGATTCGGTTTCGCCGAGGGCGTCAGGTGGGCGCTGCGACGGGTTGGGTGGGGCGAGAACGAAGGCCCTGTAATGGGCGATGATGGCCTTGGCCACGTCGAGCGCTGTTTGCCGGCGAACGGATTCCTGCCTGTGATCGCGGCCGATTTCCAGCAGAATTGCATCGATTCCATCGGGCTGATGGCTGCCGTAGGCTTGAATGATGTATCCGCGATAATAACGCTGCTCATCTTCGGGACTGTCCGGCGCGTCGTTGACGGGTGGTTCCACCGGGTAACCCCGGGCGTGGAGCTGGCCGAAGACGCTGTGTTCGCCCAACAAGCCTTTCAGACCGTGCCGATCGAGGAGACGTTTTACGCTGAGGCCCCGGAACGTTCCGCGAACCATCTTTTCAGGCATTCCTGACTGACCGTGCAGATCGATCAGGATTCCGGTCCCATGGTTTTCGCGCACCTCGTCGACGAATTCGCGCAGAGCCCGGTGATAGGCCTGCCAATGCACTTTCGCGACATCGTCACCGTAGGCCTCGTCGGGCAGGAAGGTCGGCCCGCGATTTGCGTCGATATAACGGCGGCTGAATTGTGCTTTCACCAAGTAGGGTTTCTCGCCGAGTTCTTCGGTGATGAATTGGAGAACCAGCGCGCCGATCTCGGCGGTCATCCAGTCCCGCACGCTGGTGCCCGCTTCTTTCTCTTGCGCGCCCGGAATGTCGGCACCGCCGCCGTGCGGCACCGAAAGGATGATGGGCAAGGTTCCCCGCTGCACAGTGACGAGTTCCGTCGCCGCCACGGGCTCCGTTTTTCGCCCTGCGTGCGGAGGGGGTTCGGCGTGTCCGTGGGGCGGCCATGCGAACAGCCAAAAAAGCACCAGTATCGCGAATCCGGACCGATTTTTCATCGGTGCCGATTGTTGGAAGGCCGGGGTGCCGTTTCAAGAGGAAAGCGGGGAGGGTCGGGCACCCAGTTGGCGCGAATGTAAACAACCGATGGATTCGATGCGGATGAGGTGACGATGGGTGTTCCGTTATCGTCTGCACCTGTGCATTAGGGCGAGAAATCGGCTGGAAAAGCCGTTCTCATTCCCGTTCCCGTTTCCCCTCCCAAAGCATTGCATGGAACTCAGGCTTGCCGGAAACGACGCACCGAAGTTCGCTTATCTCTTCGGCGCGGGGAGGGATTTACTGGGCCGCTTCCGTTCGAGGGGATGTGGAGACGTGGATGTTCGTTACTGTCCAGGTTGGGCGCTCGTTTTTGGTTTCGTTTGGCTGACGCCAGACTTCGGTGAGGGAGGTTTTTTCGAAGAGGAGGTCGAAGTTTTCGTCGCGGGCGAGTGCTGAGGCGGAGGCTGCGGCGGGAGCGAGATCGATCAGCAGTTGCCAAATGGCATCGCGGGCCCAGGCATCTTCGATTTCGAGCCGATCGGAGGAGGAGCCTGGCCGGATGCGTTCCTTGGCATCGGCGGGAAGGATGCGGCCGGTGGGAAAATGGACGGTATCGCCGCGGTCGAGATAGTGGAGGCGGATTCCGGAGAGCGCGCCGTTGGACGCGCGCCGCAGCGAACTCGTGTCGACGAAAAGGGCTCCTTTTGCGCCGATGACTTTGCCGGTTTTTTTGGCGTGATCGACCAAGATGGCGGTGTTTTCCGCGACGCCGATTCCGACGGTGTAGTCGAGATCGTCGCTGGTGAGCGCCGCGAGCAGTCGGCCAAAGCGCCCCCGTTCGAGATGGTGCTGGCAGTAAAGAACGCCGGGGTGAAAGCCCAATCCGGGAAGGTATCCGACGCCGCGTTCCGCCCTCGGAACGTCGCCTGGTGTCGCGCCCCGGAGAAGGGCGTTCGAGCTGTTTCCACCCGAAATCATCGGGTCGCTCATGATCGCGGCGCCGGCGCTGCTGCCGCCGATGACGCCGCCTTCGCGGTAGATGTCCCAAATCGCTTCCAGTGCCGGGGTGCGGGCACCGTCGGCGACCAGCGCGCGCGTGGTGCGGTTTTGTTGGCCCCCGGTAAAGTAAAACCCGCCGCATTGGCGGATGAGGGCGATGGTTTCCGCGTCAAAAGCGTTGTTATTGTCTTCGCTCAATGGAATCGCCACAGCGGAGCCTTCGCCGAATTGCTCGTTGATCGATTTTGCGGTATCGGCGCTGGTTTCGAGCGCGGTCGAGCTGGCGGTCGAGATGATGCCGATCGGCCGGCCGGGCAGGCGTTCCGCGAGCATATGTTCCCAAATTTCCGCGCGCGC
>CAZJCL010000413.1:0-2642 GCA_964544025.1 uncultured Opitutales bacterium | reverse complement strand
GGCGAGTCTCATGCGGAGGTTATTTCACCGCGTTTCGGGGGAGTCGATGTCTTTGAGGATGTTACTGTAACAACGGGCGGGGCGGGGGCGGAGACCGCTTTCGATTGTGGTCGTGGAAAAGCTGGAGGTGGAAGGAGGGAGAGATGAAGTGGGCGGAAGGGAGGCCGACGGAGCCTGGAGACTGCGATTACGGCTTTATGAGCACGGCCGGGACGATTTCGCCGGGCGTCGCCGCGGAGGGTTTTGCGAAGGTTGGGGTGAGAAAGATGAAGAGATCCTTGACCGGGTTTTCCGTTTTCACGGAGAAGGCGCGCAGGACCATCGTTTCCCCGGGAACGATGGCGAAATCGTGGAGCTTTGCCTGGCGGACCCGAAGCTTTGCGGAATCGACTTCATTGTCGGCGGCAGGATCGAGACGTTCGGTGGCCGAGACGGTCGAGGTGAGAAGGATCGTCTCCGCATTTGCGGAAATGTTGGGGATCAGATCCAGACGAACGCCGACATGATTTCCGTCGATTCTCTGCCCCACGGTCATTTGCGCCCGAAGTCCCGGTGAGGTCGTCACGCGCGGAGCACTTAGGATGTCGGCCCCCGGCAGTTTCATCAAGTGGGCGACGAGAGATTGGTAGCTGGCGGCGGTCAACCTGCCTGAAAGTTGATGCGTCGCGGCGTTGGGGGCATCATTCGAAGGCGGTTCGCCGAACTCGTCGGTCAATTCGCGATTAACTTCGACGATTTGCCAATCGTCTCCCGAGGCCAGCAGGAGATCGAGGAACGAGGGTGGAGCTTCCACAAACTTGGCCTCCACCGTAATTTGGGGTGAAGAAGGCGCAGGTTCGTCGGCGTCGATTTCCGGGGTGGCAGCCGGGGGATTTGATTCGGTGAGTGCAGAGGCATCCGTCCGGGGATCGTCCGGCAAATCGGTAAGAGCGAGTGCGGCGGGAGATTGGAGCCACGACGAACGCAGCGCATCCGGCAGGGATTTTATTTCGGAAGCGGTCGCCTTGGCCCGGGCGAAGAAGGTGCCGGTAAAAACAAGCATTATCAAAACGGTGCCGCCGAGAAATCCGGTCGCGAGCTGGCGGCACCATCCAATCGCTTTCCATTCAGTCGGCTTTTCGCTCAGCAAACGTGCGACCCGTTTTCCGAGACCGGAGCGGAATCCGCCGCCGTGGATGCTCAGGGCCGCGAATGCTCGGGGGTGGTGGAGCCGGGCGGCCAATTTAACGAGCGATTCCGCCAGCGCTTCCGGTCCGTTCGGCAATATCGCGCTCGCTTGGTCGGCACATTGCTCGCTGGAAATGGAAAACTGGCGACGAGCCCACCAAGCAAGCGGGTTCCACCAGAGCAGAGCAACCGTCACGTTGGCCAATCGTTGCCACGCGGGGTCGCGATTGGCCAAATGCGCCAGTTCGTGCGCGAGTATGGCCCTGCGTTGCGCTGGATCGAATTCTCGTTCGAAGTTGGCGGGAATCACGAGAGACGGATTGAGAAAGCCGAAGACAATAGGCGCTGTTAAAGCAGATGAATCCAACACGCGAATCGGGCGGGCCAATCCGAGGAGCTTTTTAAGAGATTCGATCTCGTGGATAATGCTTGCGGCGGCGGGGCGATTTCGTCGGGCGATTTTGGCGCATAGGAAAGTGGCAAACGCGACACGGGCCAGGAGTAGCGCGGTTCCCGACAGCCAGATGAAGAGAGGCCAGAGGACAATTGAGGCGTTTGCGGGCGGATTCCCGTTCGTCGCGGATGATTCAAACTCGGGAGCCTCGAACGTGCGGACACTGACGGTGGTCACGAGATCGTTTGTTGGAGAATCGACTGTGGCGGCGCGGTCGAGAGAAACCCGGCTCGCGGTCCAATCGGTGAGCCCTCGGCCGATTCCGGTCATTTCCGCGACCGTCAAAGCGACGAGAGCGATCAGGCATATCTGCCAAAACAGGCGCCGCCATTGCGCGGATCGGACGAAAAACGCGGCGGCGGAAGTGACGGCGACAAGGAAAACGGTTTGCAGGGCAAGCGAGGCGACGGGGTCGATCCATGAAGCGAGGTTTGAGGGCGTATTCATTTTTTGGCTTTTTTTTCGGCGATGATTTTTTCGAGACGTCCGAGTTCTTCGGGACTGATTTCTCGGTGGGTGAGAAGGTGGCTAACCATATCGGAGAGGCTGCCTTCGAAGAGGCGGTCGAGCAGGTCGCCCGCCATTCCGCGACTGATGGTTTGTTCCTGGACAGCGGCTTGGTAGATGAAACTTCGGCCTTCGATCTGGTGCGTCACCAGTTCGCGAGCCTCCATTTTGCGAAGCATCGTGGCGATGGTGGTGTAGGCGAAAGGTTTCTCCGCAGTAAGCGTCCGATGAATTTCCGCCACGGTTGAGGGACCGTTTTCCCAGAGCAGTTTCATGATCTTGAGCTGCAAATCGCCAAGCCGCGGAGGACGCCGGTTCTTCATAAAACGACCTTATTAGTATTACCTGAGTAGTAATGTCAACGGTTTTTCATAAAACGGAAAAGTGGTGCGTGAACCGGCGGGACAATTTCCGGACGAACATCGGCTTTTTGCGGCGGAAGAGCCGCGACATCGGGGTGTTTCGGGGGAGTCGATGTCTTTGCGGATGTTACTGTAACAACGGGCGGGGTGGG
>CAZJCL010000412.1:0-2649 GCA_964544025.1 uncultured Opitutales bacterium | reverse complement strand
ATTGGGCCATGGTTTTCCGAATCGTAGTGTTGATGATGATTGTCGCGTGGAGCGGATGTGTGCGCGTTCGCACGGATCCCATTCACGTTACGGTTGACGTTTACGTGAGAGTGGACCGGGCGCTGGAGGATTTTTTTGGCGAGATTGATGAGTCGTCGGAGACGATGGCGACACCTGAAATTGAGGAACGATCGCAATGATGAATGTTTGGAAGTTACCTGTGTTTTTTGGGCTTTTTTTGTTGGCGGGTTTGGCGGCGCTGTCGGCGCAGGGGCCGCGGGAGGTGCAGGAGCGGATGCGGGAGCGGTTGCCGGAGATCGACGGGCTGAAGCGGGAGCAGTTGGTGGGGGAGAATAACGAGGGATTTTTGGAGGCGCGGGGGCGTCTGGATTCGCGGCAACAGGCGTTGGTGAGGGAGGAAAACGCGGACCGGAAAACGGTTTATGAGACGATTGGAGAGCAGACGCGGACGAGCGCGGAGCAAGTGGGGAAAGTGCGGGCGAGGCAGATCGCGCAGCGGAGCGCGAAGGGGGTTTTGGTGGAGAACGAGCGGGGCGAGTGGGTGGAGAAGCGGTGAGGTTTTTGGAGGGTGGGGAACTTGGGTTGGGGGTTGGAACAGAAGGTAGCGGTGGAAGGGAAGGAGATTAGAGATCGGAAGCGGGGATTTGGGCTTTGATTTTTGGGGAGGAAATTTGCGGGTGGGGCTTGAAGGTTGGGGGGAAATGAGGAGAGTGCTTTCGGATTTAATTCTTCACGCTGGACGCGTGAGATACGCGAATTTCTTCCGCTGAAGCACGCGGGAGGATAGGACAGAAGATAGTTCTAGGGTTGAGAAGGCGGTTTCCGGCAAAGCAGTTTGTCGGAAACCGTTTTCTTTTATGCAGAAAGTCGGGGAGGCGTTACTTGCGGTCGGCGATGGCTTTCCAGGCGATGGCGGGGTTGTCGGTGATGATTCCGTCGACGCCCATTTCGAGAAGATCGCTTGCCAGTTGCAGATCGTTGATGGTGTAGACCCAGACGCGGAGGCCGCGTTTGTGGGCTTCTTCGATGGCTTCGGGGGTGACTTGGCGGTTCCAGCCGACGACTTGGGCGCCGGCTTTTTCGATGCGGTCGAGGAAATCGTTGTTGAGGACGCGTTCTTCGGTGGCGAGGCGGCGTCCGTCGAGGGAGCTGGGCGGGCCGAGAGCGCCGAGGACGGCGTTTTTGTCGATTTCGCGGCAGTCGGCGATGAAGTTCCAGTCGAAGGATTGGATGACGACGTCGTGGAGGATTTCCTTTTTGCGGAGGAGATCGATGAGGGTTTGGGCGTCGCCGTGTTTACGTTCGATGAGGGTGACGCTTCCGCTTTGGATGACGTCGAGGGATTCGTCGAGAGTTGGGATATGGGTGCCGGCGTAGATCGGGGAGAACCAGGAGCCGGCGTCGAGTTGTTGGAGTTCGGCGAGGGTTTTGGAGACGGAGGGAACTTTGGCCTTTCCGAGAGCTTCTCTGGCGTTAGTCGTTCGGTCGAGGGTGCTGTCGTGAAAGACGAAGGGGATTCCGTCGCTGCTGTGATAGTAATCGAGCTCGATGAGATCGGCCTGGGCGAGGATTCCGGCTTTGAAGGCGGGAATGGTGTTTTCGGGGGCGGCCATTTTGTAGCCGCGGTGGGCGATGACGAGGGGGCGTTCGAGGGACATGAGGTTTTGCACGCGTTCGGAAGGGGCATCGTTGGCGGCGGTGGCGGTGAGCGCCGTGGAGAGGGTGATAGTGGTGGCCATGAGGAGGTTTTTGATCATCCGGGTATTTATGGGAACGGAGGCGGGATGGTCAAAGGAAAGGTAGAATGAAGAAGGTAGAATGTAGAAGTGGGAGCTTAAAGTGGGGGATTGGATTGGGCGGTTTGGAGGATGGCGAGGGTTTGGAAGAGGATGAGCCAGAGGAGTTGGAGGGGGAATAGGTGAGCCGGGGAGAGGGGGCGGAGTTTCGGGAATTGCGGGAGGGCGAGGGAGAAGAGGGAAAGGAGCGCGAGCAGGGCGGCGAGAAGCGGGAGGTTGGCGTAGAAGTGTCCGGAGATGAGGAGGCCAGTCCAGGGGATGGCTATCAGGGAGGGGAGTGGGAAGGTGGAAGGTGCGAAGGTGGGAAAGAGGGAGAATAGGAGCGCGGGGGCGGTGAGGGTTCCGGCGAGGGCGAGGGCGTGGAGGGCGTAGCTGGCGGTTCCGGCGAGGACGAGGAGGGTGGCGAGGGCGAGGGTGGCGATTGTGAGGAGGAGGAGCGGTTGCCAGGGGCGGGGGGCGTGGCGGGTGCGGGCGATGAGGTGCCAGGCGGTGAACCAGGCGAGGGTGGTGGCGGAGATCTGGAGGAGGGTTTCGAGGGTGTTTTCGGAGTGGCCGAGGAGCGGTTGGAGGAGGAGAAACGAGAGAGCGGCGGCGGTGATTGGCGGAGCGAATTTCGTGAGGGCGGGGAAGCGGGGGATGGTGAGGCCGAGAATCGCGGCGAGCGCGACGGCCCAGAGAAGCCAGCCGGCGGAATCGATGGGAGGGAATTTAGGGAAGCCGCGAACGGCGAGTGTTCCGGCGAGAAATCCGGCGGCGGGGGCGAGAAAGATGGCGACGCGTTGGGCGGGTTTCGGTTTCCAGAGCGCGAGGGCGGCGGAGAGGAGCAGGAGGA
>CAZJCL010000411.1:0-2670 GCA_964544025.1 uncultured Opitutales bacterium | reverse complement strand
GCGGGAAAAGCGGGTTTGGCGGTAAAAACAATTTGAGTCGGCGGGCTTCCTTAGGAGATGATGGTTCCTCGTATGCAGTCACATGGCCCCAAGCGAATTTACAACCTGAATGCGCTCGAATTCTGGTTCAACCGGCTAACCGGGAATTGGGAGCCGTTTTTTTCGGGGCCGAGTTTGGAGCGGGGGCGGCAGCTTTATCGGGAGGGTTACATACGGGAAGTCGAGCTGAGCGAGAACGACGCGATCATTCATTCCAAGATTGATGGGAAGGAGTGTTACGCGGTGATCGAGTGGCAATCGCGGCGGCCTTCGACGCGGGCTTCGGTGGAGGAGGAGGATTTGGGGGAGGCGCTGGCGATCGCGGGGCTTTACGAGATCGAGGAGATGGTGGTGGACGAGATTTCGCCGCTGCCGAGCGAGGATTCGGACAGCCCGGAAACGCCGGAAAAGACGCGTTTTCAGGATCGGGTGGCGGAGGCGAAGGAGCAGGAAGCGCCGGGGCGGGAGCTTTGTTTGCGGTTTGAGGTGGCGTCGAGGGGATTGGATTTCGCGGCGTTTTGGCTGGAGGCGGATGGCGGGAGAACGCCGGCGCTTTTGCCGGGAGCGAGCGGACAACAACTTTTGGCCTCGGAACGGGAGAAGGTGATCCGGCTGGCGTCGTTGGCGCGGAAGACGCATTTCCGTTTCATTCAGGAGACGCAGCGGTATTTGTTGGCCGACGCGATTCGGGTGCAGACGTTTTTGCGGCACGAAATCCAGACGTGGCGGAAGTTTTTCCGGGTGGAGCTGGATCCGGCGGTGGCGCGGTTGAGCCGGGATATCAAGCCGGTGGAAGTCGAGGCGCGGGCGGGACGGCGTCCGGGCGGGGATCTTAATCTGGAGTGGATTTTTCGGACGGGAGAAGTGTTGCTTTCGGAGGCTGACGCGGCGGCGTTGTTGAAACAGGAAAACGGAGGCGCGGTTTTGCTTCCGGATGTCGGGTTCGTGGAATTGAGCCGGGAAAAGCGACAGGCGGTGGAGGAGTGGACGCGGCGGCTGGAGCGGAATACGGAGGAAGGTTTCCCGAAGTATTTGCTGTTTTCGCTGTTCGCGGAAAAGCGCATGAAGATCGCGGCGGATCCGGAGATCGAGGAATGGCGGAAGCGGGTTTTGGCGTCGCCGCGGGCGCTGCCGGATTTGCCGGATTTTTTGCGCCGTTACCAGAAAAACGGGGTGCAATGGATGGCGCATTTGTGCGATCTGGAGTGTCATGGATTGCTGGCGGACGAGATGGGGCTGGGGAAAACGGTGCAGGCGATTTCGCTGTTGAGCGCGCGGCCGACGGAGGAGACGCGTCATTTGGTGGTGGCGCCGGCGAGCGTGATTCCGGTTTGGCAGAAGGAGTTGGCGCGGTTTTGTCCGACGATGCCGGTGCATGTGCTGCGGGCGGGCGCGAAATTCAGCGATCCGGATGGCGACGGGGTTTGGCTGGCGAGTTATACGCAGCTTCGGCGTCACGCGGAGCAGTTGGCGGACGCGAAATTCGGTTACGCGATTTTGGATGAGGGGCAGTGGATCAAGAATCCGGACGCGAAGATATCGCGGTGTTGTTTCGCCATCCGGGCGCGTCACCGGTTTATTTTGACGGGGACGCCGCTGGAGAATCGGCAGCTGGATTTGTGGTCGCTGTTCCAGTTTTTGATGCCGGGGTTGCTCGGGTCGCGGGAGAAATTCGAGGCGGGAATCGCGGACGCGGGCGAGGCGTTTTTGAAGCGGTTGCGGGCGCAGGTGTCGCCGTTTGTTTTGCGGCGGACGAAGAAACTGGTGGCGTCGGAATTGCCGCAGAAGATCGAGACGACGTTGGCGGCGCAGTTGACGGACCGGCAGCGGGGGGAATATGCGCGGATTTGTCAGGAAGGGCTGAGCCGGTTGGGGGACGATATTTCGGATACGATCCGGGAGCGGTCGTTCGGGCTGTTCTCGCTGTTGACGCGGCTGAGGCAGGTTTGTTGCGATCCGGGGTTGTTGCCGTGGTCGAACGATCCGTGGGAGGAGAGCGCGAAGATCGTGTTGCTGGTGGACATGCTGGCGGGGATCGTCGAGAGCGGGCACAAGGTGGTGATTTTCAGTCAGTTTGTGCGGCTTTTGAAGCGGGTGGAGGAGGCGCTGGACCGGGAGTTGCCGGATTTGAAGCGTTTCCAGCTGACCGGGGCGACGGTGGATCGGCAGGCGCCGGTGGAGCAGTTTCAGGAGCATCCGGGGGCGGCGGCGATGTTGATCAGTTTGAAGGCGGGTGGAACGGGGATTACGTTGCATGCGGCGGATTACGTTTTTCTGCTCGATCCGTGGTGGAATCCGGCGGTGGAGGATCAGGCGGTGGATCGTGTTCACCGAATCGGGCAGACGAATACGGTTTTTGTGTATCGGATCATCGCGGCCGGAACGGTGGAGGAGCGAATTCAGGATTTGAAGGAGAAGAAGCGGGGACTTTTCGACTCGGTGATCGGCGGGATGAGTCCGGCGGCGGGGTTGAAGGAGAACTTCGCGTCGTTGCGGAGTTTGGTCGAGCTGGGAGCGGAGAACGGGGAGGCCTGATTTGGGCAAAAAAAAAGCCCGGAGCGACTGAACGGTTCCGGGCTTACGGGAGGGAGAAGGAAAATCAGGGAAGGGTGGCGAAAGCGCCGTAGAAGA
>CAZJCL010000410.1:0-2675 GCA_964544025.1 uncultured Opitutales bacterium | reverse complement strand
AAAAGGGAGTCGTTCAGGTGCCGACCATTTTCTCCCTCGCCAAGGAACGCGGCCTGACCACCGCCATGTTCGTCGGCAAAGAAAAATTCAAACACCTCGACATCCCCGGCAGCCTCGATCTCTTCGTCTGGCCCCAGCCCGATGACACCGCTTTCGCCGTCGCCAACGCTTTCGCCGAAAACGTCGGCAAACTTAAACCCAACCTCGCCTTCATCCATTTCGCCGATCCCGATGTCATGGGTCACCGGCACGGCGTCCGTTCCCCCGAAAAAGTGCAAGCTCTCGAAGAAACCGATGCCGCGATCGGACTCATCAAAAAGGCAATCGAGGAAGCCGGTCTTTCGGAAGAAAGCGTCATCATCATCAGCGCCGACCACGGTTCCCACGACACCGAGAACAAAGCCGGCAAAACCGTCGGAACCCACGGAACGTCGAGCCCGGATGACGTAATCATCCCGTGGATCGCCTCGGGAAAAGGCGTAAAAGAAAACTTCTCCATCACCGCCCCGGTCGTCCAATACGACACCGCCGCCACCGCCCTCTGGCTCCTCGGAATTCCGGTTCCCGAATCCTTCTGGGGACGCCCCGTCGTCACCGCTTTCGAAACTTCCGCCGCCCCGCGAAGCGCATCCCGAACCCTCCGGCATCGTCGCTAAATCGGATTCGGACGAATTCAGGCGCAACACTTTCAAGTGCTCGGCGCCTTTTTTCATTCTCGGGAAATATACAGAAAGTTCGGCCGGGGCCTTTCTTTCGTCCCTCTCCCATCAATCTTCTCCGTGATCAATTTCCCGTCGACCACGGTCGATACGCTCCCGCCGCCATCCAGGTTAAACGCGAACTTCACTTTCCGCTCCATCAGAATCCGCGTCACATCCTCCGCCGTCATTCCTTCCCCGCCAAAACCGCGACCGCCGCAGCTCAAAAACACCAGATCGAGATTCTCCATTTGCGCGATCACCTGCCGCGGATGCTTTTGCCGGAGATTCGCCACCAGATCCAGCAAACCCTCCTCCACCGGTTGATGATCCTCGATAAGCGGGATGAACGCCGTCAACGCGTTCCGGCTTCCATCCGCCAACATCGCGCTCGCCGAAGTCTTCGGCGGATAAGCGACCAGTTCGTTGTTCTCCTTGATTCCCAACGTATACACCCGAGTCCCCCGCTCCTGCACAATCTCGCCATCGACGATCTGAATCCCCACCGGCTTCCGCAAATCCTCCCCCTCCTCCGTTTTCCCCGAAACGTATCCCATAGAGGCGTTAATCGCCAAAACACTACCGGATCGAATCGCGAACTCCCGAACGTATTCTCCCTCCGGATTCTCCGCCTGCGCGTGCCGCAGCTTCACCAAATCCCCCCGCGCATCTTTATGCTTAATAGTCGTCAAAAAATACCACGTCTCCGATTCCCTATCAAAATGCTTCTCAACTTCGTAAACCTCACCCGAAATCACGGTATTTCCCAAAGCCGCCACCGCAAACCGCATAGCAACCACCGCCAATATCAAAGATGCTTTATGATTCATATTTTGAAATCTTTATAATGCTCCACTCGCAAGTTCGCCAACCTCACGGCGTTGTTTTCCCCTGAAACCAAATCCCGTCACTAAGAACGGTCTTCGCGTTTTGCGGAATCCCCCGTTGATTATGATATAGCTGTTCAACAACTAACTCCACCGCGGCCGCGCCAACCAATTCCGGCTGCTGATCCACTCCCGAAATCGGCCGCCGCGGATCCGCCGACAAAATCGCGAACGCCACTTCATCCGGCACCGCGATTCCCTCTTCCCGCAACCACGCCAAAACCTCCGGCCTCGCGGAAACAATCGCCTCGGGACGATTGCGTTCAAACCACCGAAAAAACTCTTCTCGATTCAAACATCCTTTGAATAACGGCACCTGATTCTTCCGGCGGGTCCGGCTCCGATAAAGAAATTCCCCCGCCATCCAACTGTGCTCCACCCGAACATCATCTTCCTCGATCGCGAAAAAACCAACCCGCGCAAAACCCATTTCATTCAGCTTCTGAAACGCCATCTGGATCGTCCGAATCTGGTGATTCGCAACGGTATGCCCGTCGATTCCCTGCAAAGAAAATCCCACCTTAGCCATCGCATAGCGATCCCAAGCCAATCGGATTTCGGTACCCGTCGGAACCGGGCCCAGAATTAAGCCGTGAATTCCGCGAGCGGCGAAAATTTGATCGAACCTCTTTTCGCTCATCCCCGGCTCTCGCAACCAGAAATGCTCCAACCGGTATCCCAAACTACCCGCCCTCTCCTCCGCGCCTAAATAAAACCGCTCGAATGTCCGCGTTTGTCTCCATTCCATGGCGGAAGGATTCGCCGTTAAATAACCGATCACCGGCTTGGAAGAACTCGTTTTCCGAGCGCGAAGGGAACCCATGAGCGAAACCACCATCGGATTCGGCTGATAGTTCAACTCCCGCGCCGCCTCCCGGATTTTCTCAATCGTCGCCGTGGGAAGACTCCGATCTCCCCGCAGAGCCAGCGAAACAGTTGATTTCGAAAACCCCGAACGGGCGGCTATGTCTCGAATGGATGAGGGCCGTTCCATACTACAGGATGCCACCTGAATTTCCCGAAAAACGATAAAGGAGTTACTGGACGCGTCCAACATTTTCGTTTTTGCGCCCGGTCCATCCCTCCGCGA
>CAZJCL010000409.1:1438-2684 GCA_964544025.1 uncultured Opitutales bacterium | reverse complement strand
GTCCGCACCGCGCCGTAACTCGACATCGAGTAATGAAAAATCCGCTGGAGCAGCGACAGCAACCCCGCATCGATCACGCTCGCCTCGCTAGCCCGCTCCAGGAAAACGTGCCCCTCCTCCAAAAGCCCGTTCATCGCTGGCGACGTTTCCCGCTGCTCGGTCACCGGATTCCGCGGCAAAATCTCCTCGATCCTCCCCGCCTGCCGCCGGAT
Source organism: uncultured Opitutales bacterium (assembly GCA_964544025.1). Taxonomy (GTDB): domain Bacteria; phylum Verrucomicrobiota; class Verrucomicrobiia; order Opitutales; family T3Sed10-336; genus CAZJCL01. Next base: position 2,472 of record CAZJCL010000409.1, on the reverse strand, counting down.
CTGCGGAATCAATTCCCGCACATGATCCCGCAACTCCGCATGCGAAATCGCCCCCAGAATCTTCGACAAAAACTCCAAAAGCATCTCGTCCCCATACCGCAAACCAGCCAACTGATCCTGATAAAGCTTCTCCAATGAATCGATCTTCATAACAAATAATCCTCCGTTTAAGCGGAACGCCGCCGGTCTCCATCCTCTCTCTCCTCTTCCGCATCCTCCTCGCGCCGATGTCCTTCCAACATCTGCTCATGCTCCGCCTCGTTCACCCCGTATTCCACGATTTCCCGAACCATCGCCTCCTCGTCATCCGTTTCCCGCTGCGGCGCCTGATGCCCATGCTCCGTCCGCACTTCCGACGGATCCAGCGATTCCAAATTCTCCTCCTCCGCCTCCAACCGATTCAACTCTCCGGACGTCCCCAGAAGCTCCTGCCTTGCCGCCAGCCGGTCCTCCTTCGTCACCCGCGCCCGCCCCTCGATAAGCGCCAACTCGCTCGCCCGATCCTCGATCATTTTCCGCGTCACCGTTCCCAAACCCTCTTGGTGAATCGAAATCCGTCCGCTAGCTTCACGTCGTTCGTTCATAATCTTCTCCTTATTAAAAAAATAACTACACCGCTCCGGTCCATCCGCCATCCCGGCGACTCCGAGCGGAATTCGCCTCCAATATACCCCCCAACCCCGCCCACCCCAACCCGCCTCCCCCCAATTCAGGTTTCCCCCGAGAACCGCTCTTTCCCCTTCAAGCCCAGCCACGCCTGTATCAAAAAAGCCCAATCTCCCCCTTAGCTTCCTTCGCGACCTTCTGTTAAATAAAATCCCGAGCCCAAGCCATCTGCCCCCATCGTGCCATCTGTGGTCCCCCTCTCCCAGAGCCTCACCCCCCCTTCGCGCTCTTCGCGTCCTTCGCGGTTAATAAAGCAGAGCCCAAGCCTTCGCTTCCTTCGCTACCTTCTGTTAACCCCCGAGCCCAAGTCATCCGTGCCCATCCGTGCCATCCGTGGTCTTACCCTTCAGAGCCAAGCTCCGAGCCCA
>CAZJCL010000409.1:0-1338 GCA_964544025.1 uncultured Opitutales bacterium | reverse complement strand
CTTCTCCCGCGTAAATTCCTCCATCGCCAACCACGCCAACTCCCCGCACAACATGAGCCAAAAATCCCCCCGCAAATACTGGGAAACCGCCGCCAAACGCCTCCGCCTCCGCGTCAACTCCGGCTTCTTCCTCCAATCCTTTCTCCCCGCCCTCATCGTTCTTTCCATCCTCCAAGGCTGCCTCCTTCTCCTCTTCCGCCGCTGGGAAACCTCCCTCCTCCCCCTCTGGATCGCCTTCGCCGTCCTCGCGCTCGTCGCCGCCGGAGCCGCTTTCCACCACGCCCGCCGCCGCTTCTTCACCCGCGCCGACGCCCTTGTCCACCTCGAAACCCGCCTCCAACTCCACAACCGCCTCACCGCTGCCGACGCCGGTCACGCCCCCTGGCCCGACCCGCGCCCGCTCCCCGATTCCCTCCAATGGGTCTGGCAACGCCTCGCCCTCCCCCCGCTTTTCGCCCTCGCCTTTCTCACCCTCGCCGGCTCCATCCCCATCCAAACCGAAGCCCAACCGCCGCTCGCCATCCCCGACGAACCCGTCGCTTGGCAACAAGTCGATTCCTGGGCCGAAATTCTCGAAGAACAAGACCTTGTCGAAGAGGAACAAGCCAAAACCTGGCGCGAGCAAGTCGACCGCCTTCGCCAGCAACCCGCCGAGGAATGGTACGCCCACAGCAGCCTCGAAGCCGGCGACAACCTCCGCGACACCGCCGCCGAAAACATCCGCCAACTCCAAAACGCCCTCGATAAAGCCGCCTTCCCCCTCACCGCCATGCAAGACGGCATCGACAAAATCCCAACCGGCCTCCAACCCCTCCTCCAGGAACATTGGCTCGACGCCATGGATCAACTCGCCGCCGTTCCCCTCACTCTCGACAAAGAACTCCTCGCCCAACTCGCCCAAGTCGATTTCGCCAACCTCCAAAATCTCTCCCAGGAACAAATCGACAAACTCGCCCAAATGCTTCGTGAAAAAACCGCCGCCGCCGGACAATGCCTAGGCGGCCAATGTGACGGCACCGGCGAATGCGACGGCTCCGGCGCCGCCTGCTCCATCCACGGAGCCGGCATCCTCGCCGCTTCCGGCGGAATCTCCCGCGGCCCCGGCGAAGCCCCGCTCTCCTTCAACGAATTCCCCAGCCTCGCCGACGCCCAACGCCGCGAAGCCGTCTCCAACCCCGACCTCACCCGCGCCGCCCTCGGCGAACAACTCGGCACCACCCAGACCGCCCCCGAAGTCGACCCCGCCAATTTCACCGGCCCCGTCACCGCCGGCACCGCCATCCTCGAAGGCACCGGCGGCGAAGCCGTCCACCACTCCCGCCTAACCCCCGCCGAATC
>CAZJCL010000408.1:0-2688 GCA_964544025.1 uncultured Opitutales bacterium | reverse complement strand
TTCGCTTTTTGGGAATCGGGCATCGGTTTTTCGCGGGTTCGTTTTCCAATAAGGATCGATTGGCGTTTGCCTCCAAGCCCAAAATGACCGATGAACAACGGGTAATGAGAAATAGATTCATGCGACTCGCCTACACTTGGATCGTGCTCGCGGTCGGCGTTCTCGCCAGCGCCCATATCGTCCCGGGCATCGGCTACAACAGCGCCGGAAGCCTCATCGTCGTCGTCCTGCTTTTGAGCCTCCTCAACGCCGTCCTCAAGCCGCTTTTGCTGATCTTCACCCTCCCGTTTATTGTTTTGACCCTCGGCATCGGCGTTCTTTTCATCAACGCGTTCCTGTTCCTGATCGCGGGGAGATTGGTGGAAGGTTTTTACGTGGCCGGCTTCGGATCCGCTTTTTTCGGAGGTCTGATTATCAGCATTCTCTCCGTGCTCATGAATTCGCTTCTGGGACCCACGAAATTCCAGTTCAGCGTCCAGAGAACAAAAAAACCATCGCAGCCACGGTTTCGGGGAAAAGATGACGACGTCATCGATATCTGAGCCCGCGCGAGTCGAAACACAAATAAGCAAATGGCAGAAAACGACACATACGATCTCGTAGTCATTGGCGGAGGACCCGCCGGTTACGCCGCCGCGATTCGCGCCGGACAACTCGGCAAAAAAGCGGCCTGCGTCGAAATGGAACGCGCCGGCGGCACCTGCCTCAATTGGGGCTGCATTCCGAGCAAAGCGCTCCTCAAAAGCGCCGAGCTCTACCAAAAAATGAAAAAGGCCGCCGACTTCGGCCTTTCCACCGGCGAACTCTCCTACGATTTCCCGAAAATCATCGAACGCTCCCGCGGCGTCGCCGGTCAAATGGCCAAGGGCATCGAGTTCCTGTTCCGCAAAAACAAGGTCGACTACATCGTCGGTCACGGACGCGTCAGCGTTCCCGGAATGGTGGAAATCACCGACGGCAAAGAAAAAGGCCGTTTCCTCAAAACGAAAAACATCCTCCTCGCCACCGGTTGCAAACCTCGCCCCCTCCCCGGCCTCCCGGTCGACGGCGAAAAAATTCTCACCTCCCGACAGGCGCTCGATCTCCGCAAGCAGCCGAAATCAATCGTCATCGTCGGCGCGGGCGCGATCGGCGTCGAGTTCGCCTATTTCTACAACTCTTTCGGCACGAAGGTCACCCTCGTCGAACTCCTCCCGCAAGTGCTTCCGGTCGAAGACGAGGAATGCTCGAAACTTCTCGGCCGCAGCCTCCAGAAACAGGGGATCGATGTCCGCACTTCCACCAAAACCGAAAACGTCACCGTCGAGAGAAACGGCGTGAAATGCGAACTAGTGAAAGGCGACAAACGCGAAACCGTCGAAGCCGAAGCGATGCTTGTCGCCATCGGTCTCGTCCCAAATCTCGAAGGCAGCGTTTCACCTCGCGTAAAACTCGACCTCGACCGCGGCTACCTGAAAGTCGACGATAATTACCAAACCAGCACCGCCGGAATCTACGCGGCCGGCGATATCATCGGACCTCCCTGGCTCGCCCACACCGCGACCTTCGAGGCGATCCAGGCCGTCAACGGCATGTTCGGCCACAGCAAACCGCGCCGGATTTACCAGTTCCCCGGCTGCACTTATTGCCAGCCGCAAGTCGCCAGCCAAGGCCTCACGGAAAAAGCGGCCAAGGAAAAGGGGCTCAAATACAAAGTCGGCAAATTCCCCTTTACCGCGTCCGGAAAAGCCGTCGCCTCCAACGAGTCGGAAGGTTTCGTCAAAATCCTTGTTTCCGAGGAAGACGGCGAAATCATCGGCGCTCACATCATCGGATCGGAAGCGACTGAATTGATCGCCGAATACGGTCTGGCGATGTCGCTCGAAATCACCTCGGAAGAAATTCACGGCACCATCCACGCCCACCCAACCCTCGCCGAAGCGTTGATGGAAGCCGCCGCCGCCGTCCACGACGAAGCGATTCACATCTAAAAGACCGAAGCCCTCGCTCCCAATTCTGGAGTGAGGGCTTTCGCCTTTTCCCCTTTTTCCGCGACCCATGAAATTCCTCGCCACCGCCCTTTTCCCCCTCCTTCTCGCCCAAACCCTCCTCGCCACCACCCAAACCGAACACCGCCTCACCCAAACCGTCGAAAAAGCTGTGGACCTCCCTTACCTCCTTTTCACTCCCAAAGATTACGCCGCCGATCCGGACAAAAAATGGCCGCTCATGCTCTTCCTCCACGGCGCGGGCGAGCGCGGCGACGACCTCGCAAAAGTCAAAACCCACGGCCCGCCCAAACTCGTCGAAACCAATCCCGATTTCCCGTTCATCCTCGTTTCACCACAATGCCCGGCGGGCAAATATTGGAACTCTGAAACCCTGATCGTTCTCCTCGACAAAATCCGCGAAGAATACCGCGTCGACGATTCCCGCATCTACATCACCGGCCTCAGCATGGGTGGGTTCGGCACCTGGCAATTGGCCTTCGATTATCCCGACCGTTTCGCAGCTATCGCACCGATCTGCGGCGGCGGTGAAACGTTCAAAGCCCGCACCATCGCCCACCTCCCCGTCTGGGTTTTCCACGGCGCCGACGACACCGTCATTCCAATCCAAAGATCCGAAGAAATGGTCGAAGCCCTAAAGAAGGTGAACGGCACCGTCCGCTACACCCGCTACGAAAACACCGGCCACGATTCCTGGACC
>CAZJCL010000407.1:0-2701 GCA_964544025.1 uncultured Opitutales bacterium | reverse complement strand
ATCGCCGTCGGCGTCGCCAAACCGAGCGCGCACGGACACGAAATAATCAAAACCGAAACAAATGTCATCAACGCGAACGTCACCCCGTCCACTTCCGGCGGCGCGAAAAAATACCACGCCACTCCCGCCGCCACCGCGATCGCCAGCACCAGCGGCACGAAATAGCTCGAAAGCACATCCGCCAGCCGCGCGATCGGCGGTTTCGACGCCTGCGCCTCCTTCACCATCTCGACGATCTGATGCAACACCGTCTCCTCCCCCACCCGTTTCGCGACAAACGTAAACGTCCCCGTTTTATTGATCGTCCCGCCGATCACCTCGTCCCCCGCGCCCTTCTCCACCGGCAGCGATTCCCCCGTAATCATCGCCTCATCCACCGCCGATTGCCCATCGACAATCTCCCCATCCACCGGCACCCGCTCCCCCGGACGCACCCGCACCGTCTGCCCCTTCCGCACCCGGCTCAACGGCACATCCTTCTCCGTCCCATCCTCCATCACCACCCGCGCCGTCCGCGGCTGAAGTCCGATCAATTTCCGGATCGCCTCCGACGTCCGCCCCCGCGCCCGATGCTCCAGAAAGCGCCCCAACAAAATAAAAAACATGATCGCCGCCGCCGCTTCGTAATACACATGCGGCTCCTGCCCCGCCCGCGTCCAAATCTCCGGAAAAACCGTCGCCACGAAACTATAGCCAAACGCCGAACCCGTCCCGAGCGCGACCAGCGTATTCATATCCGCCGTCCCAAACCGCAACATCCGCAACGCCCCGCCGAAAACCGGCGCTCCCGCCACGAACAAAACCACCGCGCTCATCCCCATCAAAACCCACGGCTGATACGGAATCGCAAACCCGCCCATCTCGATCACGATCGTCGGAATCGCGAAAACCGCCGCCACGATTAGCCGCCAATTCATCCGCCGCCGCTCCTTCCGCTCCCGCGCCTCCAACTCCTCCACTTCCGCCGAAAACTCCCGCGGCTCATACCCCGCCTCCCGCACCGCCTCCTCCAAATCCCCGAAACTGCTCCGCGTCTCGTCGTAACGAATCCGCGCCTCCCGCGTCGCCAGATTCACCTCCACCGTTTTCACGCCCGGCACCTTCGCCAGCGCCTTTTCCACCCGGGAAACGCAACTCGCGCAAGTCATACCCTCCACCCCCAACCGAACGCTCTCCTGCTTATTCTTCATCAAAAAATACCCCACCACCCCCGCTCGTGTCCAAGGTTCGTAGTTCCGCCTTCAGGCGGTAGCATCGGCGCTTCGCCGATGCCCCCTTCACCGGCCGAAACCTTCGCCAACGCAAATCCTTCAACCGGCCTCCGCGTTCCCCCAAACGCGAAGACCGCCAAACTCACCGGGCCGCCGCCCCAACGCCGACCAGCCCGCGCTCGTGCATCGCCTCCGCGATCTGGATCGCGTTCAACGCCGCCCCCTTCCAGAGCTGGTCGCCGACCACCCAGAACGAAAGCCCGTTCTCGAACGCCGAATCCCGGCGCATCCGCCCCACGCCGCACTTGACCTTTTCCGCGTAAAAAAGCGGCATCGGATACTTCCGCGATTCCGGCTCGTCGATCACCTCGCTCCCCGAAAACTCGCTCAGCACCTCCCGCGCCCGCGCCACATCCACCGGCTTCTCGAACTCCGCGTTGATCGAAATCGAATGAGCGCGGAAAACCGGCACCCGCACGCAAGTCGTCGAAGCCCGCAAATTCTCCAGCCCCAAAATCTTGCGCCCCTCGTTCACCATTTTGAGCTCTTCCTTCGTATAACCGTCGTCCGCGAAAGAATCGACCTGCGGCAACACGTTGAACGCGATCTGATACGGATACACCTTCGACTCCAGCGGTTTCCCCGCCGCGTAAGCCTGAATCTGCTCCTCCAACTCCCGCATCGCCTCCGCCCCCGTTCCGGAAACCGCCTGATACGTCGCCGCGAAAAACCGCTTCAACCCGAACTCCCGGTGCAACGGATAAAGCCCCATCAACGCGATCGCCGTCGAACAATTCGGATTCGCAATGATCCCCGAATGCCCGCCCAACGCCTCCCCGTTGATCTCCGGCACCACCAGCGGCACCGTCGGATCCATCCGGAAAGCGGAACTGTTGTCGATCACCAGACACCCCCGCGCCACCGCCTCCGCCGCGAACTTCCGGGAAATGTCGCCGCCCGCGCTGAAAATCGCGATATCGAGATCGTCGAAAATCTCCGCCGTCGTTTCCCGCACGGTCCCGGTAAAGTCGCCGAACGAAATCGTTTTCCCCGCCGAACGCGCCGACGCGAACAACCCGATCTCCGCAGCCGGAAAGCCGCGCTCGATCAAAAGCCGCAACAATTCGTGCCCGACAGCGCCCGTAGCGCCGACAATTCCCACTTTATATTGAGTAGCCAAAGCCAGTTTCTCCTTTTTAAACGAAAAACAATCGAACACCCCCGCCCCCGCAAAGTCAAGGAGCCCCAAGGCTTCCAGCTTCAAAGTTCAAAGTCCCAAGTTCAAAGTTCAAAGTTGAACGTTGGACGTTGAACGTTGGACGTTGGAAGTGCCCCCCTTTCCCACGTTCCCCCCTTTCCCACCTCCTCCCATCGCCTATTCCCTATCGTCTATTCCCTATCGTCTATTCCCATCCCCCATCTCCCATCTCCTCACCCCCCAATAACCAATCACCCCCCTTCCCCACCTTCCCAATTTACACGCCGCTCCC
>CAZJCL010000406.1:0-2715 GCA_964544025.1 uncultured Opitutales bacterium | reverse complement strand
AACACCTCGCCGCCCGCCGCCTCCTCCACCGCTTCTCCCCGCGCCGATTCCGAAAACCCGTCGCCGATCTCCCGTCCCAACATCGTCTCCACCAGCTTCAAACGCGGCAACTCCGCCGCCGCGAACTCCCCCACGAACTTCCCGTTCCGCAACACCGAAATCCGGTCGCACACCGCATACACCTGTTCCAGAAAATGCGTCACAAAAACGATCCCCAACCCGTCGTCCCGCAACTTCCGCATCACCCGGAAAAGCTGCTCCACCTCCGCCTCGTCCAGACTCGAAGTCGGCTCGTCCAGAATCAACAACCGCGTCGCCTCCACATCCAGCGCCCGCGCGATCGCCACCATTTGCTGAATCGCGATCGAATACGACCCCACCGGCCGGTCCACATCGATCCCGTCCAGCCCGATCCGCTCCAGCGCCGCCCGCGCCCGCCGCCGCAACGCCCCCCAGCGAATGAACGGACCCGCCCGCGGCTGCCGCCCCAGCAAAATATTCTCCGCCACGCTCAACGCCGGCACCAGATTCACCTCCTGATAAACCGTGCTGATCCCCGCCGCCTCCGCCTCCATCGGCGACCCCGGATTCACCAGTTCCCCCTCCAACGACACCGTCCCCGCATCCCGCGGATAAACCCCCGTCAACACCTTGATCAACGTCGATTTCCCCGCCCCGTTCTCCCCCATCAACGCATGAATCTCCCCCGCCCGCACCGTCAACCCGACATCGTCGAGCGCCTTCACGCCGGGAAACTGTTTAGAAAGAGAACGCGCCTGCAAAACAACCTTCATGGGTAACGGGATAGAATGTATCGAACGTTTCTAGACACCCCTCCCCCGCCCGTCCAGACCGGAAATTCCCACTCTGCCGAACAACCAATAACAAATAACCAATAACCGATAACCAACCCCCACCCATCACCCGCCCCCAAACCCCTCTTTTTTATCGCCAACCGCCCCGGAATCTGAATTCTTAAACCCTTTCCGGACCGGCGCGGCCAAAGGAACGTCCGCATCCGGTTCCGAGCTTCAATTCCACCCGCGAGCAAAGGCGGGGAAACGATTCGCGACCATGGCAGAAAAGAAATCAGATATCGGACTCATCGGCTTGGCCGTTATGGGGCAAAACCTCGCCCTCAACGTGGCCGACCACGGCTTCCGCATTTCCGTCTACAACCGGACGACCGCCACGACGGAAAAGTTCGTGGCCGCCAATCCCAGCACGCCCGGCGGCCTCCAAGGCTGCACGACGCTTGAGGAATTCGTCGGCTCCCTCGCCAGCCCCCGCCGGATTATCATCCTGGTCAAAGCAGGCGGGCCAACCGACGCGGTCATCGACAGCCTCGTGCCGCTCCTCGACAAAAACGACATCATCATCGACGGCGGCAACGCCCACTGGCTCGACACCATCCGTCGCGAAAAGGATTTAAAGGCAAAAGGCCTCCGCTTCATCGGTTCCGGCGTTTCCGGCGGTGAAGAAGGCGCCCGCTTCGGTCCGTCCCTCATGCCGGGCGGCGAGTTCGAAGCCTGGAAGGAAATCGAGCCGATCTGGAAAGCCATCGCCGCGAAGGTCGACGGCAAAACCGGCCGTCCGCTCGAAGGCGCCGAAGCCGGAAAACCGGTCGAAGGCGGCGTCCCCTGCACCGCTTACATCGGCACCGACGGCGCTGGCCATTACGTGAAAATGGTCCACAACGGCATCGAGTACGGCGACATGCAGATGATCTGCGAAGCCTACGCGCTGATGAAAAACGTCCTCGGCCTCTCCGCCTCCGAAATGGGCGACGTGTTTTCCGAGTGGAACCAGGGCGACCTCGATTCCTTCCTGATCGAAATCACCGCCGACATTCTCAAGCAAAACGACCCGGTGACCGGAAAACCGCTGGTCGACGTGATCCTCGACGTCGCCGGGCAAAAAGGAACCGGCAAATGGACCTCCGTTAGCGCGCTCGACATGGGCGTGCCGGCGCCGACCATCGCCGAAGCCGTTTTCGCCCGCTGCATCAGCGCGGTAAAAGACGAACGGGTCGCCGCTTCGAAAATCCTCCAACGCCCGGCCCCCGCGAAATACGAAGGTGACCGCAGCGAATTCATCGAAGCCGTTCGCGACGCCCTTTATTGCTCGAAGATCTGCTCCTACGCCCAAGGCTTCCAACTCATGCGCGCCGCGCAGGAAGAATACGGCTGGAAGCTCAACTTCGGCGAAATCGCCCAGATTTTCCGCGGCGGTTGCATCATCCGCGCCCGTTTCCTGCAGAAGATCACCGAAGCCTACGAACGCGATCCAAACCTCGCCAACCTCCTCCTCGATCCCTACTTCACGGGAGCCATTGAGAAGGCGGAAGCGAGCTGGCGCAAAGTCGTGGCCACCGCCGCGACCTCCGGAGTATCCGTGCCGACCTTCTACTCGGCCCTCGCCTACTTCGACGCCTACCGTTCGGAGCGCCTCCCGGCCAACCTCCTCCAAGGCCAACGCGACTACTTCGGCGCGCACACCTACGAGCGAGTCGACCAGCCGCGCGGCAAGTTCTACCACATCGATTGGCTGGCCCAAGGCCGCCCCCAGCTCGAAATGTAAGACAAGAGCAACCACTTAACAAAAGGCGGAACCCATGCGGTTCCGCCTTTTTTCGTTTCATCGATCCCGGTAGGGATCACAGCTTGTAGCCGGTGGTTGAGCGAGGAACGAGCGACACCACCGGATTCCGATAAA
>CAZJCL010000405.1:0-2720 GCA_964544025.1 uncultured Opitutales bacterium | reverse complement strand
TCTGTTTCGACGGGATTTTCGGGATGAATTTTCGGCCGCCGTTGCGGGGGGCGGCGGAGGAGGCGGTTCGGTGGGCGAACGAGGAAATGGCGGCGGATTTGGTGGCGGCGGTGGATTTGCCGAGCGGGTTGGGGGATGAGCGGTCGGATTTGGCGGTGCGGGCGGATTTCACGTATTTGACGGGGAGCGGAAAGGCGCCGGTTTTTGTGGCGGAGAACGCCGAGGCGGCGGGGCGTATTCGGTATTTGGATTTGGGGTTTTTTGAGGAGGAACGGGAATTGGCGGCGGGCGGGGTGCGGGAGGTTTTGTTGCCGGAGGTTTTGGGGCCGCTTCGGGGGTTGCGTTCGCCGATGGCGCACAAGGGGAAGTTCGGGCATTTGTTGCTGATCGGCGGGTCGCGGCGGATGCCGGGGGCGATCTTGATGAGCGTGCTGGCGGCGGCGAGGAGCGGGGTGGGGTTGCTGACGGGGGCGGTGCCGGAATCGCTGGTGGCGAGTTTTGCGGTGGCGGTGCCGGAGGCGATGTGGGTGGGGTGTCCGGAAACGCGGGAGGGCGGGATCGCGTTGGAGAGTTTTTACTTGCTGCGTCCGTTTTTGGAGAAGGCGGACGCTGTGGCGATGGGGCCGGGCGTGGGGGCGGAGAGCGAGACGCAGGCGTTGCTGGAGGAGGTGGCGCGGAATGCGGCGGGGGCGCTGGCGGTGGATGCGGAGGCGTTGCAGGAGCGGTTGGTGGCGGTTTTGGTGAAGCGGGAGGCGGGGAAGGGGCGGGCGGTTTTGACGCCGCATTTGGGGGAATACGCGCGGATTTCAGGGATGGATTTTCGGGAGAGCGGGGAGGAGGGGTTGGGGGAATTTTGCCGGGGGTCGGGGACGGTGGTTTTGTTGAAGGGGCCGCCGTTTACGCGGATTTGCGACGGGGAACGGATTTCGTATTGTTTGCCGGGAGGGCCGGTTTTGGGCCGGGGCGGGAGCGGCGATATTTTGTGCGGGATTTTGGGGAGTTTGTTGGCGCGGAATCCGGGGGATCCGGCGGGGGCGGCGCGGATGGCGGTGGTTTGGCACGGGATGGCGGCGGAATCGCTGGCGCGGGACGGCGGTCAGGAGGCGGTGCGGACGACGGGGATTTTGGACTATTTGGGGGCGGTTTTGCGGGGGTGACGGAGGGGGAGGTTGGGGGAGGTTGGGTTCTGCTTTTGCTCTGTTTTTAACCACGAATGGACACGAATGGACACGAATTTGTTGGTGTTATTCGGGGTTGTCGGGAGTGGGGAGGGAAGTGTGGCGATGAGGGGGTATTTTCGGCTTTGATTTTCGGGTGGGAATCGGGAAAGCTGGGCGGGTGAACACGGCTACGACTCTCGCGGATCGCCTCACTTCGCTTTTGGGGCCGGATAATGTGCTTCGGGAAAAGGAAGATTTGATTCCTTACGGATTCGATGGGACGGCGGCGATGAAGCAGTTCCCGCAGTGCGTGGTTTTTCCGGAAACGGTGGAGGAGGTTTCGGCGATTTTGAAGTTGGCGCGGGAGGAGGGTTTTCCGGTGGTGACGCGGGGATCGGGAACCGGTTTGAGCGGCGGGAGCGTGCCGCTGGAGCGGGGGATCGTGATGTGTTTGCTGCGGATGAACCGGATTCTGGAGCTGGACCGGAAGAATCTGACGATGTTCGTGGAGTGCGGCGTTATCACGAAAACGATCAGCGACGAGGCGGAAAAGGCGGGGCTTTTTTATCCGCCGGATCCGGGGTCGATGAAGATTTCGACGATCGGGGGAAATGTGGCGGAGAATTCCGGCGGTTTGCGCGGATTGAAATACGGGGTGACGCGGAATTACGTGATGGGGTTGGAAGTGGTGATGCCGGATGGGCGGGTTTGTTTTTTCGGAAACAAATGCGTGAAGGATGTCGCGGGTTATAGCATGCGGGATCTTTTCATCGGATCGGAAGGGACGCTGGGGATTGTGACGAAGGTGTTGTTGCGTTTGCTGCCGAAGCCGGTGGCGCGGAAGACTTTGCTGGCGCGGTTTCCGACAATGGAGGGGGCTTCGGAAACGGTTTCGGCGATTATTGAGAACAAGATTATTCCGTGTACGCTGGAGTTTTTGGACAAGGTGACGATCGCGTGCGTGGAGGATTTCGCGAAGATCGGGCTGCCGCTGGACGCGGAGGCGATTTTGTTGATGGAGAGCGACGGGCATCCGGTCGTGGTGGAGGAGGAGGCGCGGCTGATGTCGGAGATCGCGCGGCAGCATGGGGCGGAGGAGGTGACGATCGCGGCTTCGGTTGCGGAGTCGGAGCGGTTGGCGACGGCGCGGCGGGCGGCGTTTTCGGCGTTGGCGCGGCGGCGTCCGACGACGGTTTTGGAGGATGCGACGGTGCCGAGGAGCGAGTTGACGAAGATGATCCGGTTTATTCAGGAAGTGGGGGAACGGTATCGGTTGCAGATCGGAACTTTTGGGCACATGGGGGACGGGAATTTGCATCCGACGTTTTTGACGGATGAGAAGGACCGGGATGAGATGGAGCGGGTGGAGAAGGCGATGGTGGAGATTTTCGATTTCGCAATAGGGTTGGGCGGAACGATCACGGGTGAGCACGGAGTCGGGTTGGCGAAGAAGGCGTTTTTGCCGCGTCAGTTTTCGGAGGATAGTTTGGAGACGATGCGGCTGGTGAAGCGGAGTTTGGATCCGGATAATTTGTTGAATCCGGGGAAGATTTTCGATGT
>CAZJCL010000404.1:0-2720 GCA_964544025.1 uncultured Opitutales bacterium | reverse complement strand
CGAAACACCTCCGCCAACACCGGTTCTTTCCGCCAATTCTTCGCGAAAACCCGCTCATCCCTCTCCCTCCCCTTTTTCCACGCCGCAAGCGACCGAGCAACCTCGACTCCATCCAAATCGATGAACGCGATTTCATCCCTCTCGTCCACCAGAATATTCGTCGCTTTCAAGTCTCCATGCGTTATCCGGGCGCGAGCCATCCGCGCAAAATCCCTCCGAAGCTTCTCCGCGATCATTCCCAATCGTGCGGCATCCAATCCATGCCGCAAAACAAAATCCGCCAACGTGATCCCACTCGCCAAATCCGTCGCGAGAAACGCCCGGTCCAGCCGCAATCCCCCGGCTCCCTTCTCTTCAACGATCGCGATCGGAGCGGGCGTGGAAACCCCGGCCTCGGCGAGCGCGAATCCCGCCACCCAACTCCGGAAGCAACGCGAGCCACGGAGACCATACGTCATCCGCTTCATCCAATTCTTCGGAAAGTAATACTTCAGGCAAACCTCCTTCCCACTCGGCAACTGGAAGGAACCGACCACCGACCGGGAACCGTATTTAAACAAACGCAAACCCGGCGGCGGGTGACGACAGATCGCCGCCAGCGCATGCGCATCCACCTCCGCGCAATTCGCCTTATGGATTCGCCCCCACGCCGGCCGCTGGATACGGCCATCCGCCGTCCAACTCTCCCCCCACTCTTTCTCTAAGAGCTTCGCCGGATCCAACAAAGCCCCGGATACCAATTCTTCCTTATCTGCCGTCATTCGTTCCCGTTTCGAAAATCGCGTTCCCCGCAAACTGAAGCCATTCTCATCACCATTTCTTAATCGCTCTCCCAAACTTCCTCCTCGTCCCGCGGAAGTAAAGATCGAAACCAGCGTAAAACGCCGTTTCCCCCGATAGTTTTATTTTATCCTTGCGGCGCACTTTATTTCCCCGAAACCCTAAGCTTGCATTTGTAAACACTCTTTTTGATCTTATTTATCATTTACCTTCCCGTCCTCATTCGGTTTATCATGAAGAAATTATCCCCGGAAAGTTTCCATCACCTCGTCGACCATTCCACGATATTGGAACACGACGGCCACGGCCCTAAAGTCTATAAAATCGAGAACGGAAACTATCTCAAAATCATCCGCCACAAACGTCCCTGGCTCCGCCTCGGCCGCAAGCCCAGAGCCGCCATTTTCGCCCGAAATGCCCGAAAGCTGAAAGACCGGGGTTTCCTTACCATCGAAATCGAAGATCTCTTCCAGCTGCCCTGTCTTAAAGCATACGCCGTTCTATACCGTCCCATTCCCGGCAACACGCTTCGCACGGCGCTGCAAGTCGCTCCTCCCGACGAAAAAAGGGATCTTCTCCAAAATTTCGCCCAACTTCTCGCTTGTCTCCACTTTAAGGGAATCCTCTTTCGTTCCATCCATTTCGCCAACGTGATCGTGACTCCCGAGAAACAACTCGGCCTCATCGACATCGTCGACATCCGCTTTCATCCGTTCGGTCCGCTCTCCAAGCGAAATCGTCAGCGAAACTTTCGCCACCTGCGCCGCTACGAAGAAGATCGCGCTCAACTCGCGTTCGTCGGATGGGAGGCTTTTTTAGCGTTCTACGACCAAGCAGTGGATCGAAATCCCCGCCGGAATTTCCTCTTCAATCTCCCGGCTCTCTTTCGATCCATCGCCTCCCTCCTGAAACGAGCCGCATCCCGCCCTCGCCTCTGAGCGCCCGCAATTTTGCCGCCCGCTTTCGTCCCGAGTGCCGTTAAAAGATCGTGACCCCGTTTCCCGTCTGTGAAAACTCGGGAAACGCAAAATGGTCGCAACCTGTCTCAACATTCTCGGCTGGCTCCTCCACAAAATGCCCGACCGTCTCCTCCGCGTTTTCTGCGTCGTCATCGGCGAAGCGATTTTCCGCTTTTCCGGCCAACGCCGCCGCCTCGCCCTCGCCAACCTCCGCCACGCCTTCCCCAAAAAATCCCCCGCCTGGCGCGAAAACGTCCTCCGCGAAAGCTGCCGCCGTCTCGTCGAAATGGGCCTCTTCGTTCCCGCCTCCCGCTGGATGAGCCAAGCCGAAATCCGCCGCCGCTTCACCCTATCCCCCGCCGCCCGCGAATCCTTCGCCCGCCTGAATTCCCCCGATCCCCGCGAAAGCGCCGCCGTCTATTTCGTTCCCCACTTCACCCTCGCCGAATCCCTCGATCTCACTCCCGCCATTACCCAAGTCCCGCTCGACCGAATCCGCGTCGTTTTCCGGCCCCTCAATCAACCCAAACTCGATCAATGGGTCCGCGACGTCCGCCAACGCCACGGCATCCGCCTCCTCTCCCGCAAAGACGGTTTCGCCGAAACCGGACGCGCCCTCTCCGAAGGCGGCGCCGTCGCCATCCTTTTCGACCAAAACGCCTCCAGAGCCGGCAGCCTCATCACCTTTTTCGGCCGCGTCGCCTCCGCCACCGAACTCCCCGGACTCCTCGCCCGCCGCTTCCACGCCCGCCCCCAACTCCTTTTTCCCCGCCGCACCGGTTTCTGGCGCGCCACCTTCGAAGTCGCCCCTCTCGAAGCCCATTCCTCCATCGAACCCGTCATCCGCGCCCACCGCTGGCTGGAAAAACATCTCGCCGAATCCGCCGATCAATGCGCCGATTGGCTCTGGCTCCACAACCGCTGGAAAATCCAACACCGCCCCCGCCAACGCCTCCGCCTCGACGCCCCCCGCTCCCGCCG
>CAZJCL010000403.1:0-2741 GCA_964544025.1 uncultured Opitutales bacterium | reverse complement strand
AAAATTCGAAATCCCCCAATACCTCCGCCGCCTTCTCCCGGTCCCCCCCGCACGCATGCAAAACCCGCCGCACATACCGCTCCCGCTGCTCCTGCAAAAAATCCTCCAGCCGCGGCCATCCCTCGAGCGAGCGCAGTTTCGCCGGCAACTGCTCCGGCCCGATCACCCGCTCCGTCGTTTGCGAAGCCAAACTCGTCACCACCTGCCCCAACTCCGCCAGATTCCCCGGCCACCGATAGCCGCGCATCGCCTCCAGCGCTTCCGGATGAAACTCGATCTGCGCCCCCTCAAATACCGGATTTTTCGCCCGCTCCAAAAAATGCCTCACCAGCAACGGCAAATCCTCGATGTGCTTCCGCAAAGGCGCCACCGAAACCGGCAACGTCGCGATCCGATAAAAAAGCTCGTCGTCGAATTCCCCCTCGTCGACCAACTCCTCCAGATTTCGCCGGCTCGCGCAGATCAACCGCGTCTCGTTGATCGTCCGCTTCATCACCCCGACCAGCCTCGCCTGAATCTCCGGCGGCATGCGGTCGACCTGTTGCAAAAAAAGCGTGCCTCCCTTCGCGCGCTCCAGCCATTTCCCGCCATAACCGCTTTCCCCGATCAACCCGCTCTGAAACTCCTCCGCCGAAGTCAGCCCGCAATCTATTAAAATAAACGCTCCCTCCCCGCCACTTCCTTCATGAATCGTCTCCGCCACAGTCCTCTTTCCGGTCCCGGCTTCCCCCTCGATCAACAACGGCGTATGCGCCGACATCAGCTTCAAAATCTGCTGCCGCAACCGCTGCGTCTTCCCGCTCTCGCCCACGATCCGGCGGCTCAAATCCAAATCCCCCGCCGCCGCCTCCTCGGCCGATTCCGTCCGCTTCCCTCGATTTCGCGCGCCGAAATTGACCGCCCGCTTCAGCGTCTGAATCAACTCGTCGATCTTGAACGGCTTCTGGATGTAATCGAACGCCCCGTGCTTCAACGCCTTGATCGCCGTGTCCGTGCTCGCGTAGCCGGTCATCATGATCGCCACGCATTCCGGATCGTACTCCTTCAAATGCTGGAGCAACGCGATCCCGTCCATCGGCTGCATCGAAATATCCGCCAACACCACATCGAACGACTCCGCCTTGTATTTCCGCAGCGCCTCCTCGCCGTTGTCGGCGAACGCCATCTGGTAACCCGTGGGCTGGATGACGGCGGCCAACATCTCGTGGATAGCAGTCAAGTCATCGACTATGAGGACAGATGGCATTAAGGAATTATCTTTATGCGGGAGCCTGAAGATGGCAAGAATAAGCCATCTGCACAGTAGCTGCCCACACTCTCGACCGCCGTTTTAAGAGCGTTGTCAGCTTTCGGCCCCCGTTTCTCGTTAATTGACGACAGAGGACAATTGGAAGATCGGAAGGAACATGCACATTACGATCCCGCCGATAATTACCCCGAGAAACACGATCAACGCCGGCTCCATCAACGAGGTCAACGCCGCGACGATCGCATCCGTCTCCGCGTCGTAAAAATCGGAAATCTTCGTCATCATCCCGTCCACATTCCCCGTCTGCTCCCCCGCCTTCGCCATATGTTTCATCATCGACGGGAAATACGGATCCTCCGCCAAAACCTCCGAAACCTGACCTCCCTGGCTGATCCGCTTGCTGATCTGCGTGCAAGCATCCTCGATGTAAGTGTTATCGCTGGCCGACGAAACAATCTCCAGCGATTTCAAAATCGGCACCCCGCTCTTCATCAAAATCGCGTACGTCCGGGTAAACCGAGAAAGCGAAATCTTCCGCCGCAATTCCCCGATCACCGGCACCTTCAACAACCCCCGATCCCGCATCCGCCGCCCTTTCGGCGTCGCCAGCACTTTCCCCAAAATCTTGAAAATCGCGAAACCCGCGATGAGCAGGTAAATGATGTTCGACTGCAAAAAATTGCTCAAATCGATCAACATCTGCGTCGGTTTCGGCAACTCCGCGCCAAACCCCTCGAACATCTCCGCGAAAACCGGAATCACGAAAATCAGCAGCACGTTCACCAAAATGATCGCCAAGCAAATCACCGCCACCGGATACGTCAGCGCCGATTTCACCTTCTTCTGCAACTTCAGCGTACTCTCGAAATAACTCGCCGTCTTCTGCAAAATCGGCGGCAAGCCCCCGCTCGCCTCCCCCGCCTCCACCATCGAAATGAAGAGATTGTTGAACGCGTTCGGATATTTCCGCACCGCGTCCGAAAAAGCCGTTCCGCTCGCGATATCATTCCGCACATCGCGAATGATGATGCGAAACACCGGATCCTCTGTCTGATCCTGCAACGCCTCCAACGACGACACCAGCGGAAGCCCCGCCTCCAGCATCGACGCCAACTGCTGGGTAAAAACCGTCAATTCGCCGAGCTTTACCCGGTATTTCTTCGACTTCTTTTCGTAAGAACGCTGCTTGGCCAAAACCTGAGATTCCCGGAAACCCAGCTTGCGGGAATTCCCCCGAACGGTTGACGGTTGAGCGGAAGTGGAAATGAAAGCCATCGTCCCTCAATGAAGCCCCGCCCAAAACGCTCCCGCAACCTCATACTCCGCATTTTCTTTAAAAAAAGATTGAAAACCGCTCCCCCTCGCCCCAAATTCTTCCCTTTCACTGAGCGGCGATCCAAACTGCCTCTCATTCGCGGGTGTAGTTTAGTGGTAAAACTCCAGCCTTCCAAGCTGGCTACGTCGGTTCGATTCCGTCCACCCGCACCATTTC
>CAZJCL010000402.1:0-2751 GCA_964544025.1 uncultured Opitutales bacterium | reverse complement strand
GCTACAGGGCAGGTTCGGAACCTGCCCTGTGGGGAGCGAAGGGGTGTTTTAGCCGAAGATCGATTTCGGGAGATCGGGGACAATGGGAGCGCCGGGTCTGACGCTTTCGATTTTGAGCTTGCGGACTCCGCCGGGAGTTTCCCATTCGATTTCGTCGCCTTCGGAGAAGCCGATGATGGCGGTGCCGATGGGGGCGAGGACGGAGAGTTGTTGTTTATCCGGGTCGCCGTGTTCGGGCATGGTCAGGATCCATTCTTCCACCTCATTGGTCTTGAGATCGCGAAGTTTCACGTGCGAATTCAAAGTGACGACTTCCGGCGGAATGGCCAAAGCGTTGAGCACGACGGCGCGTTCCAGTTCTTGGCCGAGTTTTTGGATGGCGGGAGGAACTTTGCCGCCGCTGGTGACGAGGTCGTTCACGATCTTTTTGAGACGTCGATGATCTTCGGATGAGATGTAGATTGGCTTCATTGAATTTGCAGTAATGTTGTGAGTTTGGACGCGCCGTAACCGGCGCATGGAAAGAGAGAGGTTTAGGGATGTTGGGAAGCGCGAAGGCTGTTTTTTGCCGCCGGATTTGGCTGTTTCGTACAGCGCCGGGTGTTTTAAAGAATGCTTCCCGGCGTCGTCTTGGGATCGCCGGATGAGGATTTCAACGGCAGATCAAGCGACGGCGCCGGGGTGCCCGGGCCTGACCATGAGTGGCAGGAAGCCGGTCAGCTCTTGATATGCTGGAGATTGATAAATCATAAACACAAGGGTATTTCCATAATCCGGTATATGGGCGGGGATGTCAAGGAAAACGGGAGGGTAAGGCGCGGAATTCTCGGGCGTGCCGTGGGGAAATCTTTTGGGCGCGGGCGACTGTGTTTTCGGGGGGATTTGCGATTTTTGGAGACGTGCAAAACATTGGGCGGAATCATGGTTTCGATGAACTTGAACCTTGTCGCCGGCGCATGGGGAGTGCTGACTGTAGGGAAGCGATGAAGAATAAGATTAGCGTCGTTCGCCGCTGGGGGATCGGGATTTTGCTGGCGATATGTCTTTGGAGCGGGGGGAGTTGCACTCGTCCGGCGGATGACGAGGTGCGGCGGATCAGCTTCGCTTTTTGGGGGACGCCGGAGCAGGCGGCGGCGGCGGATCGTTTGATCGCGGAGTTTCACGAGCTTCATCCGAATATCCGGGTGCGGCCGCAGGTGATGGGTTATGTGCGGTATTTCGACAAGCTCCAGGCGATGATGGTGGGGAACGTGGCACCGGATGTGTTGATGGTGGGCGTGAATTATTACGATGAGTGGGCGCATCGGGGAGTTTTGCTGGATGTGACGGAGGATTTCGCGGCGTTGGAGAGGATGGGGGAAATCATGCCGGTGCCGCGGGAGGCGGTGGAGCGGGATGGGCGGGTGTACGGGTTGCCGGTGAATATCACGGGTTCGGTGACCTGTATCAATGTGGACGCTTTTCGGAAGGCGGGAATTCCGGTGCCGGAGGATGGGCGGATCACTTGGGATGAGATTGTGGAGATCGCGCCGCGGCTTTCCTCGCGACACGGAGATCGGGACGCGCCGACGGATTACGCTTTGGTCCTGCCGAGTCTGACGACGTTTTTTTGGCAGGAAGGCTTGGATTTGTTCGACGATCCATGGCATCCGACGGAAGTGACGATCAATACTCCGAAGGCGGTGGAGGTGTTGGATTTTGTGCGCGATCTTTATAAGAGCGGATACGCGGTGCCGCCGGATGTGGGGCTGGATCAGGGGTATCGGGAGTTGTTTCGGGACGGGCGGGTGGCGATTTATTTCGATAATCTCATCGGGTCGCTGATGTTTTACAATCAGACGAAGTTCGAATGGGATATTTTGCAGTTTCCTTACGGGTCGGTGTCGAACGTTTCGAATTTGGCGTCGATGACTTTGGGGGTTTGGAGCGGGAGTCCGAATCAGGAGGCGGCGCGGGAATTCGCGCGTTTCTTCGCGTCGCCGGAGGGAGCGAAGTTTACGATGAAAACGCAGCGCTGGCAGCCGATTTACCGGGGCGTGGCGTATGGGGAGGAGTTTTTGGCGATGTCGCCGCCTGCTTCGATGCACCGGTTTTCGGAGATGATGGAGGAGGGGGCTTCGCGGCAGGTGGTTTACACGCCGGGGATTCAGGAGGTGAACCGGTTGTTCAACAACCGGATGTCGCAGGCGTTTTCGGAGCCGGACGTGCCGTCGGCGGAAGTTTTGGCGGGGCTGGAGACGGATTTGAACCGGTGGCTTCGGCGGATGCAGGATCGGGGGCGGCTGGAGGCGGCGGAATTTTAGATTTTAGATTTTAAATTTTAGATCTGGGATAGGCTGCTGGAGGATGGGGTCGGAATTTCTGGGGGCGGGCGTGAAAAAACCCGCCGGGATTTGGTCCGGGCGGGTTTGGTGAGAGAAGTTTTTTCGGTTTTACGCCTTTCTGCGGTGGCGGACGATGCCGGCGACCGCGAGGGCGGCGAGACCGCTGAAGAACGCGACGGTGGAAGGCTCGGGAATCGCGGTGAAGGAGAGGGTTGGATCGGTGGCTTCATTGGCACCTATCGATCCGTAGATCTCATAGCCGAGGAAGCCGTCGTTAGGAGTCATGTCGTCGTCGTCGTAGGTTAGGCGAAACACTGCCCAGTTGTTCGCTTGCGCGCCCTCCGCATACAGGGAGTTCAGGAAAACATCGAGATTAGCTGAACCCTCGGTATTTGTGGAAATCCGGTCGTTCGGGAGAGCCGGGTTA
>CAZJCL010000401.1:0-2762 GCA_964544025.1 uncultured Opitutales bacterium | reverse complement strand
CGCTCTCGCCCCGCAAGCCGTTGCCGTATTGACACTTTCCGCCCGCCGCGTTTACTTGAAGCTTTTAGCAACCAATCCGCCTATGCCGCAAGCCAACGACATCCGCAAGGGTAACGTAATCAACTACAACAACGACCCGCACCTCGTTCTCGACGTCCAGCACCGCACGCCCGGAAATTTGCGCGCGTTCGTCCAGGCGACGATCCGCAATTTGCGCAACGGGAAAAGCAACGCCGTCCGCTTCTCCAGCACCGAAGCCGTCGAAGTCCTCACGACCGACACCAGGAAAATGGAGTTCAGCTACGAAGACCGCGGCTCCTATTTCTTCATGGACAACGAGACGTTCGAAACAATCGAGCTGCCTCCCGAACTCCTCGAAAGTGCCAAGGATTATTTGGTCCCGAATTCCGAGGTCGACATCCTTTTCGTCGCCGACAATCCCGTCGAAGTCCGTCTTCCAGGAACCGTCAACCTCAAGGTCACCGAATCCCCGGAAGGTCTTCGCGGCGACACCGCCAGCAACGTCCAAAAACCGGCCACCCTCGAAACCGGCAAAGTCGTTCAGGTTCCCCTCTTCATCAAAGAAGGCGAAATCATCCGCGTAAACACCACCGACGGCAGCTACATGGGCCGCGCCTGATTCTTTCTCATATTTCACGACAAAAAGCGTTCGGATTTCCGAACGCTTTTTTGTTGCTCGTGCCAATCCCGAACCGATCCGACAACGAAAAAGCGCCCGCCATTTCTGACGGACGCTTTCCCGAAAAAAACCAAGAAGAAGCAGAAATCTCTTACGCGACGCGCTCCACGATCAGCTGCGTCGGGTTCGGACGCTTCGGCGCAAGCCGGTAAGCCGCCTTGAAATACTCCAACGCGCTCTCCAACTTCGCTTCGTCGTTGTAATGGATCATCATCAACGGCTCGCCCTGTTTCACTTGCGCGCCGACTTTCTTGATCCCCGAAACCCCAACCGCGTGATCGATCTTCGCCGCCCCGCCGTCGCGACCGGCTCCGAGCAAACTCACGCCTCTCGCCACCATCGCGGCATTGATCGTATGCACATAACCGCGCTTTGGCGCCGGCAATTTCCGCACATGCTTCGCCGTCGGGAATTTGTCCGGATTGTCGATGTAACTCGCGTCGCCCCCCTGCGCGGTAATCATTTCCTTGAACTTCTCGAGCGCCGATCCGTCCTTCAAATGACGCTGGACGGTCTGTTTCGCGGAAAGCGTCGAACCGGCAACTCCCGCCAACCGAACGATTTCCATCCCCAGTTTTAACACCAGTTCCTGCAAATCCTCCGGCCCCTCGCCCTTCAGAAGTTCGATCGCTTCCTTCAGTTCCAGCGCGGTCCCGACCGTGTCCCCCAGGGGCTGATTCATATCGGTCACCAGCGCCACGCAACGACGTTTCATCGAGCGGCCAACCCGGGTCATCGAGCGAGCCAACTGCTTCGCCTGCTCCAAATCCCGCACGAACGAGCCGTTCCCCCACTTCACATCGATCACCAGCCCCTCGGCTCCCTCCGCCAACTTCTTGCTGAGGACGCCCGCAGTGATGAGCGGAAGGCTCTGGATCGTGGCCGTCGCGTTCCGCAATTCATAAAGAACCGCCTCGGCCGGCGAAATTTCTTTGCTCTGCTTGGTGATGGCGCAGTTGATTTCGCCCAACTGGTCCGAGAACTGGTCGATCGAAAGGTTCGTGTTGAACTTCGGAATCGCGCTCATCTTGTCGAGCGTGCTGATCACGAAATCCTCGTCGACACCGCTCATCATCGGCACCACCACGCCGCAAGCGGCCGCCAGCGGAACAAGCACCATCGAGCTTTTGTCCCCGACGCCGCCGGTCGAGTATTTGTCGATCTTCGGCTTCGACAACCGCGATAAATCGATCACCTCTCCCGAAAGCATCATCTCTTCCGTCAAAGTCGCCGTTTCCTGGGCCGACATCCCCTGAAAGTAGATCGCCATCGCAAGAGCCGCCATCTGGAACCGGGGCATTTCCCCGTCCAACATGGAGTCCACAATATAACGAATCTCCTCTTGGCTGAATTCGCCTCCATCCCGCTTTTTTTCAATCAGGTAGGAATAGGACGGTTTGATAAATTTGCGCCCGGCAATCGCTTTTTTTCTCATACTTCGTGGGTCTTAAAGTGGCCAACATGCACTCCTCAACGTAAGCGGCTTATAATAAAGCTATTGGAGTACGCTTGTCGATAACTTTTTTCAAACTTCGGCTTGCACATGCCCGGAAAGTGCAATAATGGCCGCCGTTTTCCCCAGCCAATCGCATTAACAAGCCGCTTTCACCGGCCGTATCGCCAATTCCACGACAATCGCGCCCGTCGCCGTCCCCCCGTTCGGCAACCGCAACTCCCCCTCTTTTCAAGCCTCTTCCCGCGAAACCGGAAGGTCCGTCTCCGCCCTCACATCCCGCGTCTCATCGTTCCGGCCCGTGAGATACATCAGCAGCAAAACCCAGAAACAGGCCACGATGTTCTGAAGCGGCAACTGCAACGGCTGCGGCAAAAAATAAATCAACGCCACCGCCGGAATCCACACCGCCCAATTCGAAACCATCACCGGAACCACCCGCCGATAATACCAGCGTTCGCCCAGATTCGCCTTCACCTTATCGATCCGGAAACCGCAATCTTTCCAGAAGTAAAGAATCACCGTCAGCGGAATCGCCCAAAGCGGACAATAAACAAATTGATCCACCAGAACCTTGGGTGCCACCGTCCCCACCGCGACATCATCCCC
>CAZJCL010000400.1:0-2782 GCA_964544025.1 uncultured Opitutales bacterium | reverse complement strand
GGGCACGGAGCTTTGGCTCTGGAGGGTGGGACCACAGATGGCACAGATGGGCACAGATGAGGGGGTTGGCGGGGAATCTTGCTTCTGGCTCAGAGAAACAAGATTTTTGGCGGCTTGTGGTAATAGATGATGGGGGGGCGGCACGCTGGAAGCGTGCGCCACTTTGGGTGGGGTTACATGCGTTTTAGAGGTTCGATGCCTAGGAGGCGGAGGCTGGTTTCTAAGATTAGGAGGGTGCGGCGGCAGAGGAGGAGGCGGCGGGCGCGGATGTCGGGTTCGTCGACGAGGACGCGGTTGGCGTTGTAGAAGGTGCTGAAGGCGCCGGCGAGTTCGAAGAGATAGGTGCAGAGGAAATGGGGGCGGAGATCGTCTACGGTTTGGTTGAGGACGGAGACGAAGGCGATCAGTTTGCGGGCGAGCGCGATTTCGGCTTCGGTTTCGACGGGGGTGGCTTGTTGCTCGTCGCTGGCGGCGGTTTCGCCGAGTTTGGCGAAAATGCTGTGGATGCGGGCGACGGCGTAGAGGAGGTAGGGGGCGGTGTTGCCTTCGAAGCTGAGGAGTTTGTCCCAGGCGAAGACGTAGTCGCCGGTGCGGTTTTGGGAGAGGTCGGCGTATTTGAGGGCGGAGATGCCGACGACGGAGGCGACGTGGCGGCGTTCTTCTTCGGGGAGGGTCGGGTTTTTTTCGGAGACGACGTCGAAGGCGCGTTCTTCGGCTTCGGCGAGAAGGGCTTTCAGCTTAATGGGATCGCCGGTGCGGGTTTTGATCGCTTTGCCGTCTTCGCCGAGAATGGTGCCGAACCAGACGTGGCGGAGTTCGGGGAGCGGGACTCCTTTTTTCGGGAGCCATTTTTTTAGGGTGAGGAAGAGTTGCTGGAAGTGGTCTTGTTGGCGTCCGTCGGTGACGTAGACGATGGTTTCGGCCTGGAATTCGCGGACGCGGTAAAGGGCGGTGGCGAGATCGGTGGAGGCGTAGTTGCTGGCGCCGTCGGATTTGCGGACGATGAACGGCTGGGTGGCGAAACGCGGGTGTTCGGGGTGGAAAACGACGAGCGCGCCTTCGCTTTCCTGGGCGATTCCGGTTTCTTTGAGGTCGCGGTAAACTTCGTCGACTTGATCGCGGTAGAAGCTTTCGCCGAGTTGGTGGTCGAAGCGGAGGTTGAGTTTTTCGTAGATTTCGTCGAAGGCTTGGCGGCTGGTTTCGTTGATGCGGTTCCAGAGGGCGGTGTTTTCGGGATCGCCTTGCTGGAGTTTGACGAGTTCCTGGCGGGCTTCGTCGAGGGCGGCGGGATCTTCTTTGGAGGCGGCGTCGCCTTTTTTGTAGAGGCGCTCGAATTCTTCGAGGGGATCGCGGTCGAGGGCTTCGGGGTCGAGGAAGCGTTTGTAGGCGTAGATCAGTTTTCCGAATTGGGTGCCCCAGTCGCCGATGTGGTTGTCGCGGACGGTGGAGGCGCCGCAGAATTCGAGGAGGCGGCTGATCGATTCGCCGAGCACCATGGTGCGGATGTGGGCGACGTGCATTTGCTTCGCGGTGTTGGGGGAGGCGAAGTCGATGACGATGCGGCGGCCGTGGTAGATGTTGGAGGCGGCGTTTTGGAGGGCTTCGGTGGTTTGGAAGCGTTGGAGCCAGTGGAGGAGGAATTTGGGGGTGAAGCGGAAATTGATGAAACCGGGTCCGGCGACGGAGAGAGCAACGTATTCGGGGTCGAGGTCGGTTTCGTTGAGAGCTTCGATGAGTTTGGCGGCGAGTTCGCGTGGGTTTTGGCCGTTCTTTTTCGCGTAGGGGAGGACGCCGTTGACCTGGAAGTCGCCGAAGCGGGGATCGGCGATGCGGACGTCGGGCGAGAACGACTCGTCGAAGCCGGCGAGTTTGGCGGCGTCGTTGGCCCGTTGGGCGATCCCTTCAGCGAGGTTGAACCAGATTTCCATCGGATTAATCGAAGGGATGGAGGCGCGGGGGGCAAGCGGAAGAAGTTGGAATTGTGAAGTTAGAGTTATGAAGGCGGGATGAAGAAGTTAGAATTATGAAGTTGGAATGAAGAAGGGGGGAAGCGGGGAAGGGGAAGGAGGGGGAGAACCAAGGTCGAACTTTGAACCGGGAACTTTGAACTTGGAACTTGTTGGGGGAGGCGGCAGATTTGCGGGGTTATGCCGCTGCTTTTGACTTCCCGACAGGCGTTTATGGTTTTGAACGCGTTGCCCCACATCGGCCCCATTACGTTGAACCGGCTTTTGGAACGGTTTGGGCGGGATCCGGTGGCGGTTTTGGGGGCGCCGGCAAGGGAGTTGGCGGAGGTGCGCGGGGTGGGGGAGAAGATTGTGCGGACGTTGCATGAGTGGGGGAAGCATTTCGATTTGGAGCGGGAGGAGACGTTGCTGGAGAAGGCGGGGGCGGATTTCGTGACTTGGGAGGACGAGGCGTATCCGCGGCTTTTGCGGGAGATTCCGGATCCGCCGATCGGGTTGTATCGGAAGGGGAGTTACGCGGTGGAGGGGCCGGCGGTGGCGATTGTGGGGAGCCGGAGGACGACGTTGTATGGGCAGGCGGTGGCGCGGAAGTTGGCGATGGATTTGGCGCGTTGCGGGTTTTGCGTGGTGAGCGGGATGGCGCGGGGGATCGATACGGCGGCGCACGAGGGGGCGTTGGCGGTGGAGGGGAAGACGGTGGCGGTGCTGGGGTGCGGGATCGATATTATTTATCCGGCGGAGAATTTGGATTTGTATCGGAAGATCGCGGCGGAGGGGGCGGTGTTGTCGGAGTTTCCGTTTGGGCGGCGGGCGGA
>CAZJCL010000399.1:0-2795 GCA_964544025.1 uncultured Opitutales bacterium | reverse complement strand
ATTATTGGTCGACCTGGTCGGCCTACCGCGCGGAAATTCCCGGCGGCGCTCCGGCGGGCAAAGGCTTCGGCAGAACGCTGATCTATTCCGCCGATTCCGGCCAAACTTGGCGATTCGCGCCAATTAAATTACCTCAACAATGATTGTCCAAAATCCACCCGCGTCGCCCGCTTCCTCTACACGGCCACCCGAAAATTTCTCCGGAAAATTGCGCCGCCTTCCCCTGCCCGAGGAATACCACAACATCCCCGACGGCGGTATCTGCGCGATCCCAGAAAAGCTCCTGCTCTTTGTCCGATACGGGCGTTTGCCCGGACAAACGACCCCGCTGGCGCTGCATCGCCGATTCGTCCTGATCTTCAACTTCGGCGGCGACGGCACATTTTTCATCAACGACCGGATGCTGGATTTCTTTCCCGGCCAAGCAATCCTTCTATTCCCCTTTCAGCTCCACAGCTACATCCTTCATCAAAAACAACGGGAATGGCTCTACATCACCTTCTGCCTCTCGGAGTCCTCTCATCTGACTCCGCTCACCGGCTCGCCCGTTGAAATCACTCCCGATCTTCGCCAGCTAGCCGAAGCGATCATCGACGATTATTCCCGTTCGGAAGATCCGCACCGGCTCTCGAAAGCCAAATGCCGCCTGAGTCTCGCACTCATCGAGATGTTAGGAGCCCGCGAAAAAATGCTGGGAAAAGAAATCGTCCGCCCGTGCGGAAAAAGCGGTACCCGGATTCACGTCGAAGAAATTGTGGCCTATGTCTTCCGCCACATCGGGCGCCCCACCTCCGTGGGCGATGTCTCGGAAGCGCTGGGAATTCCCTACGATTATTGCCGCACCCTTTTCAAGTGTTACACCGGAACCGCCCTCAGCGCCTTCATCGAAGAAATCCGCACACGCCGCGCCACCCTCCTCCTCAAACACACCACCCGAAGCCTGAAAGTAATCGCCGTCGAATGCGGCTACGGCAGCCAGGAAAATTTTTCCCGTTCCTACAAAAGGAAAACCGGCTTCAGCCCGAAACAGATTCGGAACCCGTAAACCTGCGTTCCGTTTTCGGAACCCTTCCTCAATCTAACCCAATGAAAAAGCTGTCCTTTCTCCTTTTCCCCCTCCTCGCGCTCCTCTCTGCAGCCACCGCCACCGCCACCGCCGCCGCCCGCGATCCGCTCGACCGCCCGAACATCATCCTCGTCTTCCTCGACGACAGCGGCTACGGCGATTTCGCCCACACCGGCAACCCGACCATCCACACCCCAAGCATCACCCGCCTCGCCCGCGAAGGCGCGATTCTCCCGCAATTTTACTCCGCCTCCCCCGCCTGTTCCGCCTCCCGCTACGCCCTCCTCACCGGACGCACTCCCGGACGCTCCGGATTTAGAGGCTGGGTCCTCAATCCAAATTCTCCGCGCTACATCCATCCTCGCGAAATCACCCTCGCCGAGGGACTTCAATCCGCCGGATACGCCACCGCAATTTTCGGCAAATGGCACCTCGGCACTCCCAATGATCAAAACGGCCAATCCGCCGAATCCCTCCCGCTTGCTCACGGTTTCGACACCTGGACCGGCACCGACGTCTCCCATGATTACGACGACAGCCGCCTCCTCCGCTCCAGCGACACCGGCAACACCCCCATTCCCGGCTACGAACTTCTCGCTGAACGTCTCCCCGAAAACCCCGAAATCGCCGATACCCTCACCCAACTTTACACCACCGAAACCCTCCGCTTCATCCGCGAAAAAAGAGACGAACCATTCTTCACTTATCTCGCTCACAACATGCCCCACCTCGGCCTCAACGTCTCCGAGGAATTTCGCGGTAAATCCCGGCGCGGACTCTTCGGCGACGTCATGGAAGAAATCGACGACTCCATCGGACGCATCGTCAACGAACTCGCCGAACTCAACCTCTCCGAAAACACCCTCCTCATTTTCACCTCCGACAACGGCCCCTGGCTCCGTTATCGCGACACCGCCGCCCACCCGAAATACGGCGAAGCCCGCCTCCACATCGGCTACGCGCATCCGTTCCGCGACGGCAAAGGCTCCACCTGGGAAGGCGGCCACCGCGTCCCCGCGATCTTCTGGTGGCCCGGCGTCATTCCTCCGGAAACCGTTGTCCAGGAGCCCGTCAGCACGCTCGACACCCTCCCCACCGCGTTTCATTTCGCCAACGTCCCGCTCCCCGACGACAGGACCATCGACGGTCGAAACGTCGCCGCCTACCTAAACCCAAATCGATTCGCCGACGACATTCGCGAATTCATCTTCCCCTTTTCCGGTCCCGACAACATGCCGCTCGCTCTCCGTCAAGGTCCCTGGAAAATCCATGTCCGCCTCATCTCGCAAATCGATCCCGCGAATCACGGCTTCACCGCCACCCGCGACTCTCCCCTCCTCTTTCACCTCGAACACGATCCCGCCGAACGCATCGATCGCGCCGCCGAACATCCCGAAATTGTAGAATCCCTCCTCCAATCCCTCAACGACTACGAAGCAAGTCTACGACAAGATTCCATTTTCTGGAACGAATAAACTTCCGGAAAAGCATAAGGCCCGCCCAGCTTTGTTACACCTCAATCGCGATTGTTACGCCCTCGTTAAGATTCGACGGCATATACCGAAATAGCTGTTCAATTCAAGCCGCGTCCCTTTCTGTCAAAGCCATCCCTACCTCGCAAAAGTTAAAACCTGAGAAACCACAATGCCTACACACGAACACATGCACGATTCAGAAACCACCTCCCGCCGCGATTTCCTCAAACAAGCCGGTGCTTGGTCCCTCGCCG
>CAZJCL010000398.1:0-2797 GCA_964544025.1 uncultured Opitutales bacterium | reverse complement strand
TCAAAATCACCTCGGTCCTGTCGGCGTTACTCTCGAAGTGAAGGGCCCCCGGCACACCGAAGTAAAGCGCCTGCGCCGTCCAAGTCTGGCCTTCCAAAGCGCCAAATTCATTCTCCGCGTCCAGCAAATTCTCCACCAAGTCGATTATCGAACCTCCTTTTACGGAAATCTCCGGACCGACCGCCGGGGCCACATCCACTCCGAACATCTGTGCATCCAGCCTCGGACTAGACGCGAGCAAAATAGCAAAGGCGGCCATACAGCCCGCTGCTTGAAGACAGGTATCTCTATTTATCATTGGTTTATTCATGTAGTGTAGGATTAGAAAAAACGTTTGACTACTGCTCCTCGAACACTGTGAAGAAAAACCTCCACCACAAGTTCTGCATCTTCATGCATATATATTCCAATTTGCATAAATTACAGCAGCATAAACATCATACAAAGCCAGCCGCGTCGACCGCGCTCTTATTATGGCTGATAATGAACATCCATCCGCCAATACGATCTTTCCAGATTATTTTCCAACGCCAGCCGAATCTCCCAGATGCCGCTTCCTAGGTCGGTCGCGGAATCCACCGTCATAGCCGGACCCTCCACGCTCCATTCTCCTTGGGCCGAATCGACACTCAGCGAATGTTTGCTCCAGTCTCCCAGATCCGTGCTCGCTTCAATCGAAAAAGTAAGTGCCGCGTCATCGCCGCGCGTCCGAACAACCAACATCAACACGCCGCCTTCCTCCCGCACCAGCGCGGGAAACGCGATCGCTTCGCTGCTTTCCGGATGAAACCCCATCGCATAAGCCATCAGGTTGCTGACGCCATCTCCATTAGCGTCATCCAACAGGCCTCGACGCTCAGGCGGCGTGGCTTCCGTGAAACGCTCCTCAAGCCAGCTCTCAGCCAACCCGCGTGCATTCAGCACCCGAATCGCCAACTCCACCGAAGCCTCTCCGATCCCGTCGGACACGATCGCCTGAAACCTGTGATAGCCGGTCTGCGATTCCGTCGGCGCCCAAGAAAACCATCCCGAATCCGGATCGACCGCCGCTCCGGCCGGTTCGCCCGCAAGACTGAATGTCAGCGTGTTCGCCGGCAAATCCGGATCGAAGGCCGACAGGAAAAACCCTAGCTCTTCCCCCAGACTTACGGTCTGCTCCGCCACCGCCTCCAGCACCGGCAGCCGATTGACTTCCCGCACATGCACGGTCAGCGTCCGCTCGCTGACCATCAATCCGTTGTCGGCGCGAAAAACGACTTCGAACGTTCCCGGCCCGTCGGCTTCTCCGGGCGTCCAACTCCAGCGGCCGGTTTCCCCGTCGAAAACCGAACCCGCCGGTCCCGAAACCATCGTGATGACTCCCGCCCCGCCGCTCATTCCCGGCACGCTGATCCTCGGTTCGACCATCACTTCCTGCTCCTCGTCCACCACCCGCACATACAGGGGAGCCAGCAAGGATTCATGCAACTGCACCCCCGCCTGATAAATTCGCACCGCCCCGAGATCATCGACCACGCGGATCCGGATATACAACCGGTTCAAAGGCGCTTCCTCGAGATCCGCCGCCAGCCGGAGTTCCCCATCCGTCAGCGTAAACCGGTGATTGTCGTCGTCTCCCTCACCCAGCACGAGCGAAAAATCATACGTCCGCGCCGGATCGGCCGGCGCGAGCGAAAGCGTTCCCACATACGCTCCGGCCGGAGCATGACGCACCGTTTCCAGCCGTTCCGGCATCAAGGTTAGCGGCGGCACACTGAATTCCAGCATCGCCGGAGCGGAAAGTCGCGCCGAGATCCCGCCGTCGATCACCCGGTCCGGGAAAAGCGGACTGAGTCCCAGCACCCGCTCCTGGGCAAAAGTAAAACCGTCGCCATCCATATCGGATTCCGGACCGATGGCGGCTAAACCGTCCGCCAATCGCAGCTCGATATAGTCCAAGATTCCATCCTCATCCAAATCCTCCTCCGGCAGGACAAAATGCGCCACCAACTCCGTATCTTCGATCAGATCGAAGACAACCTGATTCCGGCTGTGCCCGGCGACATCCGCCACCCGCTCCCCGTTACGCGTCCAGTGCGTGAAAAGATATCCGCTGAACTGACCGGTGAAATTGTAATGCGCGGAAACGATCGGCGTGCCCGTCTCCAGATACTCGTCGGTCCGGGTCGCAATCCCGAGAGGATGACTGTTAACGACCAAACGTTTGCGCGTTCCGGTCTCATAATTCAGCGGCGCCGACAACCGCGCCGAAATCCCGCCGTCCACCGCGTAGTCCACATGCGCCACCGGCAATCCAAACCGCTGCTCCTCGCCGATCGTCATGCCGTCGCCGTCCGCGTCGCTGCTCTCGTCATGCTCCAATCCGCCAAACATGTGCCACTCCCACCAGTCGAGCAGCCCGTCCTCATCCGTATCCGCCGCCGGATCGAAAAAGTGCGCCACCAGCGTCGTCGGCTCATACACCGTCACGCCAACTTGCCGCCGGGCAACTCCACTCGGGTCCGCAGCTCGCCAACCATCCACGCTCCAGTATCCGAACACATAACCCGACACCGCTCCCGTTCCCAGATGCGGCGAAATACGCTCCGTTCCCACAGGAACCATCTCCTCCGTCCGAGGAATCAAACCCAGCGGACGACTTTCCACGATGTAGCGCACGCGGGTGCGATCATACTCCAGGGGAGCCGATAGCCGCGCCGAAATCCCGCCATCGATCACCGAATCCGCCGTCACCAGGCTCAACCCGCTCTCCAACTCTTCTCCGATCGTGAACCCGTCTCCATCCGGATCGTCCTCT
>CAZJCL010000397.1:0-2800 GCA_964544025.1 uncultured Opitutales bacterium | reverse complement strand
TTTAAGGACTCAAATCGGATGGCAGTTGTTTATAGATTAGTGTCTATTCGTGTTTATTCGTGGTGGAGGTTTTGAAATGAAGCGGGTGAAGAATAATTATGCGGGGATGGTGGAGGATGGGGGGAGTTCGGGGGAGTTGTTGATTCTTCCGGATGGAAGGATTTTGGCTCATAATATTTGTCCGGAAATGGCTGGGGTTTTGGCGGAGATCGATCCGGGGAACGAGGCGATTCGCAGGCGTGCTGCTTTTATTAATTATACCGAAAATGATGAAACTTCGACAGGAGATTGATACGCTGATCCGGGCGCGTTACCCGATTCTTTATATTGTTTCCGGAGAGGAAGTCCGGGTGCAAAATACGATCGTGGAGATCGCGAAGGGGCGGCAGAAAAAGGTTTTTGAGTGGAGTTATACGGTGGGTCTCGTTCCGGCGGGGACGTCGATTCAGTCGCAGAAACACCGGAACGCGGCGACGCGCGATCCGCTGGTGGCGCTGGATCAGGTGATCGACCAGGTGGAGCCGGCGATTTTCATTTTTAAGGATTTTCATCCGTTTCTGAAGGGGAGCAATTTCGCGGTGATCCGGAAGCTGAAGGAGATCGCGCTGCATTTGAAGAACAGTTTCAAAACGGTGGTTTTGATTTCGCCGGTGATGGAGATTCCGACGGAACTGGATAAGGAAATGACGGTATTGAATTTCCCATTGCCGACGCGGGAGGAGTTGGGGGAGTTGCTGGATAAGATCGTCGAGGATGTGAAGCAGTTTCGTCAGGTGGAGATCGATTTGGACGAGCTGGGGCGGGACAAGCTTTTGAGCGCGGCGCTGGGGCTGACGTTGAGCGAGGCGGAGAATGTTTTTGCGAAGATCATCGTGCAGGACGAGCGGTTGAGCGGGGAGGATGTGAACGAGGTTTTCGCGGAGAAGCAGCAGATTATCCGGAAGAGCGGTTTGCTGGAATATTATGCGACGGACGAGAGTTTCGCGAATGTGGGCGGGCTGGCGATTTTGAAGGATTGGCTGAACAAGCGGTCGGTGGCGTTTGGGGAGGAGGCGCGGGAGTTCGGGTTGCCGGCGCCGAAGGGGATTTTGATGCTCGGTGTGCAGGGGTGCGGGAAAAGTCTGTGTGCGAAGGCGGTGTCGAGTCTTTGGCAGTTGCCGTTGCTGCGGTTCGACATGGGGCGGATGTTTGGGAGTCTGGTGGGGTCGTCGGAGGAGAATGTGCGGAAGTCGATCGCGGTGGCGGAGTCGGTGGCGCCGGCGATTTTGTGGGTGGACGAGATCGATAAGGCGTTCGCGGGATCGCAAGGTTCGGGATCGACGGATGGCGGGACGACGGCGCGGGTTTTCGGGACTTTTTTGACGTGGCTTTCGGAGAAGACGGCACCGGTTTTCGTGGTGGCGACGGCGAACGATATTTCGCAGTTGCCGCCGGAGCTGATGCGGAAGGGGCGGTTGGACGAGATCTTTTTTGTGGATTTGCCGTCGGAGGAGGAGCGGGAGGAGATTTTTCGGATTCATTTGAGGCGGAAGAAGCGGGAGCCGGAGAATTTCGATTTGGCGGAGCTGGTGGCGGGGAGCAAGGAGTTCAGCGGGGCGGAGATCGAGCAGGCGATTATCAGCGCGTTGTATGATGCGTTTTACGCGCGGGAGGAATTGAAGACGGAGCATTTGCTGGAGGCGCTGGCGCAGACGGTTCCGCTTTCAAAGACGATGGATGAGCAACTGAATCGTTTGCGGACCTGGGCGGAGGGACGGGCGCGGCATGCGAGTGTGGCGCGGGAGGTGTCGGCCGAGCCGGAGTTGCGGCGGATGGAGTTTTAGGGGTTGGGGCTCCGGGGTTTTAACAGAAGGTAGCGAAGGGAGCGAAGGCTGAGGCTCTGAATTTGTATTCGGAGACCTGCGACGGATGGATAAAAGACAGGCGGAGACGAATCGGGAGTTGGGGAGTTGTGAGGATTTTGGCCGGGAATTGTCTAATGAATGGAAGGAGAATGTTATTATGAGCGTTGTATGTGTTTTGACTCCGGTGGTGATTGCGGCGTGGCCGGCTTTTAGCGCGGCGGTGGCGGGAGCGGCGGCTTCGCTCGGGTACGCGGTCGTCGATAATTTGGAAGTGAAACGGGGCGAGGCGAAAGCGGTGGGGAAGGTTTCGCTGGAGATTCCGCAGAGCGAAATTGTGACGGGGTCGCTGGGGCGGGATCAAAGGATGACGGTGCGGCGCGGGGAGGTGTCGGTGACGTTTTCGCGGGATGCGCGGGGAGCGGCGTCGCTTTGCGTTTCGGGCGGAAATTTGTCGGAGGAGGAGTTGCGGAAATGCGGGGAGGAGTTGGCGCAGGGGGTGGTGCAGCAGTATGCGTATCAGCGGTTGAAAGAGGAGATGGCGCGGCGGCAGTTTACCATTGTTGAGGAAGAGGAATCGGCGGATAGGTCGATTCGGATCAAGGTGCGGCATTGGGAGAATTGAGTGTGTGTAGTTTGGGCGACATGTCGCCCGGATGGAAAGCTGCGACGTGTCGCAGCACTCCAAAGGAGGATTTACTATGAAACAGCGGGAATATGAGATTACGATCGGGGCGGATGGGAGCGTGGAGGTTCATGTGAAAGGGTTTAAGGGGAAAGGTTGTTTGGCGGCGGCGAAGTTTTTTGAGGAGATTGTGGGGGAGGTGAATTCGACGCGGATGACGAGTGAGTTTTACGAGCCGGACGAGGAGGTTCGTTTTGATGTGGAGCAGCGGCATTGATTGGCGATGGCGGAGGTGAAGCCGGAGTTTTATCCGCCGCGGGCGGGACGGGGAGCG
>CAZJCL010000396.1:0-2802 GCA_964544025.1 uncultured Opitutales bacterium | reverse complement strand
CTTCCCAAAGAGCTTCCCTCCTCCAACAACTCCAAAATCCAAATCGCGCTAAACCCCGCATACCGGTTCGCCGCCAACGACGGCCCGTAAGTCGTCCGCGGAAACTGCTCCGTCACATTCGCCAGCGAGTTCGACGAACTATCCGAACCCGTCGCGATCAACCCCGCCAACAACGCCGCCCGCCAAGCCGGCGTATCCTCCAAATACCGCCGCGCGTAAACCACCGAAAGCGGCCACAACGCCGCCCGTCCCTGCAACTCGAAATACGGATACTCCACCCCCTTGAAAACCTGCAACGGCAACTCCTTCCGCACCTTCTCCGCGATCTTCCCCCGCATCTCCGCCTCCTCCAGCCCAAGCCACACCCAAAAAAGCGACTCCGCGTGAAAATGCGAACTCCGCCCGATCTCATAATCCGCCTCAAAATAAAACCGCGCATCCCGCTCCAAAACCTCCCGCGCCAGCGGCGAATCATCCAACTCCGCCAGCCCGCCCAAAAACGCCATCGACACCGGCAACACCCACCACGGCCCCCGCTCCTCCCGCCGCAATTCCCCCCATTTCGCATCCCCGAAATAATCGATATCCAAATGCCCCAACCCGTAATGCCCCGCCCGGATGTTCTTCGGATCCGCCCCAAACTCCGCCTCCAATTTCGCCACCCGCTCCGGCGTCAGATAAAAACTCTCCCGAAATCCCAGATACTTCCGCACCGCCCCCAAATACGCCTCCCGCCGCGGATCCCCCTCCCCAAGCCACGACGCCATCTGCACCAACCCCAGACAAACCTGCCCCAAATCCGCCACATACACGAAATCCCGATGCTCCATATACCCCATCGGAAACGACCCGTCCTCCGCCTGACGCCGCACAATCATATCCCCAAACCGAAACGCCGATTCCCGAAACGCCCCGATCTCCTCCGCGCTCACCGCCAACCCCAAATTCTTCCCACCGTCCGTCCGCTCCAAAAACCGCGCAAACCCGAACAAAAACCGCGCCGCATACTGATCCGAGAAAAAATGATGACTGTAACGCCCGTCCGGATGCCCCTCCTGCACCCGCACCAAATGCCGCGCCGCCGTCAGCAAAATCTCCCCCGCGTCCACCGTATCCCGCAACTCGTCCACCATCTTCCCCTCCGTCTCCAATCCCACCCGCCAATGAAATTTCTCCCACGAAAACTTCACCGGCACATTCGACATCCGCACCTCCACCGTCGCCTCCCCGCCCGCCGGCACCGAAATCTCCGCCTCGCCCTTCACCCCGCCCGGCTCGATCTGCCCAAAAACCCGCCCCGCAAACGCCTCGCCCGTCGGATTCGCCACCGTCACCCGCATCAACATCGGCGTCCCCGTCCCGCCCCATTGCCGCAAAACCGGCGCCACCCGCACCACCGCCGGCTCCGTCGCCAACCGCAAACTCTCCCGCAAAACTCCCCCCCATTCCGTCCCCGCCGAAAAATCCTCCCCCGGCGCACCGATCAACGTCAGCGATCCGCCCGCGAAATCCCCGTCGTTAAACCGCCGCCATTCCGCCACCGGAATCTCCTCCCCATCCTCCCCGGAAACCGCCGCCAACACCCGCCGCTGATAATCCCCCGGCGCCAGCTTCGTATGCGCCGGCGCATGCACCCGCCCCCGCTCATGCGGAAACCGCGGCGCCTCCCAAAGCTTCCCCCGAGCCGTCCCCCGCGTGACCTTTCCGCCCATCCCCCGAAACCGCGTTTCCCTCCGCTCCCCAATCTCCTTCGCCTCCCAAAACGGATCCCCAATCCACTCCGGAAAAAACGCGTTCCTCGCCGCGTATTGATTCCGCCACGGGGCAATCGCCGCCGTCCGCACCGCCTCCTCCCGCGAACTCTTCCCCAAAACAACATCCCCGATCGAAAACCCCGCCGGCTTCTCTCCCCACAAAACCCGCGAAACCAACCCCACCTCCAACTCCCGCGCCTCCTCCGGCACCAGCATCTCCGTCCCGTCCGCCTCCTTCTGCCCCCGCACGAAATCCGCCATCGCCACCTCATACGACCGCCATTCCGGCCCCAAATCCACAAACGCGATCCACCGTCGCCCCGCCCGGTCCCGAATCGACAAATACAAAATCTCCGTCCCCACATCCCCCTTCGCCGCAAACCCCAGCATCGACCGATCCCCCGCCACCGCCTCCCCCAACGGAATTTCCAACAACACATCCCCATCCCCCGTCAGCTTCGTCGTCACCCGCACCGCGTTCTCCGATCCCCCCGCCATCCGCTCCGCCAAAACCTCCACCTCCGGCTCCTTCTCCTTCCTCACCGGCGCCGTCCGCACCGAAAACGCCCCCCGATCCCCCAAATCCACCACCAAAACCGGCTCCACCAACCGCGCCGGATACGCAAAAGCCCCCGGCTCCATCACAATCAAATCCCCGCCCTTCGCCCGAAACTCATGAATCCCCCTCCGGCTCTCCGGCGGCACCTTCGCCCCCGGTCCAATCACCAACACATCCGCCCCGATCTCCGAAATCCGCCACAACTCCTCCGCCCCCAAAACCCGAACCTCCCGGCCCTCGCCCCGCAAAACCTCCGCCACCGCCTCCGCATTCCGCGATTCCCCGAAAACCGCCACCTCCGCAGCCAACACCCGCACCGAAGCACTCAACAACACCAGAAAGCACCAAAAAAGAATCCTCATACTCCCCGCATCCAAAAGATTCCACCTCCCCAACGCCAGCCTTTCCCGCACCGGCGAACCCCGAATCCCCGCCGCTTACTCCCAGCTCCCCCTAACCCACATCATCGCACGCCCCCGCATCTCCTCG
>CAZJCL010000395.1:0-2816 GCA_964544025.1 uncultured Opitutales bacterium | reverse complement strand
ATCGTCTATCTCCTATCTCCCAACTCCCACCTCCCGCCTCCCGTTCTCTCCCGTTCTCTCCCGTTCTCTCCCGTTACTCCGCCTCCGCGAAAACCCGCCTCAACGCCACCTCCAACTCCGAATAGCGAAAAACAAAACCGCCCGCCTCCAGCCGCTCCGGCACCGCCCGCGCGCTCGCCAAAATCATCTCCTGCGCCATCTGCCCCATCGCCAGCTTCAAAACCGACGCCGGAACCGTCACCGACGCCGGGCGCCGCAACACCTTCGCCAGCACCGCCGCAAACTCCGAATTCCGCACCGGATTCGGCGACGTCACATTCACCGCCCCCGAAATCCCTTCGTTCTCCAAACAAAAATCCACCGCCCGCACCAAATCCGGCAACGCCACCCAACTGATAAACTGACGCCCGCTCCCCGCGCGCCCACCCAGCCCCGACCGAAAAATCGGAACCAATCGCCCCAGTAACCCATTCCCCCGCGCCAGCACCACCCCAAACCGCAAATGCACCACCCGGATCCCCGCCTCCCGCGCCATCTCCGCCGCCGCCTCCCACTCCTGACAAACCTCCGGCAAAAACCCCTCCCCCGCCGCCGAATCCTCCGTCAAAACCTCGTCCCCCTGATCCCCGTAAATTCCCACCGCCGACGCCACCAGCAACACCCGCGGCCGATGCCGCAAATGCGAAAGCGCCCCCGCCACCAGCAAAGTCCCCCGCACCCGGCTCTCCCGAATCATCTCCTTCCGCCGCTCCGTCCACGGCCCCGCGATGTTTTCTCCCGCCAAATGAATCACCGCATCCGCCCCCTCCAACCCCACCTCGTCCACCAGCCCCAAATCCGGGCTCCAGAAAATCCCGTTCCCTCCTCGCGTTCCATTAGGATCCCGCTTCATCGCCACGATCGCGTCGCCAAGAGCCAATCGGTGGTCCGCCACCGCTTTCCCGATCAATCCCGAAGCGCCGCTAATCGCAATTTTCATCGTCGTCCCATCAATCCAAGTGCCGCTCCAGCCAAACATCCACCGTCCGCGCCGCCGGAGCCGAAAGCATCTCCCGCAACCGCTCCGCGTCCGCCCGCGTTTCCGCCCGCCGCTCCGGCGATTCCAGACAAAGCCGCAACTCCCGTTCCAACGCCGCCGGAGTCGCCCGCCCTTGAATGTATTCCGGATACATCTCCTTCTGCAAAAGCAAATTGCAGATCCCCAAATACGGAATCTTCAACAGCATCCGTCCGATCGCATACGTCAGCGCATTCGCCCGGTAAGCCACCACCCCCGGAATCCCCGCCAGCGCGCACGAAAGCGACATCGTCCCCGAACTCGTCAAAACCGCCCGCGCCCCCGCCCGATGATTCTTCTCCACCAACTCGATCTTCCCCGCCAACCCCGGCCGCCGCCCCAACTCCTCCCGCAAAATCCCCAAAATCGCCTCGTCCGGATAAAAAACCATCGCCCGCTGCTCCGGCCGCTCCCGCAACAACGCCTCATACGCGTCCAACAAAACCGGAAAAATCCGCGCCACTGCGATCCGACGGCTCCCCGGCAACAACAACAACGGCCCCGCCTCATCGAACCGCAACCGCGACTCAAATCCCTCCCCCAAAAACGGATGCCCCACAAACTCCACCGGCAAATCCGTGTCCGCGTAACTCTCCACCTCGAACGGAAAAATCACCGCCAGCGAATCCAGCGTCTCCGCCATCGGAAACCGCCGCTTGCTCTTCCAAGCCCAAATCTGCGGACTGATATAATAAAGCAACGAAATCTCCCCGCCCCCCTTCCGCGAAAGCCCCAACTCCTTCAACTTCGCCGCCATCCGCAAATTAAAGCCCGGATAATCCACGAAACAAACCGCCCGCGGCCGATGCTCCCGGATCCACTCCACCGACTTCGCGAAAAGCTCCTTCAAATACCCCAAATTTTTGACCACCTCGACCAGCCCCACCACCGCCGCCTGCGTCATATCGTAAAGCACCTGCGCCCCCGCCTCCCGCAACGCCGGCCCCCCCAACGCCGCGATCCGCAAATCCGGCCTCCGCGCCAAAAGCGCCCTCACCGCCAACGCCGCCTGCTGATCCCCCGAATGCTCCCCCACCACAATCAGCAAATCCGGCCTCCCCCCCACCGGCCCCGGCAACTCAATCGTCTCGTCCCGCATATTCCCTTTCCATTATCTCCAAATCCTCAAAACCACGACTCCCAGCCTCTCGATTCGTGTTTATTCGTGTCCATTGCTTCGCCATCTCCGCTTCCGCTCCGTCGTAGTTAAATCCCCGTTCAAAGTTCCACGTTCAAAGTTCGAAGTTGGACGTTGGACGTTGGACGTTTTCCCCATTCTTCCTGCTGCCTCCCCAGCCTGCGTCATCCGTAGCATCGGACCTTGTCCGATGAACCCGCAATCTCTGCTCATCCGTGCCATCCGTGGTATAAAAATCCCGAGCCCAAGCCTCCGCTCCCTTCGCCTACCTTCTGTTAAAACATTCGGAGCCCCAGCATCTGTGCCCATCTGTGCCATCCGTGGTTAAAACTCCGAGCCCAAGCCTTCCGTGTATTCCGTGTGTTCCGTGGTTAAAAATCCCGAGCCCAAGCAGTTCACATTCTACCTTCTGAATTCCACATTCTGCCTTCTAAATTCTGCCTTCTACCTTTCCTCACGCTTCCCGAATCTGCTCCGTAATCCGGATCGCCACATCCAGCGCCGTTTTCCCCAACGCCCCGCCCACCTTCGGATCCACCGATTTCCGGATGCTCTCCACAAACGCCGCCAACTCCAGCTTCAACGGCTCATCCCGCTCGATCGGAATCTCCTCCTTCTCCA
>CAZJCL010000394.1:1512-2824 GCA_964544025.1 uncultured Opitutales bacterium | reverse complement strand
GCCCAGCGGCGGTTGTAGACGACGATGGCATTTTCGGGGACGGCGGGG
This sequence comes from uncultured Opitutales bacterium, assembly GCA_964544025.1. Taxonomy (GTDB): domain Bacteria; phylum Verrucomicrobiota; class Verrucomicrobiia; order Opitutales; family T3Sed10-336; genus CAZJCL01. Next base: position 2,776 of record CAZJCL010000394.1, on the reverse strand, counting down.
ACGTTCCAGCCGGAGAGGGGGAAAACGGCGTTTCCGCGGGTGGCGATTTCGCCTTGGAAGGAAATTTTGCCGAGGAAGATTTCGGCGGGATTTTTGGGAAAACCGATGGCGAGTTCGCGTCCGGGGGCGGGAGATTTGAAAAGTTCGCCGGATTGGAGATGGATGCCGAGGGGGGCTTGGGAGGATTGGATGTGGAAGAAATCGCCGTTGATGCCGGCGATGGCGTGGCGGCGGCCGGCGATGGCGGAAAGATTTTCGGGGGCGGTGAGGCGATCGTGGCCGAGGAGAGCGTCGAAGGAGAGATGAGATTGCGTGGTGTCGATTTCGAGGACGAAGAAATTGAGCCAGCCGCGTTCGTCGAATTGGCGGACGGAAATCAGCTCCACTCCTTGCTCGACCGGTTGGCGCGAAACCTGGCGGTCGAAGATCGCGGGATTCGCGGAAACCAAATCCGCCGCGAGCGCGAACAGGGCGAGCCAGAGAATGGCGGCTCTCCTGAAGCGGGCGGGGCGGATCGTGCGAATCATCTTTCGTCCTCTTCGGGGCGGCCTTTTTCCTTGTATCCGATGCGGTGGAAGGGGTTGACGACGCTGGTGATGATGTTGCGGGAATGGGCGGCGATCCGTTTGAGGTAGCGGACGTAGAGGGCGAGGGCGGCGGCGTCGGCGGAAGGGAGGTCGGTGACTTCGCCGGAGACGATGCGGTGGACGATGGCGTCGCAGAGGGTGGAAACCTCGGTTTTGTAATTGATCATGATGGCGCGCGACCGCTCGACGTCGCTGGTTTTGAAAGCGGCGACCATCTCCTTGAAAAGGCGGGCGACGGCGGTTTCGATCTCGTGGAGCTCCTTTTCGACGCTTCCGCCATCGAGACGCGCGGGGTGGGAGGTGGCGAGATCGTAGATGTTTTTCGCGTAATCGCCGATCCGTTCGATGTCGATGACCACGCTGACAAGGATCAAGCCGGAGGTCAGGCCGGCGGGGCCGCTGACGGTGAGGTGGGTGATGACCTTGCGGCGGACGTCGCGCTCGTAGGCGTTGATTTTTTTGTCGAGCGCGTAGATGTCGATTTTGACGTCGCCTTTGTCGGATTTGCGCAAGGTTTCGATGGAAGCCTCGAACATTTGCAGGTCGAGATCGAGCATCGTGTAGGACTCGCGCAGGGCCTGCGTGTAAAGGTCGTCTTGTTTGAAGAGGTTAAACAGGTTTTTCCACATGGCGAACTAGTTGAGAAGGATGACGAAAATCGCGGGAATGGCGAAGTA
>CAZJCL010000394.1:0-1412 GCA_964544025.1 uncultured Opitutales bacterium | reverse complement strand
AGCAGGCCGGCGGCGAAAGCGCGCTCGAATTCCTGGGGGCGCTTGATGTGGCCGAGCGAGACGAGCATCGCGGTGAGGGTGGTGCCGATGTTGGCACCCATGATCATGAAAACGGCCGCGTCCATTTCGAGCGCTCCGCCAGCGACCATTCCAACGATGATGGAGGTCGAGGTGGAGGAACTTTGGACGAGGGAGGTGGCCAGGATGCCCATGAAGAGGGCGGCGAAAGGATTTTCGGTGACGGCGAGGACGCTGTTGGCGAAGTCTTTGCCGAACATTTTGAAGGCGTCGCCCATGCCGGTGACGCCGACGATGAACAGGTAGAGGCAGAGGAAAACGCCTAAAACCTTTATTATAGCGGGAACAGAACCGGAACCTGGTTGAGAAGATGACACCTTGTTGAGCTGGTTATGACACCGAATCGTCGCGAAAAGATAACAAGAAGACCGGGCGGCGGGAAATCGTCAAGGATCGGCGGCCGGGATTTCGTGATTCGCGGTTTTGGGAAGCGGATCAGCGGCCGAGGCCGGGGGGCATTCCGCCGCCGCCCATTCCGCCCATCCGGGATTGCATGGCGCGCATCATCTTTTTGCCTTTTCCGCCGCGCATGGCCTTCATCATTTTGCGCATTTGGCCGAATTGTTTGATGAGTTGGTTGACCTCGACGACGCGGGTGCCGGAGCCGTTGGCGATGCGGAGGCGGCGGCTGCCGTTGATGAGTTCGGGTTTGCGGCGTTCCTGGATGGTCATGGAGCGGATGATGGCTTCGGTGCGGGCCATCTGTTTTTCCTCGCTGTCGCCGATTTTGACGCCGCTCATGCCGGGGAGCATTCCGATGATCGACTCCATGGAGCCGAGTTTTTTCACCTGTTGCATCTGGGCGAGGAAATCTTCGAAATTGAAATCGGCTTTGCGCATTTTCTCCGCCATGCGCTCGGCTTCTTTTTGGTCGATGTTCTCCTGGGCGCGTTCGACGAGGGAAACGACGTCGCCCATGCCGAGGATCCGCGAGGCCATGCGGTCGGGGTGGAAGACTTCGAAGTCGCTGCTTTTTTCTCCGGTTCCGGCGAATTTGATTGGGCAGCCGGTGACGGCTTTCATCGAGAGTGCCGCGCCACCGCGGGCGTCGCCATCGAGCTTGGTCATGACGATGCCGGTGAGTTGGACGGCTTCGTGGAAATGGCGGGCGACATTGACCGCTTCCTGGCCGAGAGCGGCGTCGGCGACGAGGAGGACTTCGTCGGGTTTGATTTCGGCGCGGAGGCGTTTGATCTCGTCGATCAGGTTTTCGTCGATCTGGAGGCGACCGGCGGTGTCGAAGATGATTGCGTCGGCTTTGGCCTCGGTGGCGGCTTTTAGGGCACGAGCGCCGATGGAGGGGACATCTTTGGAGTTGCGGTCGGCGAAGAAGG
>CAZJCL010000393.1:0-2825 GCA_964544025.1 uncultured Opitutales bacterium | reverse complement strand
AAAGTCCCACCATGCCTGACGATCCGAAATCCTCCTCGCCGCAATCCCAACGCCCCGACCACACCAAACCCAAACCCGCCGCCCCCGAACCACCCGGCGCGAAATTCCCTCCGCCCCCCGTGCGCGACCCGATTCCGGAAACCGACGCCGATCTCCAACGTCGCCACAATTCCCCCGCCCGGTTCCTCGCCTGGACCTTCGCCGTCGTCCTCCTGCTCCTCGTCCTCGGCTGGGCAATCCAAGCGCTCTTATAAAAAACGACACCCACTCTCCCCTTCCGACATCTCCATCGCATGAAAAAATTCCTGTTCCCGCTCTCTCTCGCCATCGCGATCCTCACCGTTCCGCTCGCCGCGCAAGACGACGCCACCGCTCCGTCCCACGACCTCGAACATTCGCTCCTCACCGTTTCCGCCACCGGAACCGAACGCATCGCCGCCACCAAAGCCGATGTCCGCCTCGCCATCGAAGAACGCGGCGCGACCGACGTCGAAGCCCGCGAACGGATGGGCCGCCGCTCCTCCGCCCTCATGGATTTTCTCCGCGGCGAAAACGTCGAACGCCTCGAAACACTCGCCCTTCGCCTGCACCCGATTTACGACTACACGCAGGGAAATCGCGAAGTCGTCGGACATCAGGCAATGATGGTCATCAGTTTCCGTGCCGACGCCGCCGGAGTCGGTTTCATTGTCGACGAAGCCATCGCCCGCGGCGCCAACCAAGTCCAGGATCTCGCCTTCACCGCTCCCGAATCCGAAATCGAAGAAGCCCGCCTCCAAGCTCTCCGCACCGCCACCGCCCTCGCCCTGAAACGCGCCGACGCCGTTCTCGAAGAACTCGGCCTCACCCGCGAAAAAATCCACCGCATCCACCTTTCCGCCACCGAAGAACCGCCGCCCGTTGTCCCGTTTCGCGCCATGGAGGCCCGCTCCACCACCGCCGACCGCCGCGGCACCGATCTCGAAAGCGGCGAACCGGAAATCAAAGCCACCGTCACGCTCGAAATCCGTTACTGATTCCGTGCCCGCTCATCCTTTCGAAATGCTCGACGTGGTCAACGAGCACAACCAAGTGATCGGCCAAGCCACGCGCCAGGAGATCCACGAAAACCGCTGGCTCCACCGCGCCGTTCACCTCCTCCTCGTCAGCCCCAACCGCCACTTCCTCCTCCAACAACGCGCCGATTCCCGCCCCACCTATCCCGGCCGCTGGGACACCTCCGCCGCCGGTCACGTCGCCGCCGGAGAGTCGTGCGACGCGACCATCATCCGCGAAGCACGCGAGGAAATCGGTTACAACATCTCATCCCCCACACCTCCCTTGCTCGTCCTCGACGGCTCCCCCGAAACCGATTACGAATGGGTCCACTTCTACGCGCAAGAACTCGAATCCCGTCCAAACCTCCGCGCCGATCCCGACGAAGTAAAAGACCTTCGCTGGTGGCCGGAAGACGAACTTCTGCAATCCCTCGTCCACACCCCCGACCTCTTCACCCCCGCGTTCCGAATCCTGTTTTTCCTCTGGCGACAAACCGGTTTCCTCGTCCCGATCCCGCAGCCCGACGGCTGGTATCTGATCGTCCAGGAAGCATCGGAACGCGCCGAGGTCCAGCGTGGTTTTCTCGAAAGCGCCGGCCTTCCCGCTCGCGTAAACGGAAAAGATCACTGGGCCGACCCCAATGGCGGACGCTCCTTCTTCGACCGCCGCCGCATCCTCAGCCGCCAAGGCCTCTGCGTCCCGCCCGAAACGCTCGCGGAATCCGTCGCCCTCCTTTTCCTCAGCGAACCGCTCGAAGAAGAAAACCCCGCGCCGCTCTGACCGCTCAATACTCGCCGCCGTCGAAAGCGAAATTCACCGCCTCAATCCCCGCCCGCGAACACGCGTCCATCACCCGCACAATCATCTGGTGCGTCGCCGCCGGATCCGGCTGAATCGTCACCGCCGCCTCCACCTTGTTCGCCTCGCTCGCCTGTCGAAACCGGCTCAACATCGCCGCCAATTCCACCAACTCCGCCGCCTCCGGAGAATCGTATTCATAATCGTTCACCACCACCCGCCCGTCCCCGAAAATTTCCACAATCTGCTCATCCGGCATCTCCAACGGCGTCGCCTGCTCCACGACCCCCGGCAGTTGAAACGAAATATCCGCCTCCTGCCGGTTCAGCGTCGTGCTCACCATAAAGTATATCAGCATCAGAAAAACCACGTCGATCATCGGCGCGATCGCCATCTGCGGCCCCGGACGAATTCGCTTCTTCAAAACCACCGCCATCTCAAAATCCGCTCGCCTGATACGTCGAATAAATCACATCCACCGCCCCCGCCTCCGCGCAAATCTTCAACACCGCCTGAATCTCCGCGAACTTCGTCGCCCGGTCCGCCCGCACCTGAATCCGCAAATCCGGCGTCTCCCGCAACGCCTCCCCCACCTGTTTCCCCAATTCCTCCACCGACACCTCCCGCGCCCCCAAAAACACCGCCCCATCCGCCTTCACCGAAACAATCCCCCGCCCCGCCAAATCCTCCGGAACCTTGCTCTCCCGCGACTCCGGCAAATCGATCTCGATACTCTTATCCGCCGAAGCCAGCGAACTGACACACATAAAGAAAACGAGCAACAAAAACACCATATCGATCATCGGTGCCATCTGAAAATCCTCCACCGCCCGACTCTTCCGCACGCGTCTCATCCGGGCAACTCCAGGGTAAAAGCATTCACACCAAAAACCATGCTTTTCCACCCTCCCCCGCGCAAGCCCAATCCTCCCCCCCCAATAACAAATAACCAATAACCAAAACCAATTGCCCCCCTTCCCCCTCCCAAA
>CAZJCL010000392.1:0-2832 GCA_964544025.1 uncultured Opitutales bacterium | reverse complement strand
TCATTAGTGTGCATTCGTGTCCATTCGTGGTTAAAAACCTTCTCCTTCCCGTCCCTATTCCTGCAACGGACAAAACGCAAACCGCTCCCCGTCGAACAACCCCCGGTCGCTCAATTTTAACTCCGGGATCACCAGCAGCCCCATAAACGAAAGCGTCATAAACGGCGACCCCAGCCGCGATCCGAACTCCTCCGCCATCGCATCCAGCCGCGTGTAACGCGCCGCCGTCTCGTATCCATCCCCCGGATTCATCAGCCCCGCCACCGGCAGCGGCAAAACCTCCGCCACCCCTTCCCCATCCGCCGCCGCAAGTCCGCCGCCGCTCTCCACCACCAAATTGATCGCCGCCACCAAAGCCGCGTCGCTCGCCCCCACCGCGATCAGATTATGCGAATCGTGCGCCACCGACGACGCGATCGCTCCCCGCCGAAACCCGAAATTCCGCACAAACGCCACCGCCGGCGCCGCTTCCTCCCGATACCGGTTGATCACCACCAGCTTCAACAAATCCCGCTCCAAATCCGCCACGATCTCCCCATCCCGCACCAACGGCTCCACCCGCGCCCGCCGCGTCACCAACTGATGATCCACCGCCTCGATCACGTTCAGCTTCCCCGCCCCCGCCGCCACCCGCAAATCCTCCGCCTTCACCGGCCGCGCCGAAAAACGGTTCGGCGTTTCCGCCGCCACGCTCTCGATCAGCGTTTTCCCGTTCTCCGCCACCTTCCGCCCATCGATAAACGTCCGCAAAACCCGTAAATCCGACAAACTCGAAACCTCGATAAAATCCGCCGGATCCCCCTCTTGCAAAAGCCCGACATCCATCCCGTAATGATTCCTCGGATTCATCGAAGCGCACCGCAAAACCTTCAACGGTTCATGCCCCGCCCGGATCGCCCGCCGCACCAATTCGTCGATATGACTCACCGCCAAAATATCCGCGTGCTTGTCGTCCGAGCAAAACATACACCGGTCCGCGTGCTCCGACAGCAACCCCACCAAATCGTCGAAATTCCGCGCCGCCGATCCCTCCCGAATCGCGATCTTCATCCCCCGCTCCAATTTCTCCAGCGCCTCCTCCATCGTGAAACACTCATGATCCGTCGAAATCCCCGCCGCCGCGTACGCCGCCAAATCCGCCCCCCGCAAACCCGGTGCATGCCCATCCACCGGCTTCCCCCGCGCCCGTGCCGCCGCGATTTTCCGCATCACCTCCGGATCGCCGCCGATCACCCCCGGAAAATTCATCATCTCACTCAAATACCCGATCTCCTCCCAATCCAGCAACCGCTCCACCTCCTCCGCCGTCAACTCCGCCCCCGCCGTCTCGAACTCCGTCGCCGGCACACAAGAAGGCGCGCCAAAATGAAACTTAAACGGCACCCGCTTCCCGTTCTCGATCATATAACGCACCCCCTCGACCCCCAAAACATTCGCGATCTCATGCGGATCCGAAACCGTCGCCACCGTCCCATGCACCACCGCCAGCCGCGCGAATTCCGACGGAATCAACAACGAACTCTCCACATGCACATGCGCGTCGATAAACCCCGGCAACAAAAACGTTCCATAATTCCCGCTATCCCGCCGCACCCTCGCAATCCGCCCCTCCGCCACCTCCACCGTCCCCGGAAAAATCTCCCCCCGCACCAAATCCACCACATTCCCCGAAACCGAAAACGAAGGTAATCCCATAGCAACTACAAATCTGCCACCCGCCCCCATTCCTGTAAAGCCCCTGGAGTGCGGCGACATGTCGCCGCTTTAGATCGGGGAGACATGTCTCCCCGTAAAATCCGCCCGCAAAACAACCTCGCCATTTCCGCCAAAATCCGTTCCATCCCAACCCCATGAACCCACGACACACCCTCACCCGCCGCGAGTTCCTCGCCGGCTCCCTCGGCCTCCTCGTCACCTCCGCCCTCGCCCGTGGCGAAACCGAAAAACCGAATCCCGACGCGAAACCCGCCGCCGACGACGAGCCGATCATCGACATCCACCAACACACCCCCTACAGCGGCCGCACCGAAGAACAAATGATCGCCCACCAGCGCAAGATGGGCATCACCCACACCATTCTCCTCCCCTCCGGCCGCTCCATCTCCACCCCCACCACACTCGACGGAAAGGCCAACGGTCTCCAAGCCGGCGCCGGTAGCAACGACGACGCCCTCGCCGTCGTCCGCAAATTCCCCGGCGAATTCTACTTCGCCGCCAACGAAGTCCCCGACATCCCCGAAACCCGCCAAGTCATCGAAAAATATCTCAAACTCGGCGCCATCGCGATCGGCGAACAAAAATTCGGCGTCCAAAGCGATTCCCCCGCCATCCACACCATCGCCGAAATCGCCCAGGATTACGATGTCCCCATCATCCTCCATTTCCAGGAAGGCTCCTACAACGAAAGCCTCGAATCCTTCCACCGCGTCCTCGAAAAATTCCCCCGCGTTAACTTCATCGGCCACGCCCAAAGCTGGTGGGGCCACATCGACGCCAAACACAACCCCGCCGTCCTTTACCCGCGAACGCCAGTCACCCCCGGCGGCCTCACCGAAAAACTCCTCAGCGACTACCCCAACATGTTCGCCGACCAATCCGCCGGCTCCGGCCTGAACGCCCTCCTGCGCGACGAGGAACACGCCCGCTGGTTCCTCGAAAAACACCAGGACAAAATCCTCTACGGCAGCGACTGCTCCGACCCCATCGGCACCGCCCCCGAATGCCAAGGCGCCCGCACCCTCGAAACCATCCGCCGCCTCGCCCCCAACAAAAAAGCCGAACGCAAAATCCTCTACGGAAACGCCAAACGCCTCTTCCGAATCTAACCGTTCC
>CAZJCL010000391.1:0-2834 GCA_964544025.1 uncultured Opitutales bacterium | reverse complement strand
GGGTTGTCGGCGTCGTCGGAGGCTTCGTTGCCGAGCACGGCGTAGAGATCGGCGAGGTAACCGGCGACGAGGAGGAGCGTGTCGTTGGTTCCGGGATCGTCGTAACCGGCGTCGATGCTGAGGTTTTTCGCGCGGTTGAGGAGGGTTTCGTAGATTTCGATCAGGCCGAATTCCTCGATGTTGTCGAGGTTGAGGGCGACGTCGCCTTCCCAGCGGGTTCCGGCCTGGGTGAGGATGCTGACGTCGGTGCTGACGGGATTGTTGAAGAGATCATCGGTGCGCTGGTTGAACGGATTGATGCCGTCGAGGGCGCGTTTGATCCAGCTCTCGACGAGTTTCGGTTCCATCCAGCGGCTCCAGTTTTCGCCGACGAGATCGGCGCCCGCCGCGCCCGGCTTGGCGCGGTAGCGCATGGTGAAGTAGTTGTCGCTGAAGAGAAGGATTGGGTTGCCGAGCGGAGATTCCGCGGAACCGCCGACGACGGCGATGTTGGACAGTTCGCCGTTGGGCTCGATCCATTGGGAGCCGGTGGCGGTGACGCGATCGGTTTCGATGGTGGCGTCGATATGGAAATCGATGGTCGAAGCGCCTCCCGAGGTGGAAGCGGAATAGAGGGCGACTTCGATGGTATTTTCGCCGGGGGCGAAATAGGCGGCGGGGACATCGTACTGATAGGAAAGTCCGGAAGTCGCCAAACCGGCGCGGGCGTCGGTCGGCGAAAGATTTCCGGGAATCGGTGTGCCGGCGGGAAGACGCGAGGCGATGGCGGGAAGGCGGTTGACGTAAAGCACGAATCCATCGTGCGTGCCGAATTCCGCGCTGAAGACGATTTGTGACGGAACGCCTCCCGAGAAATCGACCGGCGCGGCGGCGCGGGCGACGGTGCCGGGAAGTCCGGAGGCGGGATCGTAGCCGGAAGAATTGATCACCAGCGATCGTGGAAATTCGACCGCCGTGAAATAGGCGGAAGCGCTGGGGAGATCGGTTTCCGGGTTGACGGCCAATTGCCATTCGTGCGTTCCGGAAACGACGTCGCCGAGAACAGGTTCCATGGAATACGTGTAGACCGGCGGCATCGCACCATCGACCGGGGCGGCGTAGCGCCATTCGAATTCGTAATCTCCCGGACGGGCCGCGAAGTCGCCGCTGTGGCGGAGGGTGCTTTGTTCGTCGAGCGGATTGGAGGCGGTCAGCAATTTCAGATCGCCGGTGTAAAGCTGCGGAACGATCCGAATAATGGATACAGAAACCGGATCGCCTTCGGGAGTGAACGCCTCGCCGTTGCCGAACAGCAGCGTGGCAAAACCGTCGCCCGCGCCGGTCGCGGTGAGGGCGTAGCTGTCGACGGCGGTGTCGGAATCGGTGATGACCGCGAGTTCGGTCGGACCCACCGTGACCGTGCGGGGCGAGTCCGGAATGTAAGTGCCGGGAACGGCCGGATCCTCGATAAACGTTTCGACGCGGGTGGCGAGACTTTGGATCGCGCTGTGCCAGCTCGGGGCGTCCGGATCTTCCGGCGCGACCGCGTTTTGGAGCACCGCGAGATCTTCCGGGCTGAGGGCGTTGAGGTGCAGGTAGTCCTCGCCGGCGATCTCATCGACAAACTCGCCGATCAGCACCAGTCCGCCGACTTCGCCGAGAGTCGGATCGAAGTAGAAACGCTGCTGGAGGTGCGGCGGCAGGAGCTGGAAATAGGTTTTGCCGGCTTGCGAAGTGGTCGCCGCAGATGCGGGCAATTCGGTTAAACCGACTCCGGCGGAGTTGAGTAAAACGGTTTTCGCGCGGGTCGGATCGTGGAGAGTGACGCTCGCGGAGGCGGGGCCCTTTTGGGCGATCGACTGCTGGTAAAAGACGACGGCGCTCGTTTGGCCGCGGACGGCGGGAAGGCCGAATTTCGGAAGGGTGAGCGTTTCGCCAACGCTCATCGTCGGAGCGTTGTCGGGCCAGACCGGACGATAAACGACGGTCAGCGCCGTGCCGTCGACCGGGTCGCCGATGAAGTTGCCCTTGGGATCGACGGGGCGAAGATACGGAAGAATCGTGCCGACGGCCGGTTGGGTGGCGCGGCCGGGAATGAAGAAACCGTCGCGCATCGTGTAGTAAAATTGCATGCCGAGCGCGGGATCGCCGTCGTCGTGCGGACCGCGGTAAACCCAGTCGTACCCTTTGCGATCCTGAAAGGTGAAACGCTCGTAGGTTTCGGGCGCGTCGGGATCGAACGGTTCCGGTTCGCCGATCTCGACTTCGAGATTTCGGGAACGTCCGGTGGCGGAATCGATCGGCAGCGGGAGGCGCGGGAGCGGCATCGGGGAATTGAGAATCGTGCCGGCGGTGACGGGATAATCGAAGGTGTGGTTTTCGTCCTCGCGCACGACTTCCCAGACGGTCATCGCGGGGCGGTTGTCGGAGGGATCGGTGTATTCGAGGAGGACGCGGGGAAGCGAGGTGAAGTCGTCGCCTTCGGTGATGTTGAGATCATCGCGCAGCGCGTAAACGCGGCCGCCGAGCATCAGCGCGTGTTCTTCGTTGGGATTGTAGCCGGGGAGGGTTTCGTCGTTTTGGGTGTAGATGAAACCGGAACCTTGCGAGGCAGAGAGGTCGCCGGAACCGGCGTTGGAGGCGAGGACGATTCGCGGACTGTTGGCGCGGTAGCTCACGGAATAGCGGCCGACTTTTGCCGGCGTGTAGAAATCGGCGAACTCCGGCGACGGGGCGGCGATTTTTTGGAACCACCAAATTTCGAGCGGATTGGCGTCGCCGGGAAACGCGTTGATTGGGATAATCGCGCCGCGTTCGGCGGCTTTCACTCCGGCGACGAACGGATCGATGTAAGC
>CAZJCL010000390.1:0-2835 GCA_964544025.1 uncultured Opitutales bacterium | reverse complement strand
TTTGGCGCGGGACGTGTTGGAGAATGTTGCCGGCCGGATCGCGGTAGGCGGTGCAGACGAGGAGATCGCCGTTCCAGTTGCCGCTGTGGGTGAGGGCGTCGAGTTTGTTGAGCGCCATACATTGGAAACCGGCGTAGCGGAGGGCGTCGCCTTTTTCCACGGCGTCGAACCAGCCGACCATGCGCTGGCGTCCGGTGGAGGTGCCGAATTCGAGCTTTTTGAGCAGATCGGTGAGCGGCTGGCCTTCTTCCATTTGGGTGATGAAGGTATGGGTGCCGACTTTGGTGTCGTAAGCTTTGGCCGCTCCGATGGTGTGAATCGCCTGAGCGGGGATGCCACCGGAGAGGAAAAATTCGGGGGTGTAGGTGTGCGAGGCGGTGACGTTGGGGGAAAATCCGTGGCGTTTGTCGAGCCAGAAGGATTGTCCGAACTCGCCGAGAACGTAGCGATCTTCGCGGACGGTTTGGAGAATCAATTCGCGGACGTCGCGGATGTTTTCGCGCAAGGCGTACCCGGCGTTCCAATAGACGTCGACGATTTCCGGGACGTTTAGGGTGAACGGTTCGCTGCCTTTGAAACGGCAAAAATCGTATTCGGATTCTTGGAAAATTCCGGCGGAAATCGCTTCGGCGTTGGCCCGGGTTTCGGCTTGGGTGAGGGTTTCGAAGAAGCTGTTCCAAGCGGCTTCGTCGACCTGGCAAACGTGGCGGATGCAGGCGACGGCACGGGCGGCGCGCTGGGCGAGACGTTTGGCAAAGAGTTCGCGGGGGCCGCAGAAATCGCCGAAGTAGACCTGCCATTGGCCGGTTTCATCGGAGTAGGCGGGGGAAATGCCGCGACCGGTCGAGCCGCGCGGTTCTTCCTTGAGGACGACGTTGCGGTAATTTTCCCAAGCGAGATCGAGGAGGCGGTGGCAGACGTCGGAAACCATGGCGCGCTCGTCGATGGCGAGGCGTTTGACGATGTCGTAGCCGCGGGATTCGAGCGGTTTTGTTTCCCACCAAACCTTGCGTGGATCGGCGACGACGCCGCTGCCGATGGCGAGGTAGGAGACCTCTTTTTCGACGACGCCGGCGGGGAGCAGGTTGAGTTTGAGGCCGGCGGCGGTGTGGCCGGAGTTGGCACCGCCGTTGACTTTGAGGACGATTCCGACTGGATCGGGACGCTGCGTCTGTTGCCGCAGTTCCTCGACGATCTCGGAGATGAGACGTCCCTTGCCTTCATCGCCCATGCTGATGCCGATGTCGGCGATGAGTTTGCTGGTAAACGGAGTCAAGGCCATAGAGAAAAACGGTCTTTATCCCAAAGATTGGAGGGAAAGACACGCAAAAAGTAACGCCATGCGACGTTTCGACGTTTCCCGCGGAGAGGCGGAAACGATGGCATCGGGCCGCGCGAGATTCCGCTTGGAGGAAAGTTGATTAACCGGCTGGCGTGGCGACGACGCGGTAGAAGGCGCGGTCGTCGGAGAGCGGTTGACTGAGGATGATTGGCCCGTTGTTTCCGCCGATCGGATCGCCGCTGTCTGCCCAGCCGGAGAGGCCGGTGGAGTGTTGAAGTTGATAAATTGAACCGGCGCGGGAATAGAATTTGATGTCGATGCGGTCGGAGGTTTCGTTCGTTTCTTTGTTGGTGATGGTCACGGTGCGGATGGTGACGTCTTCGGCTTTGACGGGGGATTTTGGAGGACGGGTTTGGAGGCGTTCGGCGGCGGCGGCCGCGAGGCGCAGTTTCATTTCGGTGCGTTTCGCGATTTGGGCGGGCGTGGCGAATTTGACGATGTGACGTTGGTTGTCGGCCCATTCGGAGATGTTGCGGAGCTCTAGCGGTTCGCCGGTGGCGGGGTCGGTGTCGGTGCCGCCTTGGGAGGCCGGGCGGAGGTCGTAGAATTCCTCCTCGTCGGGCGCGACGCCTTCGCCATCGAAGTAGCGGGCGAATTTATACTCGGTGTCGAGGATCATCTGGATCCGGTTGGGCGGAGCGATCAGGCCGTTGGTCATGTCCGGCTCGACCGATTGCCCGGCGTTGATGTCGTCGTAGGTGAAGAGGACGTAATCCTGGACCGGCGGCGCGGCGGGATCGAGGATCAGGCTGCTATAATCGATTCCGGCGAAATCGTAGCTGTCGGCGTTCGGGATGCCGAGGAGCGTGCAAAGCGTCGGGATGAAATCGACGTGGGAAACCAGGTGCGGGCAGTCGCGGCCTTCCGGGAATAGTTCCGGATTCGACCAGACGAACGGGACGCGGATCGTCTCTTGGTAGCAATTGAACGTTTTCTGGCGGAGGCCGCCGTGGCACATCGCCATTTCGCCGTGGTCGGAGGTGCGGACGACGAGGGTGTTGCGGAACAGCTGCTGACCGGTTTCGCCGCCGTTTTCAAAGACGTCGAGGACGCGGCCGATCTGGCCGTCGACGCGTCTCATGAGATTCGCGTAAAAATTGATGTAATTCTTGCGCATCTGCGGCAACGGCAGGGGAAGCATCATTTTAGCGATTTCGACAAAGGTGTCGTGATGGACGCGGGGTTTGAGGTTGGTTTGCAGATTTTCATAAACCGACGGCGGCAAGTCGATCGGCGGCGTCGTTTCGCTGAGCCACGGGTCGTCGGTGTAACCGAATGTTTGATACCGCGCCGGATACGACCAGGCGTCGTGCGGATTGACGAGCGAGAGGACGAGGCAAAACGGCTTGGGCTGCGGGTTCGCGATCCGGTCTTCGAGAAAGGCGATGGCTTCGCTGACGTAGCGTTCGTCGTGGAGGGCGCCGGGAGATTCCGGGTTGATGCCGCCGTCGGGGCCGTTCCAGCCGTCGAATCCGTAGCGGGAAATGTCGTCG
>CAZJCL010000389.1:0-2842 GCA_964544025.1 uncultured Opitutales bacterium | reverse complement strand
TCCCGCTTTTTCTCCACCCCGCCTTCCCCCGTAAATCCGTGCAATAAATACCCGCTGCTCACCACCCGGTGACACGGCACATCCGGCATCCCCGGACTATTCCCGCACGCCCGCCCCACCGCCCGAAACGCCTTCGTCCCCAGCTTCCGCGCGATCTCCCCATACGTCATCACCTCCCCCGGCGGAATCGCCCGAATCACCTCCCAAACCTTCTCATCAAACTCGCTGCTCATCCTCAAAAACTCCCCGCCCCCGTCCGCTCCGGCCGCCGCGCTTCCTCCGCCGCCGATTCCGCCCCATTGCCTTCGCCCGCCCATTTATCCACGATCAGCGACAACGCCCCATCCCCGGTCACATTGCACGCCGTCCCGAAACTGTCCTGCGCCATATAAAGCGCGATCATCAATCCCAGCGCCGCCTCCGGAAACCCAAGCATCCCCTGCAACAACGCCAACGCCGTCATCACCGCCCCGCCCGGAGCTCCCGGAGCCGCGATCATCGTCACCCCCAACGTCAACACAAACGGCACCATCGCCACCACCCCCGGCAGCGCCAGATCCGGCGAAATCGTCATCACCGCCACCGCGCAGCAAACCAGCGTAATCGTGCTCCCCGCCAAATGAATCGTCGCGAAAAGCGGCACCGCGAAATCCGCCACCGCCGCCCGCACCCCGTTTTCCTTCGTCTGCCGCAACGAAACCGGAATCGTCGCCGCGCTCGACATCGTTCCCAGCGCCGTGAAATACGCCGGCAACATCGTCCCCAGCGCTTTCACCGGCGACCGCCGCGTCACGAATCCCGCCGCCACATAAAGCACCGCCAGCCAAACCCAGTGCAAAACCACCACAAACAACAGCACCTGCCCAAACACCCGCAGCGTCGAAAACACCACTCCCTCCCACGCCAACTCCGCGAAAATCCCCGCGATATAAAACGGCAACAACGGAATAATCAGCCGCCCGATCAACCACTCCACCACCTCCCGCCCCTCGTCCGCCACCGCCTTCAGATTCCGCGAACCGGTCGCCGCAATTCCGATACCGAAAATAAACGCCGCCACCAAAGCCGACGAGAGCGTGAGCAACGGCGGAATCTCCAGCACGAAAAACGGCGTCAACGACAACGCGTTCCCGTCCGGCGCCGCCCCTTCTCCCGCCAGCCACGGAATCGCGACCATTCCCGCCATCACCGCCACGAACCCCGCCAAGATCGTCGACAAATACGCCGACCCCACCGTCATCCCCAGCAAACGCCCGCCCTTCTTCCCCAAACTCGCGATCCCGCTCGCGATGAAAAACAACACGATCAACGGAATCGCGAATCCGATAAATTGCCCGAACAACGCCTTGAACGTCAGCAAAAGCCGCAACGGCCATTCCGGCGAAAACAACCCAAACAAAATCCCGACCACAATGCCCGCGAGAAGACGAAGAATCAGCTGCATCCCGCTAGAGGAACCAAAAATCGAATCCCTGTCGAGACCGCCGCCGCGCAAATTATCCCGCCGCCGAAACCGCCGCCCGCAAATCCGCCGCCAACTCCTCCACATCCTCCTCCGTATGATCCCACGCGCACATAAACCGGCACCCGCCCCCCGCGATGAAATCGTAAAACCGCCACCCCTTCCGCCGCAGCCCCTCCGCCACCTCCGGAGCCATCCGCAAAAACACCGCGTTCGCCTGACGCGGAAACAACACCCGCACCCCCGGAATCCCCTCCACCGCCTCCGCCAGTTTCGCCGCGATCCGGTTCGCCTGCTCCGCCCGCCGCAGCCACGCCCCCTCCCGCAAAATCCCCACCCAAGGCGCCGCCAAAAACCGCATTTTCGACGCCAACTGACCCGCCTGCTTGCACCGGAAATCGAATTCCGCCGCCAATTCCCGATTGAAAAACACCACCGCCTCCCCCAACGGCAAACCGTTCTTCGCTCCCCCGAAACAAAGCACATCCACGCCCGCCTCCCACGTGATCTCCCGCGGCGCCACTCCCAGCGACGCCACCGCGTTCGCGAATCGCGCCCCGTCCATATGCAACCGCAACCCCAGCTTCCGGCACGTTTCCCCGATCCGCCGCACCTCCTCCGCCGAATACACCGTCCCGAATTCCGTCGCCTGCGTCACGCTCACCGCCCGCGGTTTCGGATAATGAATATCCGCCCGCCGCTCCACCATCTCCTCGATCGCCCCGCCCCCGATTTTCCCATTTTGCCCCTCCAGCAAAAGCACCTTCGTCCCGTTCGAGAAAAATTCCGGCGCCCCGCACTCATCCGTCTCCACATGCGCCGCCTTATGACAAAGAATGCTGTGATACGATTGGCAAAGCGAAGCCAACGCCAACGAATTGGCCGCCGTCCCATTGAAAACGAAGAACACCTCGCAATCCGTCTCGAAAACCTCCCGCAACAAATCCGCCGCATCCTGCGTCCATCGATCCTCCCCGTAAGCCGGCGCGTGACCCCGGTTCGCCGCCTCCAGCGCCGCCCACGCCTCCGGACAAATCCCGGCGTAATTATCGCTCGCAAACTGCCGTTTCCCGTCTCGTTCTCCGCTCACGCCCACAGCAAACCGACTCCAAAAACCAAAGTCAATCCGCCCGCCGTCACCCGTTTTCCGGACACAAAAAGAGCGGAAGCGTTTCCGCCTCCGCTCGCAAACCGTAGCTGTAACGATCAGGCGTCGCTCTTGCCTTTTCCGCAAGAACCGCCGCCGCAATCAGTGCCGCCCACTTCGAACGACACCACAGCGCTGTCGCCAGCCTTATCCTTCGATCCCTTGCCTCCGCAGGACCCGCCACAAGCAGCGGCAGCGGTGGAAACAGAGATCAAAGAAACAGCGGCGAGAAG
>CAZJCL010000388.1:0-2845 GCA_964544025.1 uncultured Opitutales bacterium | reverse complement strand
AAAAAGAATCGGTCTGCATAAAGTAAGAAATTCAAAATCAAAGCCCCGTCAAAAACGCCCCTAAAGCCCGTCCGTCAAGGCACCGCCCCACCATGCCAAACCCCCGCCCCCCACGCCTTGACCTAAATCAATTCCCCCACCCGTCCCCAAATCCAAACCTCCGTAGCGAATCTTCCCGAGAAGATTCGACCCAGAGCAAAAGCCCTCCTCATCCGTGCTCATCCGTGCCATCCGTGGTCACCCCAGAGCCCCAGCTTCCGTGTCTTCCGTGTCTTCCGTGGTTAAAAAAACCAGAACCCAAGTCCCCACCCTCCGAAGCAAATCCGCATTCCAAAATCCAAAATCCAAAATTCCCTTCCCTTCCTCCTTCTACATTCTACCTTCATACTTCTAACTTCCCATGACCTCTCCCGCGCTAGTCGCCGCGATCATTTTCGCCACCATGCTTCCCGTCACCGCGCTCGTCCCCGTGCTCCAGGACGTCACCGGCAGCCGCTACCCCGAAATCTCCGTTTTCCAGAAACACCTCTTCATGTCCGTCAACATGGTCGGCGCCTTCCTCTTCGCCCCCATCGCCGGACTCCTCTCCGACCTCCTCATGAAACGCCGGCTCCTCATCTCCGCCGCGTTTCTCGTCAACGCCGCCGCCCTCCTCCTCATGCGCCTCGAATGGTCCTACCCCGCCTACCTCACCCTCCGCTTCCTCGAAGGCTGCGCCCACATCACCTCCCTCAGCCTCCTCATGACCCTCGCCCTCGACAGCTCCTCCCCCGAAAAACGCGGCCCCGCCATGGGCATCATCGGCGCCGCCCTCACCCTCGGCGTCGCCGTCGGCGCTCCCGCCGGAGGAGCCATCGGCCAACGCGCCCCCCTCGCCGTATTCCTCTTCGGCGGAATCCTCATGGCCGCCCTCGCCCTCCTCTCCCTCCTCCTTCTCCGCGACACCGAACGCCGCCGAAACAGCCTCCCCATCCGCCAAATCCTCAACTCCCTAAAAACCCAAAAACTCCTCACCGTCCCCTACACCTTCACCTTCGTCGACCGCCTCACCGTCGGATTCATCGTCTCCACCATGACCCTCTACCTCCGCACCGAACTCGACGCCTCCCCCGCCGCCATCGGCTTCATCATGGCCCTGTTCCTCTTCCCCTTCGCCCTCCTCACCTACCCCTCCGGCCGCCTCTCCCGCCGCTTCAACAAACTCAAAATGATGATCGCCGGCAGCCTCCTTTACGGACTCGTCCTCATGTCCATCGGCATCGCCAGCCTCGACGCCATCCCCTGGCTCATGCTCTTCGGCGGAATCGCCGCCGCCCTCATGTTCGCCCCCTCTCTCGTCCTCGTCGGAAACCTCGCCACCCCCGACACCCGCGCCTCCGCCATGGCCGGATTCAACACCGCCGGCTCCCTCGGCTTCCTCCTCGGCCCCCTCTTCGGCGGAGCCGCCATCTCCCTTTTCACCTACCTCGAAATCCCCCCATACGCCCCCGCCTTCCTCCTCGCCGGCGCCACCGAAATCCTCTGCGTCATCCTCTTCCTCCCCTTCGTCCGCCGCCTCGCCCACTAAACCCGCTCTTTCCCGCCACCAATTACCGCCTCGCCGCGATCTCCCGGTTCGCCCGATTCCTCCGTCCTTCCAAAACCCGCTTCGCCACCAAATAACTCCCCACAATCGCCCCCCGCACCAGCCACGAATCCGTCACGAACAACATTAAAAACGCCGAAATCATCAAAACCCCCAGCAAAAATCGCGACACATGCCGAAACCCCCGCGGCAACCCCAGCGCCGGAACCACCGCCGCCGGTGCCAGCAGCGCCAAAAAAATTATCCCCACCTGCTCATCCGTAAAAAAATAAAGCCACCGCGTCGCCGCAAAAAACATCCCGCCAAACGCCACCCCCGCTAGCGTCACCACGCACCCCTTACAAAACCGCAACCCCCGAAACTCCCACACATGCTCCCGAAACGCCGCTCCCGGCGGATGATGCGAAAACAAATCCGGATCCCGCTCCGCCGCGAATTCCCACAAACTCTGCCCCTCCTTCTCCGCCCCCCGCTCCCGGTATTCCCGCATCAACTTCGCCACCCGATTATCCTTCATCGCGCCCCCTCCTTCAGCCAAGAAAAAGTCGTCTCATTTCCCTTTGATTCGTGTTTATTCGTGTCCATTCGTGGTTAGAAACGGTGCCAAGCACCATCCACTTCAAACAAAAACCCCATCCTTCATCCCCAAAACCCGGTCGCACCGTTCCGCGATTTCCAGATTATGCGTCACGATCGCCACACTCCGCCCCTCCTCCCTCCCCAATTCCAACAACAACCCCACCACCCGCTCCGCGTTCGCCGCGTCCAAATTCCCCGTCGGCTCATCCGCCAAAACCACATCCGGCCGGTTCGCCAACGCCCGCGCCACCGCCACCCGCTGCTGCTCTCCCCCCGAAAGCCGCGACGCCAACCGCCCCCCCTTCTCCGCCAGCCCCACTCGCTCCAGCAACCACATCGCCCGCTCCCTCCGCTCCCCCGCCGGCACCCGCTCGCTCCGCTCCATCGGCAACATCACGTTCTCCACCGCCGAAAACTCCGGCATCAGAAAATGAAACTGAAAAACGAACCCCACCGCCTCCCGCCGCAACCGCGCCCGCGCGTCATCCCCCGCCCCCGACCACTCCCGCCCCCCGATCCAAATCTCCCCCTCATCCGGCCGGTCCAGCAACCCCAGCGTATACAACAACGAACTCTTCCCGCACCCCGACGGCCCCACCATCGCGCAAGCCTCCCCCCGCCTCAATTCCACCGAAACACCCCGCAACACATGCGACCGCCCCTCCCCTTCCCCCAACCACC
>CAZJCL010000387.1:0-2851 GCA_964544025.1 uncultured Opitutales bacterium | reverse complement strand
ATCACGCGCCGCCAGCACCACCGTCCAGCGCGTGGTGGCAAACCCTCCGCCCCGCTCCTCGCCCGCCGCCATCTTCATCGGAATCCTTTCTTACACCAAGATACCGCAACCTACCGCAAACATTACACCCCCCGCCAGCCAGGAACATTCATCTCCCGTAAATTTACTCCGCCACAAATCCCGCCTCATCTGTGACGTAGCGGGAGCGGAGATGGCGAAGCAAACCTGTGGTCCCTCCCATCAGAGCCAAAGCTTCGCGCCCTTCGTGATTCCGCAGTGAAACTTTCTTCTCCCCATCCGTCATCATTCGTGTCGATTAGTGTCCATTAGTGGTTAAAAAACAGAGCCCAAGCCCTTCGCTCCCTTTGCTCCCTTCTGTTAAGCCCCCGAGCCCAAGCCCTTCGTGTGTCCCGCGTATTGCTTCCCCATCTCCGCCACCACCACATCCCTCCTTCAACCGCGCCCGATTCCCGCCCGAAGCCGCTCGCAAAGCTCATCGCCGTCCGCCCCGGAAGGCGCAAGTTCCAGCAACCTCCGCATCGCGCCAACATCCTCCCGGTGTTGCGCGCAAGCCCGCTGATGCGAAGCCCGGTTCTTCGTGCAAATCAACGTATAAGGCCGGCCCTTCGATTCCGTCACGCAAGTCATATCCAATTTCATCTCCCGGACAGTATGTTCCACGGTCATTCGTTCTCCCGCCGGCGCACGGAAACGATGCTCCTGCGCCCCCGGATCGCGGGCAAACTTCTCCAACTCGAGCAAAATCGGCACTCTCCGCGCCACCGTCACCGCCTGCGCCCAATCCCCCGGCTCTTCCGGCGGATACTCGCTCCGCTTCAAAAAATACTCCGCGCAATGCCGCCACAAAACCGCTTCCACCTCCGGCGAAAAATCCGCCTCGGCGCCCGTCGCCAGAACATCGATCAAATGCTCCTCCGGCGTAAACACCGCCGGATTCGCCGCGATCGCCCGCGCCGCCTCGACTCCGCTCCCCGCACACCGGGAACCCGCAATCGCCCGAAAAAACCCCAAAATGGAGTCCACGCTCAACTCCGTCGCCTTCCTCTCCCGCAGCTGGTACGGATATCCCGGATCGTTCACCGGTTTCGCCTTCCGAATCCGCTCCAGCAAGACCTGCAACGCCTCGTCCAAAAAACCTTCCGATTCCGCGAGCCGCCCCTCCGAAAGCCGAGCCCATAAATCCATACAAGCGGCCGGAATAAAGATCGCCATCCGCCGTACCACGTTATTAACCACACCCGCAGCAGCTTCCGCTCCCGCCACCGCCGCGACCTTCGCCAGCGCCCCATTCTGGCTCCCATCGTAACTCGCAAGAAGCGGCTCCTCCGCCACCTCCCGAATCAGCTCCCCGTCCCCGAAACGCGCCAGATGCTCCAAAAACGCCGTCAGCGTCCCGGAATGGTCGCCGTATTGCGGCCAACTTCCCACCACCCGCCGGGCGAGTTCCCGCACCGCGTCTCCCGCATTCTCCTCCTCCACCCGCTGCCCCAGACGCGCCACGGCCGCCTCGATTCCGCCGGAAGCGCAAACCGCGTCGGAGTTCTCCCGCGGCCAAAGCACCAGCGCCGCCCGCAAATACGTCCGCTCAAAAGAAGCCCCCGCGTTTCCCGTCGCTTCCGAAAAATGCACCTCATCCGCATCCTCCCCGTCCAGCGCCCCCACCGGCAACACCTCGCCATCCACCAGCGGGATTTTCCCAAAACCCGCCGCCCGGTCCTCCACATCCCGCCACTCCGCGATATAACGGTAGCTCTCATCAACCTCTCCCACCTCCAGATTATCGTCAGGATTGTCCTCCCAGTATCCCCCATACTCCGCCCAGCCGCTCTCCTCAATATGGACAATCCCCAAATGCAGCGCGAAACCCGCCTCCGCCGCCGCCCGCCGAAGCACTTTCGCCACCGCCGCGTCACCCCCTTTCAACCCCGAAAACGACAACGCCGCCGTCGTATAACCGTGCTCCAGCAAATACGCGAGCTTCACCGGAAACTCTCCGCCATCCGAACCCGCCTCCCGCCACGCCCGCAAAATCCGAGTCGCCGCCTCCACTGCCGGACCATGCTCCGGCGGCAGCAACCGGTTTTCCCCCTTCCCCCGCTGCACCAAATTGTAAATCAAACAAATCCGATAACCCGATTCGATCGGCTTCACCTCATGCTCGCAATCCGCGTAAAAAGCCGCGTAACGAATCTCCGCCGGATCCGAAACCCGCAAATCGAACCGCTTCTCCCGCCCCGCGTGACGCACGATCAACTCCCCGCCCGCATGCTCCGACGGCAACGAAACCACCAGCGTCCCAAACATCCCGCCCGCCTTCTCCGAATCCCGGTGCGGCAGAAAAAACCCTCCCTCCTCGTAAATCAGCAACTTGTAAAACTCCGCCGCCACCCTCGCCTCGCCGCACCCCAATCCCTCCACGACCTCTCCTACCAGCCGCTCCAACGTCGGCCCCCACGCCTTTCCACCCAGATCGACCCGCGACGGAGAAATCTGCCAAACCTTCCGCACCGATTCATCGACCAGCGTTTCCGCGCCGCGACCATACGGCGCTTTCTCCGCCGCCGCCTCGATCAATTTCCGGCTCTGCTCCGGCGGCACCGGAAACGAAACCGTTCCCACTCCCTCCACCCTAAGAAGCGGCATCGCCGTCTCGATCACCCCCGCCGCCACATAATCCCCCGGCCGGTTCACCCCTTCCAGCGCCTCCGCCAACGGCGCCAGCGAATCCGCGTATCCAATCTCCAAATCATCAGACATGAAAACAAAACTGAAAACCCCCAATCCCCACTGTCGAGCCAATTACCCCAAATCCGCCAATCAACGATTCACC
>CAZJCL010000386.1:0-2852 GCA_964544025.1 uncultured Opitutales bacterium | reverse complement strand
CACGACGAAGCGAAGCGTAGATGGCGAAGCAATGGACACGAATCCACACGAATGTTCAGCAGTTTGTGAGAAAATCTTGCTCAAAAAACAACAAATTGACGGATTGTAGTACAGATGGGGACGGATGCTTGGACTCGGGATTTAACAGGAGGTAGCGAAGGGAGCGAAGGTTTGGGGTGGGAAGGTCGGTTTGAGAAGGGGGATTACCCACTAATGAACACGATGCAGCGAAGCGGAGATGGCGAAGAAATGGGCACGATTTTCTTTTAACCACGGAAGACACGGAAAACACGGAAGCTTGAGGGGAAGGAGAAGATAAAGCGAGTTTATGAATACGAAAGGTTTGATTGCGGTGGTTGGGGTTTTGGGTGTTTTGGCGGCGGGGCTTTGGTGGAGTTCGGGCCGGGAGTCGGCGGGGGGCGCGGATCCGGATTCGTGGGCGGGGAAGAAGCTGTTGGCGCCGGAGGTTTTGGGGGCGGCGACGGAGATCGAGCTGGCGGCGGCGGACGGGAGCAAGGTGGTTTTGCGGAAGGAGGGGGAGAATTGGGTGTTGCCGGAGTATTTCGGGTTGCCGGCGGATTTTGGGAAGTTGAGTTCGTTTACGCGGACGCTGTTGGAGGCGGATGTGGACCGTCATGTGACGAGTAATCCGGAGCGGATCGGGAGGCTGGAGTTGGGGGCGAACACGGTGCGGCTTTTGGGAGCGGAGGGGCCGGTTTGGGAATTGGAGACGGGGGCGCGGGGGGCGTCGGCGGGGCAGTATGTCCGGATCGGGAAGGGGGAGTCGGTTTATCTGACGGCGGCGTCGCTGTATGTGGACGCGAACGAGAAGAATTGGGCGCGGAAGCAGCCGCTGGAATTTGCGGAGGCGGAGGTGGCGCGGGTGGAGATTGCGTTGGAGGGGGAGACGGTGGTTTTCGCGCGGGAATCGGAGGGGGCGGAGTTCGCGGGGGTGGATTTCGCAGAGAACGAGAAGGCGAAGGCGGCGGAGGTTTCGCGGCTGGTGCGGAATCTGGTGTCGGCGCGATTTGCGGATGCGGTGGAGGCGGGGGATGAGGATGCGGTGGCGGCGCGGGAAAACGCGGTGCCGGTTTCGCTGGAGCTTTTCGATGGGCGGAAGTTTTCGCTGGAGATTGGACGGCGTCCGGCGGCGGTGAAAAGCGCGGAACACGGGAATGGAGAAGAGGTTGAATTGGCGGATGCGGGGAACGCGGCCGCGGGTGCGGGCGCTGAACCGTCTGGGGAGAAGGAGACGGTTTCGGTGGTTTTCGATCAGAACGGGGAGATCGTGCCGCCGGAGAAGATCGCGGAGATGACGGGTGGGGCGGGAGACGCGGAAACGGCGGAGGAGAGTGCGGAGGCGGAGGAAGTCGCGGAGCCGGGGCCGGTGTTTGTTTTTTACCGGAGCGAGGCGGAGGGTTTTGTGTGGGATGACGCGATGGAACGGGCGGCATTGAAGTTTCCGGACCGGATCTTTGAGCAGTTGCCAAAGGAGCGGGGGGCGTTGGTGGAGACGGTAGCGGTGGAGGTGGAACAGAAGGAATAAGGTGAATAGTTAAAGCAAAGCGCAGGGAGGACCGCGAAATCGGATTTGGGTTTTTGGCTAAAGATATATTTTGAAGCTTGTCATGATCCATAATAACGATACACCGGTGTTTTGTATGAAAAACGTATCCCTGCTGTTATCCCTCGGAGCCGGTCTTGGGCTCTCTGTCGTTTCTGCCTCGGCGCAGGTTCTGTTTCAGGAAAATTTCGATACCGATGTCAGCGCGAACTGGAATGTGAATGTCGCGGGACAGGCGGAGGCGATATTCGGTTTTGATTATTCTACCTATGGAGTGCCGGCGGCTCCGGGTGGGTCGGGGACAACCGGCCTTTATATGCGAGCGAACTGGTCCGACGGTGCCGCCGCCGGAGTCAGCGTTTCGCCAATCGGTCAATCGTTCACCGGCGATTATACCGTCAGTTTCTACGCTTGGGGCAACTTCAATGGCCCACTGGCGACTGGAGGAGCGGGGTCGACCGTAAACAACGGTTATGGTATTGGCACGGCTGGGACGACTCCTCAGTGGCAAGGTGGAACGACCGACAGTCTTTTCTTCTCCACGACGGGGGATGGCGGTGGAGTGGATTACGCTGCTTACGGACCAACGGGGTTACTCCCAAGCGCGAGTGTCTTGGCGGCGGGCTCTACGGCTGATGGTAACGCTTATTATCAAGGCATTGGCGGCAAGAGTGCTCCTGCCGCCCAGGTGGCACTTTATCCCGGACAAACCGGAACGACCGGGATGGGTACTGCAGGTATGGCTTGGCGAAATATTGAGATCGAAAAGCAAGGAGATACGGTAACTTGGAAGATGGACGATTTGCTCTTGGCTACCGTGGAGAATTATTCCTCCCTTGGTGTCGGCGGAGACAACATTTTGTTCAACTTTTACGACCAATATAATTCAGTGGCCTCGAGCCCTATGTTGTTCGCTTTGGTCGACAATGTTCAGGTCATTCCGGAACCTTCGACGTACGCGGCTATTTTCGGCGGGTTGGCGTTGATGGGGGCGTTCGTTTATCGCCGGAGGCGGATACGGGCGTAGTTTTGTCTCGTTGGGTATTGGGTATAAGGCCGTTCCGGAAGGGACGGCCTTTTTTTTGGTGGAAGCGAAAGGGGGAATGGGAGGGCTCAGTCGTCCCTTCGGGACTTTGCCTTGAGGATGGGTTTACCCGACGCTGAAGCATCGGGCTATTTTCGGATGTCCCTTCGGGACGGGGGGACGCAGCTTGCTGGCACCCCTGCCGGGGCGCAAAGATTTTCTATTCGGCATCCGGTGGTGTCGCTCGTTCCTCGCTCAACCACC
>CAZJCL010000385.1:0-2870 GCA_964544025.1 uncultured Opitutales bacterium | reverse complement strand
TGAAACCGATCTGGTTGTTGACGATGATGTGCAACGTGCCGCCGGTGCGGTAGCCGGGAAGTTGGGAGAAGTTGAGGACTTCCGCCACGATTCCCTGTCCGGCGAACGCGGCGTCTCCGTGGATAAGGACGGGGAGAACCTGTTTGCGCTCGGTGTCGCCGAGAAGGCGTTGGCGGGCGCGGGCGTTGCCTTGAACGACCGGGTCGACGGCTTCCAAATGGCTCGGGTTGGAGGCGAGGAAGAATTTGAGGGAATCGCCGGTCTCGGTTTTGAGAATGGACTCGTAGCCGAGGTGGTATTTGACGTCGCCGTCGCCGCCCACGGTGTTCGGGATGTAATTTTCCGAGAACTCCCGGAAGATGAACTCGTAGGACTTTTTGAGGATGTTGGCGAGGACGTTGAGGCGTCCGCGGTGGGCCATGCCCATGACGACCTCTTTGACTCCGGCTCCGGGGCCGCTATGGACGAGGGCGTCGAGGGCGGGAATCAAGGTTTCGGCGCCTTCGAGGGAGAACCGTTTTTGTCCGGCGTAGCGGGTGTGGAGAAAGTTTTCGAACATCTCCGCCTCGCGGATTTTCCGGAGGATGCGCCTCTTTTTGCCATCGGCGAAATTCGGGCGGTTGCGGGTCGGCTCCATCTGGTCGCGCAGCCAGCGGCGGGCTTCCTTGTGGCTGAGGTGGTTATACTCGACGCCGATGGCGCGGCAGTAGGTTTCCTCGAGACTCTCGACGATTTCCCGCAGGGTCATCTGCTGCCCGTTCAGGTAATGCGGGAACGCAAATCTCTCGTCGAGATCCGCCTCGGTGAGGCCGAATTCCGAAAGCCGGAGCTTTGGATAGTCGATCTTGCGCAGCCCGAGCGGGTCGAGATCGGCGGCGTTGTGGCCGAGGGAGCGATAGGCGTAGATCAGGCTCGCGACTTTGGCCGCCTTTCCGGCGGTTTGGGCACCGGCAGCGTCTGTGCTGGCGCCGTTGCCTCCCCGAGCCAGTTCGAAACCTTCGAAGAAGGCGCGCCATGAGGCGTCGACCGACTCCGGGTTTTGCTTCCAGTTGTCGTAGTATTGATCAATAACCCCGGCGTTTGCGCGATGGGCAAATGATGAAATTTTCATCGAACTTTATTCCGCACTCCCAAAAATATAAGTGTAGCGATAGGTGGACTGGTGACGATAATGCCTAGCCCTCGCTTTACAAGCAAGAAGACTTGGGGAATATGGACCTCAACAACTGTAACAGAGCCAATTCAAGGGCAAGGAAGGACGGCATGATTGAAGTCAAGATTAAGGAAACGCTAATGCGATTGCGTTCCGCCATTAGCGCTGCTGATGGGGGCGGGATTTCCGGAGCGATCGCGGAACTCGACCGGATCGTGGCGGAGCGGGCGGGAGAGCTGGATCCGCAGCTGCGGCACTTTTTAAAGAACCGGAGTTATGAGAAGGCGCTGGCGTATTTGGCGGGCGAAACGGATATCCCGGCGGGAATTTGCGGAGGAGGAAAGCGATGAGCAAAAACCGCAGGATCGACGTGGGCGGCGGGAGCTCGCTGGGGCAGAATCCGTTTGGGGCGTTGGAGGCGGCTGGGTTGCCGTCGGGTTTGCAGGGAGAGATTGCGAAGAGCGCACCGGAGCCGGCGCGGAAGGAGCTCACGAAGCGGGGGCGGGTGGAGATTCGGAGGGAGAAAGCGGGGCGCGGCGGGAAAACGGTGACGACGGCGACGGCGTTCGAAAAGGTGTCGCAACCGGAGATTGAGAAGTGGGCGGCGGAGTTGAAGAAAATTTGCGGAACGGGAGGAACGGCGCGGCCGATGGCGATCGAGATTCAGGGCGACCGGCGCGACGAGGTTTTCCGGTTTTTCGAGGAGCGGGGGTTTCGGCCGGTTTTGGCGGGAGGGTAGGGGGAATTTTAAATTTTAGATTTTAAATTTTAGATTTTTTATATTTGCGGGGTGGCTTCGATGGCTTCTGCTAGGGCCAGGGCGGGGGCGGCTTTGTTGAGGATATATAAGTGGTAGCCGGGGGCGCCGCGGCGGAGGAGATCGTTGATTTGGCGGCCGGCCCATTCGATGCCGACGCGTTCGACGGCTTCGGGGTCGTCCTGGACGGATTCGAGTTGGGCGAGGAGAGCGGGTGGGAGGGTCGCGCCGCACATTTCGGTGAAGCGGCGGATTTGTTTGTAGGAAAGAACGGGCATGATGCCGGGGACGATCGGAGCGGAGATTCCGGCGGCGCGGCAGTCGGCGACGAATTGGAAGTAAACTTCGTTGTCGAAAAAGAGTTGGGTGGTGACGAAATCGGCGCCGCGGGAAACTTTTTGGCCGAGGTGCTCGATATCGGTGGGGAGATCGGCGGCTTCGGGATGTTTCTCGGGATAGCCGCCGACGCCGATGCAGATGTCGGAGAATTGTTCCCGGAGAAGCTCGACGAGGTCGGCGCCGTAGCGGAGTCCGTCGCGGGCGGTGAAGTTGGTTTCGCCTTTGGGGGGATCGCCGCGGAGAGCCATGATGTTGCGGAAACCGTCGTCGTAGAAGCGCCCGGCGACTTCGGCGATCTCGTCGCGGCTGGCACCGACGCAGGTGAGGTGGGGCATGACGAGGAGGCCGAGGTCGTCTTTGAGGATGCGGGCGGCGCGGTCGGTGCGTTCGCGGGTACTTCCTCCGGCGCCGTAGGTGATGGAGACAAAGTCGGGTTTGAGCGCGAGAAGTTCGCGGGCGGTGGCTTCAAACTGTTCCCAGCCCGGCTCGTCTTTGGGAGGAAAAAACTCGATTGACCTAGTGGGCCGGCCGTTGGCGAGCAGGCTGGAGATGGAAGCGTTTACCGTCATTTAACGCATCAACATATTCGGATATGTAGATAGGTAAAGAGAAAAGAAGCGG
>CAZJCL010000384.1:0-2887 GCA_964544025.1 uncultured Opitutales bacterium | reverse complement strand
CCACGATCGCCCGCAACAGCGAATCCACCGTCGCCTCCGGCAAATCCATCCGCCACGGATTCGCCAGACCCTTCTCATATTTCTCCGTCGTATCGTCCACGACCCGACGCAAAAACTCCGCGTCCTCCCGCACCTCCGGAAACCCGTAAACATGAACCGCCGCGTAATTCCACGTCGGCACCGCCACCTTCGAAACATACGCCGACGGACTGATATACGCGTGCGGCCCGTGAAAAACGCAAAGCACCTCCCGATCCGGAGCGAAATGCCTCCACTGCTCATTCGCCCGCGCCATGTGACTCCGTAATCTCCCCGAAACTCCCTCCCCCGCATCCAAAAGCACCGGCAAATGACTCCCCCACGGCACGCCCTCCTTTTCCGTCACCACCGTCGCAAACCCAAACTCCTCAATAAACGCAAAAATCTTCTCGGGGTCCTCAATCCGGTTAGCAGCAGGAATATACATACCGAAAACAAACCGAAGAAACCCCTCCGCGAAAAGAAAAACCTCGCCCTCCGCAAAATCCCTTAAAAATCCCCACCTCCTAACTCCCACCTCCTGACTCCCACCTCCTGACTCCTGACTCCGCCACCTCCCGCCTCCTTCCCTCCTTTTGACTCGCCCCATCCGCCCCCACAGCCCAAGATGCCTCCCATCCGTATGGCTTATCCAACTCCGCCGCCGTTTCTCTCCGAAAAGGACATCGCGAAAGCCGATCTCAACGATCCGGCCCGCATGCTTCTCCGGTGCTACAGCTGGATGCATCTCTCCCGCATCGCCGACAACCGGATCCTCGAACTCTTTCGCCAAGGCCGCATCCGCGGAACCGTCGCCGGCGGACAAGGCAACGAAGGCCTCGTCGTCCCCGTCGCCCTCCTCGCCGACAAGGAAATCGACGTCATCTCCTTCAGCCATCGCGGCCTCGGCGGAAAACTCGTCTGGAGCATGGAGCTCGGCGACCACATCAGCCACTACCTCGCCAACAGCGGCAGCCCCACCCAGGCCCGCGAGGGAAATGTCCACTACGGCGACCCCCGCGCCCGCAGCTACCCGATGATCAGCCACCTCGGCGTCATGCCTTCCAACGTCCTCGGCGGCACCGATTCCCAACGCCGCCAAGGCAAAAACGCCGTCGGCTTCACCTTCTTCGGCGACGGCGCCAGCAGCACCGGCGACATCCACGAGTGCATGAACATCGCCACCCTGTTCCGCCTCCCGATCGTTTTCATCATCGAAAACAACGAATACGCCTACTCCACCCCCACCTCCGAACAATACGCCACCGCCGAACTCGTCCAACGCGCCCAAGGCTACGGCATGGAGGGAATAACTCTCGACGTCTGCGACACCGAAAACACCGTCCGCGTCCTCTCCGAAACCATCGAAAAAGTCCGCGCCAACAACTTCCCCGTCCTCATCGAAGCCCGCTGCCTCCGCCTCCGCGGACACGCCGCCTACGACACCGGCGACTACCTCCCCGAAGGCCTCTCCGCCTCTTGGGAAAAACGCGACGCCCTCCCCCGCCTCCGCCAACGCCTCATCGACGAAGGCCTCCAATCCGAAATCGAACAACGCGAAAAAACCCTCCGCGATTTCCTCGAAACCTCCGTCGACGCCGCTTTCCGTCACCCGCCGGCCAAACCGAACGGCATGTTCGACGACGCGTTCTCTCCCACCCGTCTCCAGATTTCCTGGAAAACCGACGGCCCTCGCGAAAAACTCACCATGGCGCAGGCCCTCCAACGCGCCCACCGCAAAATCCTCCGCGAAAGCCCCCAATCCCTCCTCCTCGGCCAAGACATCGCCACCTACGGCGGCCCCTTCAAAGTCACCGAAGACCTTTACAACGAATTCGGCCGCCAACGCGTCATCAACACCCCCGTCGCCGAATCCGCCACCACCGGCTACGCCATCGGACTCGCCCTCAACGGCCACCGCCCGATCCTCGAATTCCAGTTCGCCGATTTCGCGACCGACGCCACCACCCAAATCGTCCTCAACGCCGCCACCTACTTTTTCCGCTCCGGCGTCAAAGCCCCCCTCGTTTTCCGTCTCCCCTGCGGCGGCGGCCTCACCTTCGGCTCCTTCCATTCGCAGGAACTCGAAACCCTTTTCCTCCACATGCCCGGCCTCAAAGCGCTCTACCCCAGCACCCCGCAAGACGCCTACAACGCCCTCCTCGCCGCCTACGAAGACGACAACCCCGTCCTCCTTTTCGAGCACAAAGGCCTCTACCGCCGCCTGAAACAGGAAGTCGCCTTCGACCCCGATTACCGCTCCATCTGGAAACCCCGCCAAGTCATGTCCGGCGAAAACGCCACCATCGTCAGCTACGGCGAAATGCTCGTCGAAACCGCCGATTCCGCCGAATACCTCGCCATGGAATACGGCTACACCTTCGACCTCTTCGATCTCCGCGCCCTCTCCCCCCTCGACCTCACCGGCATCCGCCAATCCCTCCGCAAAACCCGCCGCCTCGCCGTCATCCACGAAGGCCGCCGCACCGCGGGATTCGGAGCCGAAATCGTCGCCCGCCTCTCCGAAGAACTCTTCTTCGAAATGGAAGCTCCTCCCCTCCGCATCGCCTCCGCCGACATCCCCGTCCCCTTCGCTCCCGAACTCGAAGCCGCCTACCGCCCCTCCCGCGACAAAATCTCCGAATCCCTCATCAACTGGCTAGAAACCACCGGCTAATCCGTCTCTCTCATGAAAACCATGAAGTGTAATAACCCCGTAGCATCGGCGCTTCGCCGATGTTCGGCCTCATCAGACAATTTAGCTCCCATCCCTCCAAAAAACCCTCCCAATCCAGATCCCAATCATCTGCGCCCATCTGTACTACAACCCGTCAAAATCTTGTTTTTTTGAACACAATTTCTCACGCCT
>CAZJCL010000383.1:0-2897 GCA_964544025.1 uncultured Opitutales bacterium | reverse complement strand
TGGATTCTCTACGTCTTCGGCGTCTTCCTGATGTTTACCGGCCTCAAAATGCTGTTCACGGAGGAAAAAGAAGAGGATCTGCAGGAAAACCTTCTGCTTCGCTGGATCCGCCGAATCTTCCCCGTCACCCGCGAATTTCATGGTCAACACTTCTGGGTCCGCGCCGGCAGCGCCTGGTCTCACGAAGCGGCCGAACCGGGTAAACCCGTCAAACCGGATCCCATCGTCGAATCAGCGAAACCCGGCAAATGGCTGATGACTCCGTTGGCCGTCGCCTTGATCCTCGTCGAAGTCACCGATTTGATCTTCGCCGTCGACTCGATTCCCGCCGTTTTCGCGATCACCGCCGACCCGTTTCTCGTCTTCACCAGCAACGTCTTCGCGATCCTCGGCCTCCGCTCGCTCTACTTCGCGCTGGCGGGATTGATCACGAAGTTCCGTTACCTGAAACCCGCCCTTTCGCTGATTCTAATTTTGGTCGGCGTAAAAATGCTGGCCGCCGAATGGTTGCGGAAATGGCTGGGCGATTCCTTCAACCTCACCGTCCTCGCGGTGATTCTGGCCATCCTGTTTACTGGAATCCTGACCTCGGTTATCGTCGGACGTAAAATCGACAACGCCGCACCTCCCCCGGATTGATCCGATGAATTCCATCTGGTTCCAGCTCGGCTTCATCTTCCTCCTTCTCCTCGCCAACGGGCTGTTCGCGATGACCGAGATCGCCATCGTTTCCTCGCGGAGAGGACGTCTTCAGTCGATGGCCGACCGCGGGCACAAAGGCGCGATCAAGGCGCTCGACCTGCTGGACAACCCTAACCGCTTTCTCTCAACGGTCCAGATCGGCATCACGTTGGTCGGAATCGTCGCCGGCGCTTTCGGCGGGGCCAACATCGCGGCTCGCATGGCGGAGAAAATGGTCGACTGGAAATATATCGGCACCTACGCAGAAGAAATTTCCTTCGCCATCGTCATCGGCGCCCTCACCTACCTATCGCTGGTCTTGGGAGAGCTCGTGCCCAAACGACTGGCGATGAGATACCCGGAAGCGATTGCCAGCTCCATGGCGAGTTCGATGGCCAAGCTGTCGCGGATCGCGTCGCCGTTCGTCGTTCTCCTTTCGGTTTCCACCAGCGCGTTGCTGAAACTATTCCGAATCAAGGACACCGAAGAAAACCGGATGTCTCGTGAGGATTTCACGGTTTTGGTGCGGGAAGGTTTGATCACCGGAATCACCGGACAGAGCGAATCCCGAATGATCGAAGGCGTGTTCAATTTCGAAAACCTGGACGCCTACGACATCATGATTCCGCGCCCGCGGATGAGGTGGATCGACCAAAACGCACGCCACGCCGACGTCTGGCCGGAAATCGTCCGCAGCCCCCAACAGGTTTTCCCGGTGTATGAAAAAAATCGCGACCACCTCGTCGGCGCGATTTCCGTGAAGGAGATTTACGCGCATCTGGCGACCGGCAAGGAAGTCGATTTCAAGGAACTGATGCACCCTCCCCTGCTCGTTCCGGAAACCCAAAAAGCCAGCCGCCTCCTCGAAATTTTCCGCTCGACCGGCCATAGCGTCGCGTTCGTCACCGACGAATTCGGCAGCGTCATCGGCATGGTGACCGCCGTGGATTTGTTGGAATCGATTGTCGGCGATGTCCCTTCCCGGGAAGAGCAGTTGGCGAATCCGATCCACAGCCGGCCCGACGGCAGCATTCTGATCGACGGCCTTTTCGAAATCGAAAAACTGCCCCAACACCTCGAAAACTTCACCGCTCCGGAAGGCGGCGGAGACGAATTCCAAACCCTTTCCGGCTGGTTCACGTCTCACTTCGAGCGGTTGCCGCAAGAAGGCGACGTAATCGAAAAAGACAATTGGACGTTCGAAGTGATGGACATGGACGGCCCGCGGGTCGACAAGGTATTGGCAACCTACCTCCCTCCCGAAGAACCCGAATCCGAACCATCCGCGCCTCCCGAATCCTGAGAAGAATCGTCGGGATTCTCGACTTCGGAAACGTCGTCGACCAGTTGCACCACCACGGTATGAACGCGCCAATGCACCTCCTTGGCGGCATCGACCGCCTCTTGGCTGCGGCCAATCGGATCGCTCGAATCCACCGGCACGATGAAAACTTCGCCGAACAACACGTGCCCGTTCTCCCGCATCCGCAGATCCACATCCTTCACCCACGCCAACCGCCGCAACCGGTCCCGAATCTCATCCGGCAACGGATCCCGCTTTTTTAAATCCGTCGTTTCCGGCGCGCGATCCATGAGATCCCCCGTCACCGCCTTCAAATTTCGGGAACCGTCGTAAAGAATATCGAGCGAAATAATTCCCGCCGCCACCGCGTCCGCCCACCACCATCCCGCACCGATCCCCAAAATCCCCGCAAACGCCGCGCCCGCGCTCATCCAATCCGCCTTCAACATATCCGATGTCGAATGCAAAACCTTGTCGTGCAACTGACGCGCCGGCCGAACCATCAAGCGCCCGAGAATCACCGGACCGATCGCGCTAAACACCAACACCGGCAACATAATCCACCCCTGCCAAATCACCCTCCCAAACATCTCCACCGACCCGATCGTCGTATGCTCCTGCCGAACCAAAGTCGCCACCGAATCGTACAGCAGAAAAAGCCCGAATCCCATCAACGCCACCGCCGAAGCCAGAAACGCGATTCCCACGACCCGGTGATAGCCATACGGATACTTCTCGTTTGGCGGACGTCTGCGAACCCGCGCCGCGATCAAAAACGCCACCGGCGGAACAAACACCAGCAAGTCCTCGAACAAAGCCGCCCGCATCGCCTGCGAACCGCCCATCGTCAAAGCCATAAGCACGACCACAACCGCCATATAGCTCATCGTAAAAACCTGCAACCGGATCGCCC
>CAZJCL010000382.1:0-2907 GCA_964544025.1 uncultured Opitutales bacterium | reverse complement strand
GTTGGTGATGACGGCGACTTTCGCGGCGGACGTGAACGGGAACGGGATTCCGGACAATTGGGAAATGACATTCTTTGGGAATCTGGACGCGGCGGCGGGGGACGACGCGGATGACGACGGGTTTACGAATTTGGAAGAATACCAGCGCGGCACCGATCCGACGAAAGCGGAGGAGGTGGCGGCCGTGGGGGATGTGCCGGTTTCGATTTGGGAAAATCCGCAGCGGGATTCGTTGGTGCCGGGGGTTTTTATCATTCGCGATTTCGGGAATGGTTTCCGGGGAGCGTGGGAAGGGAGCAACGACAGCCGCAGCGCCCAGGATCCGTTTCATCCGGAGGGCGTTCCGGTTTCCGTGATCGATAATGTGAGTTTCGACGGTCCGCGGATGATTGTGCGCGAGGACAGTTGGCCGGAGGCGTGGAATGACGCGACGGTGGAGATCGTGTTTTCGGCGGGCGACAACGATGGAAACACCTTTTTCTTCCGCTATCAGGATGAGTTGAATTGGTATCGGGTTTCGATCGCCGGCGAAGAAAGCACGGCGACGTCGCGGCCGATGCGGGGCATTTCGATTCAGGCGCGGGTTGATGGCCAGTATCGCGAGGTGCAGTCGGTTGTGAATCCGGGGACGGATCCGCTGGACACTGAGGCGGGTTACAAGCGGATGCGGGTGCGTTTTACACCGGTCGATGGGAATATCGTGATTGCGGTTTCCGGTTGGGATGTGACGAAGAACGATTGGGAAACGGCTTCCTTTGGGCATCGGGAATTCACGATTGTCGATGAAGTCGGTTCCGGCCGGGCGGGATTCGGGACTTGGGCGCAGGCCGGTTTCGACGGCACGCCGGAGTGGAATCCGGTGAACGAGGGGACGTTGTTCGAGAGTTTCACGGTGAAGCTTGGCGACGAGGTTTTGCTTCATGAAGACTGGGCTGGAGCGGCGGTGCCGGATGTGATTCCGGAGGGTTGGACGAATCCGTTTGCCGACAATGAGGCAATCGCCGGGATGTGGTTTGTGAGCGCGCATGGGACGATTGCGGAAGCGACGGCGCAGGGCGGTCCGACCAGCGGCACTTCGGAGCGGCATTCGGCAGACGCGGAAGGGCCGACGCTTTTGGCTCCGGCGCTGGATGGCGCGAATTACACGCTCGATTTCGGGCTGCATCCGTTTGATTTCGGGGCGGTCGGATTCGTTTTCGATTATGATGACGCGGACAATTATGGACGGGTTTTGTTCGCGAATACGGCTCCGGGGCTGAACGGAAGCATTCCTTCGGGAGTGGCGGTGAGCCGGAGAAGCGGGGGCGTCTGGACGAATGTGTTTATCGGCGACACCGGTTTCGTTTACCGGCCGGGGCAGCCGTTTCGGGTCAGTCTGACGCGGGCGGGAAGCGCGTATACGATGACGGTACAGGAGGTCGATTATCCGGAGAATGTTCGGCGTTGGCAGTGGACGGATGCTTCGGGAACGGCGAACGGCGGACGTTACGGGTTCACCAGCTGGCAGAGTCCGGATGTGCATTTCCTTTCGGTCGAGGCTTATGGCGCGGTGGCGCAGGCGGTCGAGGGAATCGCGATCACGGGAATCGAGAAGGTGGGCGAGACGATTGTCTTGACCGTCGAGAATCCGTCGGGAGCGCCGTATCGCGTGCAGCGGAGGCTGGACTTGACGGAAGGCGATTGGGAAACGGTCGCCACGGATGAAACGGGCGAGAGTTGGGAAGGGCCGATTCCGGTTGGAGCGGATCGGGCTTTCTGGCGGCTCACGCGATAAGGAAAACCATCGATCGAGGAGGATGTGAAGATGAACAGGTATTTTGAGAAACGTTTGGGCGCGGGCGGGTGCGGGTTGGCGGGAAGTTGGGGCGGGGGATCGGCGGGTTGGCGATGTCGATGGCGTCGGGCGGGGCATCAGACAAGGTCTGATGCTACGGTGTCTGGTGCTACGGGGTGTGGCGATGGTCTGGCGCGGGGGGCGGGGTTTACGTTGATCGAGCTTTTGACGGTGATCGCGATTATCGGGATTCTCGCGGCGATTCTGATTCCGGTGACGGGACGGGTTCGCGAGAGCGCGAGGCGGTCGCAATGTCAGAGCAACATCCGGCAGCAGTTGATCGCGATGCATCTGTTCGCGCAGGATCGGGCGGGGCAGCCGCTCGGGGAGGATGCTCCGAGCGGCGCGAAGGCGGAGAACGTCGGCTTTTGGTATGTGCTGGACGCCGCCGATGATAATGCTCCGCTGGATTTGTATCCGACATATACGGACGAACCGGATATTTTTGTTTGTCCGAGCACGTCGAATCGAATCCGGCGCGACGAGATGGATCGGGGAGGGCGGTTGACGGATCTGATCCGGGGCGCGAAGGATCGAGAGGATGATCGGGGCGGGCATAGTTATGAGTATCTGGGGATTTTCGGGACGCGCGAGTTGGCGGGAGTTCCGAAGACGCCGAAGTCGGTGAACGGTATCGAAACGCAGGTGGTGCTGGTGTTCGATGGGGATCACGCGGGTCTGCACAACTGTCCGGACGACATCAACAACCATGGTGCGGACGGATGGAACTGGGGTTTCGCGGATGGGCACGTGGAATGGGTTTCGCGGGCGCGGACGAATGAGGTTTCCGAGAGGAGCTATCATAGCGCGAACAATTGTCCTTGATCGTTGGTAGCATGTGTGGGTCTGGATCCGGCCGGGCGGGAACCCGGCCGGATCTCCGCTGGTTTTGCGGGGGCGGAGGGTTAGGGGGATTCGGATTATGATGAATAGAGGATTTAGTTTTTGGCGGCCTTCGCGGGCGGGGGTTTTGTTGTTGGGGGTTTTGCTGTTGCTGACCGGTTGCGGGGAGCGGAAGCGGGATGCCTGGAGTTACAATACGGGGCGGCAGGTGCGGGGAGCGGCGGCGCAGG
>CAZJCL010000381.1:0-2916 GCA_964544025.1 uncultured Opitutales bacterium | reverse complement strand
TTCCGGGGCGAACGGCATCTGCGGAAAGAACGGTGAGGATCGCGGTGTTACTGGTGACGGAAATTTGGGAATTGGCGATTCGGACGAAGTACTCGCCGGCGTTGGTTTGGTCGAGGTTGTCGAGTCGTAATGAATCCTCGGTGGCACCTGGGATTTCGACACCGTTTTTCAGCCATTGGAAAGTCAGAGAAGTTCCGGTCGCCGCGACTTTAAAGGAAACCGATCCGCCCACGAAACCGGTTTGCGAGGTGGGGTGGGTTTGGATGGTGGGCGGAGCGGTGTCGCTGCGGGAAATTTCGACGTCGACGTAGGCGGCTGTGCCCTCGCCGCCGGACGCGAGGGGACGGATGGTGATGCCGTTTTCGGAGTCGGTAAAGGTTTGTCCGATCACCAGTGCGTGGTCATTGAAACCGTCTGGCGACTTGGGGCTCATGTCGAGGAGTTGACTGCCTTGGCTGCTCATGAGGCCGGAAACGGTATGGGCGCGACGAACTTCGATGCCGTTGTTGAGCCATTGATTTCCGGTGAACGCGTGGCGAACGCCGAGCCAGTAAGACCGGCCGTCGCTGGCGTGGATTTGGAGCGCCTGGAGGCCGCTGCTTTCCGGATGGTCGTGGCGGTAGAGCCGGTAAACGCCATCTTCGGCAACTTCGAGAGATTCTTCGGGGTCGAGCCAGCCGAGGTAGGTTTTGAACCAGGAGTTGAAATGGCCGTTGCGGAATTGGCCGCCGAAAACGTTCGAGCTGATGCCCATGACGTCGAAACGGTCGGCGTATTCGAGGTGGCGGCCGTCTCCGGCGGGATTGTGGCCGGAAGGCTCCCAGACGTTGGCGTGGAAAACTCCGTAGTTGTGGCCGATTTCGTGGGTGGTGATACCGGCGTCGAATTGGCCGTTGAGCCAGACATCGCGACCGCCGACTGCCGCGCGCCCGCCCCAGCCGGAAAACACGGGTTTGAAGGCTAGAACGAGGAGATCGTAATGGTCGGGATTGAACGAATCGGTGTCGCCGTTTTGGTTGTCGAACTCGCGGGCGGCGGCGAGAGCGTCGTCGCGAAGTTGGAGATAGCCCGCACCGCGATACCAATCGGCGGTTTGCGGAAGACGAAGCGTTTCGGGGAGAACGGTGGGGGAAAGGGAGGTGCGTTGGCCGGAGTTTTCCTGAAAGAAAGCATCGGCTTCGTTCAATGCGGCGGTGGCGGCTTCCGCGCTAACGGGTTCGCCCGGGAGGTCGGGAAAATCGACGCGGAGATAGAGGGTGCGCTTCTCGCCTGTGGTCCAGCTGGAAGGGGCGGACATGGGGGAGAAAATCGACTCGGTCGTTTGATGGATGACGTCGGGACCGATTGCGCCTTCGGCGGCGATGATTTGGTTTTCGAGGATTCGGGCCAAATCGGCGTTTTCAACAGAGACTTGTTCGTCACCGATTTGGAGACGGACGTGGCCGGTTTTGGAGGTTTCGGAATCGGTTAGCACGCGGACGGGGCTTTCGGCGAGCGCAGCGACATCATCCAGCCGGATTCCGTGGACGGGGATGTCGTATTTGGTGGTCTGGGCTTCGCGACGACCGTAGACGAACGCTTCCAGACGCTGGTCGGGAAGGGTGAGGTGGCGGGAAACGGAATCCGCCTCGTGCGTGTGATCGGCGGAGTCGGCGTCGTCGCAGACCAGCGTCACTTCAAAATCGCCGTGGGCGTCGAAATGTTCCTCCAATTGGGCGCGGATCTCAGGCGGGAGGAGTTCTTGAATGCGTGGCGAGACAGCGCGAGCGAGAGCTTGTTGCGGATCCTCGCGAATGAGCTGGATCATCGCGGCGCGGCGGCGAGCGGCGCGCTCTTTACCTTCCGCCAAGAGGGCCGACTTTTCCTCGGGCGCGGCTTCCAGGTAACGGGCGAGCCAGTCGTCGAAGCCGACCCATGCTTTTCGTTCCGGAGTGGCGAGGGCGGGTTCCCGTGCGGCGCCGTAGATGCTGGGTTGGGCGGATTGCGGAGGCAGATTCCCGGTTGTTTCCGAAAGAAGGGCGAAAGCGACTTCTGGGAGATCCTGCGCCTCAGCTGTTTCGCCCGTTTCGAATCCGGACGGAACAGCGTAAACAGAATCGCGAACCTCTATTCGCGAAAGGAAAACGGCCAGCAGCAGAAGGATCGGACTGAGAAATATAACTGTTTTCCGGATAGGCATGCGCAAGCGCGGAAAAAGCGACCTCCGCCGGTCTCGCGGAATCAGGAATCCCGCTCAAGAAGAGCCCATAGAGTAGCGGAAGCCCAAGGAAGCGGCAATCGGGTCACCCACCATTGGGGCGCTGCTGTAAACCCGTAAATCGAGGTGCCCGCTTGACAGAATTTGCGCGCGGGGCCTGACGAGGCCGCTCGCAGTGGTGGTTCGAGCGGTTGTGCCCGGATGCTATACCATGGCTTCGCTAGCGCCCTCTGTATGGCAGGAATTGGATGGGGCAGGGGCGGAAACTGCCATGGCATTTATTCCGTTAAATCCGTGCCCAACGCCTCCTCTACCCCCCGGAACTCTTCCAGCGCGGCTTCGAGGCTAACGACGATTTCGGCGGCGAGTTCGGCGGGAGGAGGCAGGTTTTCGCTGTCTTCGAGGCTGTCGTCTCTGAGCCAGAAGATGTCGAGGTTGGCTTTGTCTCTCGCGACGATTTCGTCGTAGGTGAATTTTTTGAAGCGCTCGGTTTCCTTGCGCTTGGCAAAGGCACCCGGCTGATAGACGGCTTTAAAATCGTCGAGATCTTTTTTGGCCAGCGGATTGGTCTTGAGGGTGAAGTGCTGGTTCGTGCGGAGGTCGTAGATCCAGAGGTCTTTGGTCCAGGGTTTCTCGCTGGCTTCCTTTCGTGTAAAGAAGAGGACATTGGCCTTCACCCCTTGGGCGTAGAAGATGCCGGTGGGGAGGCGCAGAAGGGT
>CAZJCL010000380.1:0-2916 GCA_964544025.1 uncultured Opitutales bacterium | reverse complement strand
AGGAAATGGGCGTGGCCCAGATCTTCCGCGACGCCGGTTTCGAGTGGCGCGGCGCGGGTTGCTCGATGTGTTTGGCGATGAATCCGGACAAGCTCGTCGGCGATCAGCTTTGCGCGAGCAGCAGCAACCGGAATTTCAAGGGTCGCCAGGGAAGCCCGACCGGACGCACGATTTTGATGAGTCCGGTGATGGTCGCCGCGGCCGCCGTTACGGGGAAAATCAGCGACGCTCGCGAGATTTTCGGCGTGCGCGAACTCGTCGAAGCCTGAACCGGCTCGTTCATTCACAAACATACATTTTCAGCAGATTCAGCCATGGCTCTTGAATCCATTAAAAAAGTAACCGGACGCGGAGTTTACGTTGCCGGAGACGATATCGATACCGACCGGATCATCCCGGCGCGGTTCATGAAGTGCATCACTTTCGACGGTCTCGGGGAATTCCTATTCTACGACGTTCGGAAAAACGAGGACGGCAGCGACAAGAAGCATCCGTTGAACGAACCGCGTTTTCAGGGTGCGACGATTCTGCTTTCCGGGTCGAATTTCGGTTGCGGAAGTTCCCGGGAGCACGCGCCGCAAGCGATTTACCGTTACGGATTTCGCGCGGTGATCGCCGAAAGTTTCGCCGAGATTTTCTTCGGAAATTCGACGACGCTCGGCATTCCGTGCATGAGCCTTTCGCGGGACGAGATCCAGGAAATCGCCAAGGCGGTCGAGGCGAATCCGGAAACGGAAATCGCGATCGATGTCGAAAAATTGACTGTCAGCGCGGCCGGGAAAACTTACCGGGCGACGCTTCGGGATTCCGCGCATCGCGGGCTTATCGAAGGGCGCTGGGATCCGATCGCGGAGTTGATTGAAGGGAAGCCGCAGATCGAGGAAGTGGCGGACCGGTTGGCTTACGTCTAAGAAATTTCGAGGGCTTCCCGTTTCGGCGCGGAAGCCCTTTTTCGTTTATGCAGGAGATCATTTCGGGAGCAGGCATTTTCATTTATCCGCTGGCGCTTTGTTCTCTTGTTGGCGTTTACGTCATTTTGGAGCGTTCGATGGCGCTTCGGCGTTCGCGGATTTTGCCCGCCGCGGATTTGCGGGAAATCGAGAACGGAAATCCGCCGAAGAAGGACCGCACGGTTTTGGGAAGATTGACGAATTTCGTCCGGACGTATCCGAAAGATCAGGACGGTTTGACCGCGCTGGCCCGGGTGGAAATCAACCGGATGGAGCGGGGGTTCGTTTTTCTGGAAATCATCATCGGCGCGGCGCCGCTTCTCGGTTTGCTGGGGACGGTGACGGGGTTGATTCAGGTTTTTTCGAACATTGCTCCCGAAACCGGTTTGCCGGATCCGGCGGCGTTCGTGCAGGGGGTGGCGCTGGCTTTGACGACGACGGTTCTCGGATTGGCGATCGCGATTCCGTGTTTGGTGGCGAACAGTTATTTTCAGCGCCGGGTGGAAACTTTCGCGGTCCAACTCGGAGCGGTGATTGAACAAGTGCAGGCGCGCGGCCGAAAATGAACGACGTATTTGCCAGGAAACGGCGACGCCCGGAAATCAACGTCATTCCGCTGATCGACGTCCTGACGATCCTGATTTTTTTCTTTTTAATGACTATGCAATATCGCGAGGTGAAGGCGCTCAACCTCGTGTTGCCGGAAATCGAAACCGCCGGAAGCAACGAAACGCGCCAATTTTTGACGATCGGTATCGACGCCGGCGGAAATTTTTCGCTGGACGGTGCGCCAATAAATCGCGAAGAACTGGAAGGTCTGCTCCAGCCAATCGAGGCTGTGAGCCGCGATGTATCCGTTTTGATCATGGCCGACGAGAACACGCCCTTGCGGGATGTCACTTTTGCCATGGATAAATGCCGGCAGACCGGACTCGAATCGATTCGTCTGCAATCGCGCTAAAGACGCTACGCTAATGGAAAATTTCAACGAACTTCAGCTGCACGAACGTTTGCAGTACGCTGTCAAAGAGCTCGGCTTTTCGACGCCGACCCCAATTCAAGCCCAGGCGATTCCGGAGATCTTGGCCGGGAAAGACGTCATCGGCCTCGCCAAAACCGGCACCGGAAAAACCGCGGCATTCACGCTGCCGACGCTGGAGCGGTTTCTGGATCGGCATTACGATAATGAATACGAAGGACCGCGCGTCCTGATTCTGAGTCCGACGCGCGAACTTGCGTTCCAGGTGGAGCGCAACGTCCGGGAATTCGCGAAATATCTGGATCTGAATTGCTGCCTGCTTCTCGGCGGAATGCCTTACAAGAAACAGCTGCGCGATCTGGAGAACTGGCCGGATATCGTCGTGGCGACACCGGGACGCTTGCTCGATCACCTCGAACAACGGAATCTGGATTTGCGCGCCGTCGATACGTTCATTCTCGACGAAGCCGACCGGATGCTCGACATGGGATTTTTGCCGGACATCCGCCGGCTGATTCGCTACCTCGGAAACGGCGAGCGGCAAACGCTGATGTTTTCCGCGACATTTCCGGACGCCATCCAACGGTTGGCCGGAAACCTGATGAAGGATCCGGTGCGGATCGACGTGACGACGGCGATCCGGACTCCGGAAAATATCCGCCTCGGCGCGTTTTACGTGGAGAAAATGCGGAAGCCGAAGCTGCTTCGCGAGCTTCTGGCGAAACCCGATATGACGTCGGTGATGGTTTTCTGCGGAATGAAAGTGGAGGCCGATTTCATCTACGACGTCTTGAAGGAAGAAGGGCGGAGTGTCGCCGTTCTCCACAGCGATCGTGATCAAAAGGAGCGGACGCGGGCGCTGGAGGATTTCCGGCAGGGACGGGTCAATGTTCTCGTCGCCACCGATATCGCGGCTCGCGGGCTCGACATCAAGGATGTGACGCACGTCGTGAATTACGATTTGCCGAGCAATTTCGAGGATTTCGT
>CAZJCL010000379.1:0-2930 GCA_964544025.1 uncultured Opitutales bacterium | reverse complement strand
CGCGATCTCCACCCCGAAACCATCCTCATCCTCACCGAAGACGCCGACTCCGACCGCGAAATCGCCTCATTGCGTTCCCCGCAGGTTTTCGGACTCCAACGCCCCGGAAAACGCCGCCCCGCCCTCACCAATCCCTGGCCCGTCCCTCCCGAACTCCTCGATCTCCCCGCACCAAAACTCTGGGAACAAATGCTCCGATTCTACGGACTCGAAGAACCGCTGGAAAATCCGCTTCCCGGAAAAACCGCTTGAGCCAATCCCGCACAAAGTCTAATCAACAACCAAAATTATCCGCCGTCCCGTCCAGATTATGCGCCGCCACAAAATCTCCCTTCTCTCACCATTCCTCCGCCCGCGCCGATTGCTGCCCCTCTGTCTCCTCTCCGCGCTCATCGCCACCTCCGCCTCCGCGCAAACTCCGCCCCTTTCCGAACAACTCGAACTCCGCGGCATCTCCCGCATCGACGGCGTTTTCGAATTCAGCATCTACAACAAAGAGCGCAAACGCAGCGAATGGCTCCGCCCCCGCGAGCCCCTCGAAGGCTACGAAATCCTCGATTATGATTTTGAAAAACGCTACGTCCGCATCCGCTTCGGAGACCAAATCGGCCAAATCATCCTCCACGAAGCCCAAGTCGCTCCCTACGTCGCCTCCACCCCGGAACCAACACCGCCTCCTCCCGTCACCATGGTAAAACCTTCCCATCTCCCCCCCATCCCGCCGCCACCCCCGAGCACCATCGCCTCCCGGCCC
The DNA here is from genome assembly GCA_964544025.1 of uncultured Opitutales bacterium. Classification (GTDB taxonomy): domain Bacteria; phylum Verrucomicrobiota; class Verrucomicrobiia; order Opitutales; family T3Sed10-336; genus CAZJCL01. The sequence continues at coordinate 2,176 of CAZJCL010000379.1, read as the reverse complement.
GGCCCGGCCAATCGCTCCACCAACGGACTCCAAAACGACCGCCGCTCGTCCAACTCCGATTTCAATCAACCCGTCATGACCGGCGGCAGTTTCCGCGGAGTTCGCCCCGCGCCCGGCAACGGAAACCCGCCCGCCCCCACCAATCCCGACGACGGCGGCAACAATCCCGACCCGTCCAACGACACGCCGCCCCCCCCGCCACCGTCCATGCCGCCCAGCTACACCCCCTCCAGCGCGTAGCTCTCCTCTTCCCGGCAAGCCCGCGGCAACCCATCGCCCGCCCAATCCCCCGCCTTTTTTTGTTGATTGCCTCGCCGCTACGGGCGATGAATTCTCTTTTTGTCCAGATCATGCATCATCCGTGTCAGATTGAAGCGGCTCGCCGCTTCCGCGCCGTCGCCGTTCCTTTCGGGCAGACTCTATGAAAGAGCCAGCATCGATCATTATTAGCGGCACCGGCGGCTACCTCCCGGCTTCCGTCCTCACCAACGACGACATGAGCCGGATGGTGGAAACCTCCGACGAATGGATTTTCACCCGCACCGGCATTAAAGAACGCCGCATCGCCGCTCCCGGCGAAGCCACTTCCGACATGGCCGTCGCCGCCTGCCAAGCCGCCATCGCCGACGCCGGACTCCAACCCGCCGACATCGATCTGCTCATCGTCGCCACCATCACGCCCGACATGCTTTTCCCGTCCACGGCGTGCGTCCTCCAAAACAAGTTAAACCTCCGCAACATCACCGCGTTCGACGTCGAGGCCGCCTGCACCGGATTTCTTTACATCCTCGAAATCGCCGCCTCGATGCTCCAATCTGGTCGCTATAAACACGCTTTGATCGTCGGCGCGGAAAAACTCTCCTCCATCGTCGACTGGCAAGACCGCAGCACCTGCGTCCTCTTCGGCGACGGCGCGGGAGCTGCCGTTCTCACCCGCTCCGAAAAACCGGCCGTCGGCCTCCTCGCCTCCACCCTCGGCTCCGATGGCAACGCCGGCGACATTCTCTACATGCCGGGCGGCGGCGCGCTCGTCCCCGCCACCGAGGAATCCATCCGTGACCGCCAGCATTTCCTGAAAATGAACGGCAAAGAGGTTTTCAAAATCGCCGTCCGCATCATGGAAAAAGCGGCGATCGACATCCTCGCCCAGCACAACATCGACCCGTCCGAAGTGGCCCTCGTCATCCCGCACCAGGCGAACATCCGCATCATCGAGATGCTGGCCAACCGCCTCAACTTGCCGCTCGACCGCTTCGCCCTCAACATCGACCGCGTCGGCAACACCTCCGCCGCCTCCATCCCGCTCGTCCTCGACGAAGCCCGCCGCGCCGGCCGGATCAAAAGCGGCGACATCGTCCTCATGGTTGCCTTCGGAGCCGGTCTCACATGGGGAGCCAGCCTCCTGCGCTGGCACTGAAATTTTGCTTCGCCCTTCGCGGGAAAATTCCTTCATATTGCCGACCATGAATTTCCCGTCGTTTCGTCCCCGCCGCCTGATCCGCGCCGCGTCGCTCTGCCTGGCACTCTTCGCGACCCATTTTGCGGCGGCCGATCTGGTCTGGACGCCGCACACCGGCTGGCACGTCGAAGGCGGACTTCTCTCCACGATCTCCGAAAATCCGGAAGAAGCGCGCAACGCCGTCACCCTCATGAACCGCGCCCGCGCCGAACAGGAAATCAACAACTTCCGCCCCGCCCTCAACCTCTACGACGACGTCATCGACGACTACCCCACCTCCATCCTCGCCCCCGAAGCCCATTTCCAATCCGCCCTCATCTACATCCAGCGCAAACACTGGACCAAATCCTTCGACCACCTCCAGAAAATCGTCGACCAATACCCCGGCTACAGCGGCTTCCCCGAAGTGATCCGCCAGCAATTCCACATTGCCGAAAAACTCCGCGGCGGCGCCCGCCTCCGCCTCTTCGGCGTCTTCCCCGGATTCCGCAGCCCCGATCGCGCCGTCGAGTATTATGAGCAAATCGTCGAAAACGCCCCCTACAGCGAATCCGCCCCCATTGCCCTCCTCCACGCCGCCGAAATTCAAATTCAACGAAACCAGCTCGACGCCGCCATCGATCTTTTCGACCGCATGATCAGCGAATACCCTCGCCACGAACGCATCCCCGAAGCCTATTTCGGCCTGGCCGAAACCTTCTCCAGCCGCGTCAACGG
>CAZJCL010000378.1:0-2931 GCA_964544025.1 uncultured Opitutales bacterium | reverse complement strand
TCCCGATTCCTCTTCCACCGCACCGACAAGTAAAGCCAACCGCCTCCCGCCGCGCACACCAGCATCACGCTCTGCTTCCACCCGCCCGAAACCAGCGGCAGCAACGCCATCGCCAATCCCACGACCACCGCCACCGAAAAAATCCGCGTTTCCCACACCCCGAACAACCGCACCTGCTCATGCCCAAACATCCGCGCCCACGGCACCAGCAGCCCGACCGTCAGCGCTCCCAAACCGAGCACCCCCTCGTCTCCTCCCGCCGAAACCAGAAACCTCCCCATCCCCGCCGCCAGCACGCAAATCCCGCAATACCCGAAAAACTCCCGCCCCGGCCAAACCCGCGCCACTCGACTCCCGAACCAGACGATCCCAATCCCGCCCAACAACAAATCCAAAAACCCGCCCGGCAGAAAACCGAATGTAAACAACCGCCAAACCTCCCCCTCGAAAACCGCCGCCGGATTCAGCCAAAAGAACCGGTAAACCGAAACCTCCGCCACGGCCCGCCCCAACCAATCAGCCACAAAAACGCCCGCCAGAATCCCCAGCAAAATCCCGACCGGTCGCGGCAAAGAAACTCGCGCCAAACCGATCATCGCCTCCTCCCCATCCGCAAAATCCGCCTCCACCACGACCGCGGAAAATCCCCGCCCGCCATTTCGCGAACTCTCTCCTCCAGCCGCTCCGGCACCTCCACCCCCTCCCGATCATACCGCAACAACTCCTCCACCGAGTCAAAATCCCGCACCACCGGCTCCGCCCGAACCTCCTGTCCGTGATTCTGCTCGCTCTCCTCCTCTTCCCGAAACTTCGCTCGATGTTTCATAAACTCAATACATTAGTTGTCACGCCGTCCCCTTGAATTTCTCCGCAAAAGCCTTCCTCGCCCGATACAGTTTCCCCCTCACCGCCGCCGCCGTCTGTTCCGTCAGCACCGCGATTTCGTCGTAGGACATTTCCTCATCCGCCGCCAGCAACAGCACGATCCGGTATTCCTCCGGAAGCTCCCGCAACGTCCGCTGAATCCGCTCCCCCAATTCCTTCGTCTCCAGATTCCGCAACGGATCCGGCGCCGCGCAGCTCGACGATTCCCAAACCGCCTCATCCGCGTTCGAAAAAACGTGCCGGTTGTGCCACGTCCGCGCCAGATTGTGACAATGGTTGATCGCGATCCGGTAAAGCCAGGTCCGCACATTCGCCTCCCCCCGAAACTCCGGCATCTTCTTGAACGCCTTCAAAAAAACATCGTGCGTCGCATCCTCCGCCCGCGCCGCGTCCCCCACATTTCGCAGCACAAAATAATACACCGCCTTCGCGTGCTTCCGGTAAACAGCCTCAAAAACCGTCTCGGCGACGGCGCAACCGCGGGGAACTGGAGCAACGGGCGTATTCACAATAACAGCAGCCATCCACGAAAGCCGCATAACTCATTAGACACCCCTCCCCCAAAAACGTCACGCCCAACCAACCGCCCTCCTCCACCCAAAACCTCGCCTTGTCCTCCGCCCCCCTCCGCCATAGAAACAACCTATGTTCCAAAAACTCCTCGCCTCCACCACCCTCTTCGCCGCCACCCTCGCCCTCCTCCCGGCCCTCGCCTTCGCCCACCCCGGCCACCATCACGCCCACCCCGAAACCGCCCCCGCGCCACGCCATTCCCCCGCTCCCGGCGACAAATCCGACATGCGCTGGTGGAAAGGAAACCTCCACACCCACACCCTCTGGAGCGACGGCGACAGCTTCCCCGAAATCGTCGTCCAGTGGTACAAGGAAAACGGCTACGACTTCCTCGCCATCTCCGACCACAACATCCTCTCCGAAGGCCAAAAGTGGATCCACCCCGCCAAATACCGCCACACCCGCGGACGCGGCGAAAAAAACCTCCGCGAATACATCGCCCAATTCGGCCCCCTCTGGGTCGAAACCCGCACCATCGACGACGATTTCCTCGCCTTCCTCCAAAACCTCCCCGCCCCCCGCCGCCCCGCCGACGACCACCTCGAAATCGGCGAAACCCTCGTCCGCCTGAAACCGCTCAACGAATTCCGCCACCTCTTCGAAGAACCCGGCAAATTCCTCCTCATCCCGAGCGAAGAAATCTCCTCCAGCCACGTCGTCCACGTCAACGCCACCAACATCCTCGAACGCATCGAACCCCAACGCGGCGAAACCACCCTCGAAACCATGCAACTCCACGTCAACGCCGTCGCCGACCAGCGCGACCGCACCGGCCAGCCGATGTTCGCCCACGTGAACCACCCCAACTACCGCTGGGCCATCACCGCCGAGGAACTCGCCCAAGTCGAAAAATCCCGCTTCTTCGAAGTCTACAACGGCCACCCCCACACCAACGACGACGGCGACGAAATCCGCGCCGGACTCGACCGCGCCTGGGACATCGTCCTCACCCAGCGCCTCACCCAATACGATTCCGGCCTCGCGTTCGGCCTCGCCGTCGACGACGCCCACGATTACAACATCGACAAACCCACCTCCGCCCTTCCCGGCCGCGGCTGGGTCGTCGTCCGCTCCGCCTTTCTCACCCCCGAACACATCGTCGCCGCCCTCGAACGCGGCGATTTCTATTCCAGCACCGGCGTCGAAATTCGCGATTTCCATTCCGACGGCAAATCCCTCACCGTCGAAATCGAACCCGAACCCGGCGTCACCTACCGCACCGCATTCATCGGCACCCGCAAAAACTTCGATCCCTCCAGCCGCCCCGTCCGCAACGAGAACGGCAAGGAAATCCGCGCCACCCGCATCTACAGCGACGACATCGGCGAAATCCTCGCCGAAATCTCCGGCCCCGTCGCCCGCTACGAATTCACCGGCGACGAACTCTACGTCCGCGCCAAAGTTATCTCCTCAAAACCGAAACTCCGCCCCTCCCACCCCCACGAACTCCACGAAGCAGCCTGGATCCAACCC
>CAZJCL010000377.1:0-2949 GCA_964544025.1 uncultured Opitutales bacterium | reverse complement strand
AGAGGTGATTGTTCTTTGGCCATTTAGTTTATTCGAGTATTGGGTTTCGGGGATCCTTCTATCGTTTCTTTTGGTTTTGGTATGGCTGTCGATTTGCGGGTTTGTTCTCGCTCGATTTAGGGTGATTAAGATAGAGGGAAGGTGAAGGAGGGGTAGAAATCTAAAGCGAGGTGGGGAGGAAAAAAAGCGGCTGTAACCGCGGAAAACGGTGAATGCGCGGACGTCCGCAGGCAGGTGCAGGGCGAATGGATGGGGGCGAGCGTTATTGGGGGTGGAGGTGTTCGTGGCGTTGGGCGATGGCTTCTACTTTTTCGCGGCTGTAGAGAAGGGGGAAGTATTGGCCGCGGGCCCAGAGTTCGTAGAGGTCGCGGTAGTGGGAGCTGGCGGGGTCGCCGGATTGGCCGGGCGCGTTTGTCCCTACGGAGCGGTCGAAATCGGAGAGGTCGATGATCACGCGGAATGTTGCTCCGAAAGTTTGGTTGTCGGAGTTGCTGGTGTTGTTGACGGTGTAGCCGTAGCCGCCTTGCGGGACCGGTGCCGTTTCGAGGGTTTCACGCGTTTCGTCGTTTACGGCGGCGCTTAAGGGATGCCGGATGCGGGCGTGTTTATAGTGTGCTCCTCCATAGGTCCATTCGGACGGGTTCTCCCCGAACCGTTTCGAGAGCGCGGCGGTTGTTTCTTTTAGAGTTTCGAGCAGGAATTTATCGCGGGCGGTGACGGGATTTGGTCCGAGGCGTCCGTCGGGCGAGACGAGGAGATCGAGCACCAGTTGCGGTTGAAGCGGGGCGACGATTTCGCGGGCCGCGGGGGGAACAATCCATTCGCGGGCTCCTTCCATGAGGCGCGTATGCCAGGCGTTGTAGATCGCGGCGGGTGCGGATTCGGCGTTCATTGTGAAATTCCAGTCCAGCAACAGGCGTCGCGCTTCTTCCGTTGGGGCGTCTTCCGATTGGAGCGGGCGGAGAAGCGGGACGAGGGTTCGGGCCGGCAGCGAGAGGAGGTCGTGTTGCAGCTGCATCGAATCGGCGATCCCGAATTTCCGTCCGGAGTTGAGAACTTCGTGAAGCCGGTGGCCGCGAAAGGGGTCCGGCCAGAGCAGGGAAGCCACTTCGGGATTTGGATAGTCGGGCGGGACCAGATTTTCATTTGCCGTGGCCAAAAATTTTCGGGCGGGATTTGCCTCGTGAGGAAGTTCTTTGATCGGCAGGTAGCCGTTCCATTCGTATCGGCCATCGCCCGGAACCGGGAGGAGGCCGCTCCAGTTGGGGCGAAGAGGGGCGAGGCCGGTGGCTTGCCAGCCGATGTTTCCGTCGGCGTCGGCCCAGAGCATGTTTTCGCCCGGCATGTGATTGAAGGAGCAGGCGTCGCGGAATTCTTCCCATGTTTGCGCCTGATTCATGCGGAGGCTTGCCAGGTAGGGAGCGCCACCGGGTTCCAGCCAAGCGGCGCGTAAAGCGACGGCGGCTTGCGTTTCCGGATCTTCGTAAATGACGGGACCATGACGCGTGAATTTCAGCTCCACCGTTACCGGGGCCTGATCGCGAACGTCGATTCGTTCTTCGACGGAAACGAATTCCTCCCAGCCGTTGCCGTAGCGGTAGCGCCGGTTTTCCGTATCCGTTTCGTAGATATAAAGATCTTCGTTATCGATGCGGAAAACGGTGAGGCCCCAGGCGCCGTGTCCGTTGTGGCCGATGGAAATTCCGGGGAGAACCGGTTCGCCGCCGCCGAGAACATTCCATCCGGGTCCGACGAGATGCGCGAAGTAGCGAAGTGAAGGTGCCTGGAGGAGGCGGTGGGGATCGTTGGCGAGGATGGGGCGTCCGGTGGTGGTTTTGGCGCCTGAGAGTGCCCAGTTGTTGCTGCCGATCGCTTCTCCCCGGCGGATGAGTTCGGCCTCGCCGGGAGGTGGATTTTCGGCGAGACGTTGCCAGGTTGAAGCATCGGCGCGGATGTTGGCGACGATATCTTCGGGCTGAAACGAGACGGGCGATTTGTAAATCCGGTAGAGTTCGAGGAGATCGGCCGCGAGCAGATTTGGGTCGATGGCATCGTCGAGTTGCAACCGCGGATCGGCGTTTTGGAACCAGTACATTTCGCGGACGGCGGTTTCTCCGGAGGCGAGAAGGGCGCGGGCTATTTCGAGTTCCTGGGTGACATTGTAGGCGAGCGCCTGGTGGCGGGAGATCAGGATTTCGGGGGACCATTCTCCCGGTTCGATTCCCAGCAGCTTCAGCTCGACCGGCAGCAGATCCGGATTCGATCTCACTTCGGCGATACGGGCGTTCACTCCCGCGACAAAGGCTTTGATGATTTCCGCGCCGCGAGGATGGTAATGGGCGAACTCCTCCTCCATGTCGCCGCGGAATCTGAACAGGCGGGCGGCGATGTCGCGTTTGGTTTCGCGTGGACCCAGCACTTCGGCCCATGTGCCGGTTGCTTGCCGTCGCCATACTTCGAATTGGAAAAGGCGGTCGCGGGCGGCGTTGTAGCCTTGGGCGAAGAAGAGATCGTGCTCGGTTTCGGCATAGATGTGAGAGATGCCCCATGGATCGACGAGGATTTCGACGGGTTGTTCCAAGCCTTCGATGATCCGTGTTTCCGCGGCGGGTTGAGCGGCCGAAGCCGAGGTTGGCGCGGCGGAGAGGAGGGCGGGAAGTATCGCGAACGCAAGGACTCTCATCGCTTCGATGAAGCACGTTCTCCGGCGCGCGTCAACGGCGCTCCGGGCGGTGCGGCTGACCAAGCGGGTGCCTGCGGGCGGGGGAGGGGACCGCTTGAAGGCGGAACTACGAGCGGAACTACGAACTTTTCAGATGGTTTTGGAGTAGCGGGTGGGGGTGGTGGTGAGGTAGGCGTCGAAGGTCATGGCGATGTTGCGGAGGAGGAAGCGACCGGTGGGGGTGACGGTGATTTGGGTGGGGGTGATTTCGACGAGGCCGTCGTCGG
>CAZJCL010000376.1:0-2958 GCA_964544025.1 uncultured Opitutales bacterium | reverse complement strand
CCGCCGCCCATTCCAAAACATTCCGGCTGTCAACATACCGCCGCGACGAATGGTTGCTCCCCAAAACCACGGCGTAAAGCGAACGTCCGTTCAGCGTCGCGCTCGTCAACAAACACGCCCGCGCCGTCCGCGTCGTTCCCGTCTTGATTCCGTCGAAACCTTCCTCGCCCAAAAACTGGTTCGTGTTCGTCCACGAAGCGGTCCGCTTCGTCCCGTCAGCTCGGGTCACTTCAGTCGAATATTCCTTCGTCCCGACGACCTCGCGGAAGAGCTCGTTCTCCATCGAAGCCCGCGCCAGCTTCATCAAATCCCGCGCCGTCGTCGTCCGGTCGTCATTCGTTCCCCCGTCGCCAAACGCGCTCCGGTAAATGGTCTGCGTCATCCCGAGACGCTTCGCCGTCCGGTTCATTTCCGCGATGAAATCCGAGCGCGGATCGCGATCCTTCTTCCCTTCCATCCCTTTCGCCGATGGAAGCCGGCCGTGGAAATGTTCCGCGATCGCGTTGCCCACCGCGTTTCCAGAAGGCAACATAAACGCGAAAAGCGCCTCCCGCAGCGGCAAGCTTTCACCCGCCTCGATGTGCGCCGACGACCCCCGCGCCGTCAGTGCCAACTCCGAAAAATGCACCATCTCATCCAAAATCGACGGATCCTTCTCCGCCAATTCGCAAACCACGAAAGTCGTCATCGCCTTGGTCACGCTCGCCGCTTTTCGCGGCGTATCCAATTCTTCCCCGCCGACGATCTCGCCCGTCTCCGCATCCGCCACCGCCCACGACCACGCCGTGACAAACGGATGATCCGCCGGCGCTTTCCACTGCTCCCGGTTCACCGGATCTTCCCGCGTAACCGCCAGCCGGTCGATCCGCAAAGACTCCTCCGCCACATCGTTAAAAACGTTGCCGAACTTCGCTCCCAGATAATGAATCGCAACACCCTCCGCCATCGCGCCACGCGCCAAAGTCTCCCACTGCCCCGCCCGTTCCCGGAGAATCTCGTAAGTATAACGATCCAAATCGCACTCCAGAACATACCGCAACGGCTCTGTCTGCTTGGCCGGCAAAAACTCGTCCACCGCCGCGTCCGTCGCTCCGGTGCCGCTCGCCGTTCCGGAAATCCAAACGCTCGACGGCGTCAACCGCCTCCACTCCAGAACCGCCGCCGCTTCCTCCAATCCCGGCTCGCTCGAAAACCCAAACGCCAACTCCTCCGTCGGCTCGCCATGCAACTCCCAACCGGCGATCGTCACATCCAGCCAAACCTTCCCCGAATCGATCGAATCCAGCGCCACGTTCCGGACAATGCTCGTTCCCAACGGCCGCCGAACCTCCAAAAATCCATCGCCCGTCGTCCGGATTCCCGTGGCTCCTCCATCGAACGCCAAATCCCCCGCCGAGTTCGCCGCAACCTGCAAGCCGCGATCAGCACGATCATTGAATTCCCACACGGCAATATCTCCGCGCACACCAGCGGCAGTCAGTCCAAGCGCGAATGCACAAGCAGAAATGGTTCGAAAGGAAGAAGAGTGTAATAGCATAAGGTGAATAATCAGTTTCTTTTTAACGTAAGCGATCTAGGCCATAAAAAGATTGCCGACCAACGAACATCGCATCTCATCGAATAATTAAATTGCCTTCGTAATGTAAATCCAACAGCCCGCTTTTCTCCTGTCAAACAAAACGCCATTGAATCAATTTCTCCACGCACCGCGTCACTGAACACACCCCGACGTAAACGAACGAATCGCTCCTCCGACGGCGCGGCACACGCAAACTCCCGGTGCCGCGCCTTCGCGCCAACTTGATTCTCAATCAGGCGATCAGGGGAACAATCCGCGCGCCGACTTCGCCGCCGCCACTCGTTCGATTCCCAAAGTCAAAGCTGCCAGACGCGGCGTCAGATTGTAAGCCTTCTGCTGCGCCAACACACTTTCTCTCGCGCGATCCAGAATATCGTAGAGCCGCTGGAAAACCTCGTCGCGCCTCCAGAAGATACTTTGCAAATCCTGCACCCACTCGAAATAGGAAACAATGACACCGCCGGAATTGCACAAAATATCCGGGATGATCTCGATATCTCCGCGTTCCTGCAGCACCAGATCCGCGCCATTGGTCGTCGGCCCATTCGCCGCTTCCGCCAGAATCCTGCACTTCAGCCGAAGAGCGTTTTCTTTGGTGATCACCCGCTCCAACGCGGCGGGAATCAAGACCGTGCATTCCAGTTCGAGAAGCTGTTCGTTCGAAATCGCGTCGCCGCCTTTCCAGCCGGAAAGCGTCCGGTGCTCGCGGACATGGCGCATCGCATCGGCAAGATCCAAACCTTCCCGCCGGAAGTAAGCACCCGAAATATCGCTGATCGCCACGATCTTGCATCCGTATTCACTAAGCGCCAAAGCGGTTTCCGACCCGACATTCCCGAAACCTTGAATCGCGATGGAAGCTTCCGTGAACGGAATGTTCAACCTCTCCAGATTCCGCATCACCAAATACGCGACGCCCCGCCCCGTGGCCTCCCGTCGACCTTCCGATCCGCCAACCGTCAGCGGTTTACCGGTCACGATCGCCGGAACGGAATTTCCGATATGGTTGGAATACGTATCCATCATCCAAGCCATCACGCTTTCGTTCGTCCCCATATCCGGTGCCATGATATCGGTCGCCGGTCCGACGAACGGAATCATCTCCTGCATAAAACGGCGAGAAAGCCGCTCCATTTCCCCCCGGCTCAACGCCGTCGGATCGACCGCCACCCCGCCTTTCGCCCCGCCATACGGAAGCCCCACCAGCGCGCATTTCCAGCTCATCCACATCGCCAACGCGGCCACTTCGCCGACGTTTACGCTGGGATGAAACCGGACTCCCCCTTTCGTCGGCCCCAGCGACAAATGATGCTGCACCCGGAATCCCTCGAACATCTCCATCGAGCCGTCGTCCAAGCGCAATGGCAACGTCACCGCCA
>CAZJCL010000375.1:0-2960 GCA_964544025.1 uncultured Opitutales bacterium | reverse complement strand
ACGAAGGGAGCGGAGGACGCAAAGGGGAAACGGAGGTGAGTTTTCGGGAGGATTGGTTGCGCGGCGGGGGCTTGCGGTTGAGGGGGACTGGGGGCATGGTTTTGGGATGAAAGCTTATCGGATTGAATCGGATACGGGATTGGATGGATTGAAGCGGGTGGAGTTGCCGGAGCCGAAGCCGGGTGCGGGGGAGGTTCTGGTGCGGGTGCGGGCGACTTCGCTGAATTTCCGAGATCAGATGATCGTCAGCGGAAATTATGCGCGGGGGATGAAGGTGCCGGTGATTCCGCTTTCGGATGGTGCGGGAGAGGTGGTGGAGGTGGGTGAGGGAGTTTCGCAATGGAAGAAGGGGGACCGGGTCGCGGGGTGCTTTTTTCAGGAGTGGGAATCGGGGCGGTTTCGGGCGGAGATGGCGGGTTCGGCGTTGGGGGGAACGCGGGATGGGATGTTGTCGGAGTTGGTGGTTTTGGGGGAGAATGGGGTGATCGCGATTCCGGAGCATTTGAGTTTTACGGAGGCGGCGACGCTTCCGTGTGCGGCGTTGACGGCTTGGCAGGCGTTGGTGACGCTGGGGAATTTGCGGGCGGGGCAGACGGTTTTGTTGCTGGGGACGGGTGGGGTTTCGTCGTTCGGGTTGTTGTTCGCGAAGGCGAGCGGGGCGCGGGCGATCGTGACTTCGAGCAGCGACGAGAAGCTGGAAAAGGCGAAGAAGATGGGGGCGGATTTCGGGATCAATTACCGGACGCATCCGGATTGGGAGAAGGAAGTTTTGCGGGTGACGGATGGGGCGGGGGTCGATCACGCGCTGGAGGTGGGCGGCAAAGATACGTTTCCGAAGACGCTGCAATCGCTCGGGGTTTATGGGCGGATGAGTATCATCGGCGGGTTGAGCGGTTTTACCGGGGAATTGGCTTTCGGGGATTTGCTGGCGCGGGTGGGGACGATTCAGGGGATTTTCGTGGGGAGCCGCGAGATGTTTCTGGAGATGAACGGGGCGATTGCGTATCACGGGCTGCGTCCGGCGGTCGACCGGGTTTTTCCGTTTGAGGAAGCGGTGGAGGCGTACCGCTATATGGAGAGCGGGGCGCATTTCGGGAAGGTGGTTATCGAGGTTTGATCAGGTCTGATTCGATATATCCGCAGTTGGAGAAACCACCGAATGGACACTAATGAACACAAATTCGGCGAATTAGCAGGTTAATGGGGGCTTGTTAGTAGCGGCGGTTTTTGGAGGATTTGCAGATGGAGCCGAGAATTTTCAGGAGTTCCTCGCAGTTCGATAGGAGCGGATGAAAGGTTTCGGAGTCGATGTAGCCGCTGTCGTGCAGGAGACGGAGCCGATAGCGGCTGACTCGGGCGGCGTTGTAAGCCTGGTTCATGTGCGGGAGAAAATCGGGGCCGGGCTGCGCTCCGACGCCGTCTTCGACATGCGCGCCGATGGAAGTTCCCGCGAGCAGGATTTGTTCGAAGAGGGGTGAATGGGAGTGTTTCTCCTGAAGCTCGCGAACCAGCGCGATGACTTGTAAGGCGAATGCGTAACTCTTTTCCAAAGCCGGGTTGTCTCTTTCCTCGTACATAGTTTTTTCGGCGGCCTCCACGTGAATGCGTGAGAGAACGGCGCCTTATTCAGAGTGGAAGCGGAAGGAGGTGGATGCAACGGGAACCGGCGGAAAAGCTCTATTCTCGCCTTTTGCTTTCCGCAAGCTACGGTTTTTCGTCGAATGCCGCATGATGAGGGGGATTAGAAAGTGTTTTTGGATCGTTTTCGCGGGTTGCGCGGGTGCCGGGATTTCGGGTGCGGAGGTTTTGCGGTTTGAGGATTTCGAGGCGGTTTGGGAAGGAGGTTTGGCGGACGGGGAAATGGTGGCGTCGGGGCGGTTGGCGGGGATCGCGGAGCCGTTTCGGATTTCGCAGCGGATGCGGCGGGCGGGGGATGATTGGGGGCTGGAAGGGGAAATTTCGTTGCCGGATTCGCGGGTGGATTTCGGGGCGGTTTCGGCGGCGATTCCGGGCGGGGCGGATTGGGGCGGCGAGGGGGAGGTGGGATTGCGGGCAAGATTTTCGGGGAAACCCGGGGAGTGGGAGGCGTCGGGGACGATTTCGCTTCGGGGGGCGCGGTTGGAGAACGCGGAAATGGGGCTGACGGTTTCGGGGATCGGTGGGGAGTTGGCGTGGGAATTTGGGGACGGGGGTTTCTCGACGCCGCCGGGGCAGGTGCTGACGTTTTCGCGGATTGCGGTGGAGGGGATGGAGGCGGGGCCGGGGGAGCTGGCGTTTCGGCTGGTTTCGTTGGAGGAATTGCGGGTGGAGTTGGCGGTGTTGCATTGGGCGGGCGGGCGGTTGTCGGCGGGGGATTTCGCGTTTCGGCCGGGGCGTCCGGATTTTTCGGTGCGGCTTTTTGCGGCGGGGATTCAGTTGGCGGAATTGCTGGCGATGACGCCGGAGTTGGGGGCGAAAGGGACGGGGGTGATCGATGGGGAATTGGAGATCGGGATCCGGCCGGGGGGAGTACGGTTGGAGGATGGGGCGCTTTTGTTGCGGTCGGAAGAGGCGGCGCGGTTGGAGTTGCCGCAGCGGGCGTGGTTTACGGGGGGGATGGTGCCGGGGCGGGGGAATTACGAGAATTTGCGGTTGGTGGAGCGGGCGTTGGAGGATTTGGAGTTGGAGCGGTTCCGGCTGGCTTTTTTGGGGGGTGAGGAAGGGGAACCGGATTTGCGGTTGGAGATTGGAGGGCGTCCGGGGGCACCGGATTTGCCGGAGACGCCGGTGAGTGTGACGTTGAACGTTTTTGGGCCGGTGCGGGAAATTGGGAATTGGTTTTTAGGGGGTGGGAAGGTGGGAAGGTGAGAAGGTGGGAAGGTGAGAAGGTGGGACGGTGGGAAGGTGGAAAAGTGGAAAGGTCGGAGGGCGTGATTGAAACTGGTGGCAAACCGAAAAATTGTGAAAATAAAGCTGTACTT
>CAZJCL010000374.1:0-2960 GCA_964544025.1 uncultured Opitutales bacterium | reverse complement strand
GGTTTTTTTGGGGTTGTGGCTTGTGAGGGGGCGGGAGGTGGGGACAATGGGTTGCGATGGCTCGAATTTGTAAAGGTTTGGCGGGGGTGGGGCGCGCGTTGGTGGTGATCGATGATGGGCCGATTCGGCGGAGGGCGGTGGAGGATTGCCGGGCGGCGTTGAAGCAACGGAAGAAGGCGCGGGCGGAGTGGGAGCGGTTTCAACGGGAGGATCAGCCGGCGTTTGAACGGTGGATGCATCGGGTTTTCGCGGCGGAGATGTCGAAGTTGCGGGAGATTCGGGAGAAGACGGCGGAGGCGGAGGGGGTGGTGCGGGCGGTGGAGTTGGAGGCGATGCGGTCGCGGGTGTCATACGCGGAGGCTTATGACCGGGTGATGCGGGAGCGGGAGAATCCGGAGGAGGCGCGGTCGGCGGAGGAGGACGGGGGCGCGGAGGGGGAGGAGGATTTTGGGGATCCGTTTGGGGAGGGGAATCCTTTTGAGAGTGAGGAGGATTTGAAGGAGGTTTTCCGGGAGATGTTTGGGATGGACGAGGAGGAGGCGGAGGAGGCGTTTGCGCGGATGACGGGAAGGCGGAATGTGGCGCGACCGCCGGAGCGGGAGGCTTCGGGGCGGATCAAGGAGGTTTACCGGAGTTTGGTGCGGCGGTTGCATCCGGACGCGGGGGGCGAGGTGGACGCGGGGAAGCGGGATTTGTGGCACGCGGTGCAGGCGGCGTATCGGGCGCGGGATTTGGCGCAGTTGGAGTCGTTGCTGGCGCGGTGCGATTTGGAGGAGGGAGTGGTGGGGGAGCATACGCCGGTTTCGCAGTTGCGGAAGGTTTGGCGGGAGATCCGGAAATCGGTGAATTCGTTGCGGGCGGAAATCCGGCGGGCGAAGAAGGATGTGGCGTGGGGGTTTTCGCGGTGGACGCGGGCGCAGGAGGCGAGGAATCGCGCGGCGATCGGCCGGGAGTTGCGGGCGGGGTTGGAGGAGAGCGCGTATTTTTACCGGGAATTGCGGAGTCAGATCGACGTTTGGGAGAAGAAGCGGCGGCGGGGAGAGGAACGGCGGGCGGCGAAGGCGGAGGCGGTGACGGCGGATCCGGAGCGGGGGCGGGCGGGGAAACGGCGGCGGAGGCGGGAGCCGTTGGCGGAGGATGGGTTTCAGGGGGAGTTTTCGTTTTGATGCGTTGAGGCGGAGTGGCGCGGCGCGGTCGGGCGGAGCGACGCGCGGTTGAGGCGGGGCGGATTTTTGCCGGGGAAGGGTTCAGGCGAAGCCCGATGGACGGTGGGCGCGGATTGTGGTTTCCTTGTGCGATGGAGGCTGCGCCGTGGGAGTGAAGGAGTTACTTCAGGGGAAATGGTTGGGGCATCCGCTGCATCCGGCGATCGTGCATGTGCCGGTGGGATTTTGGCTGGCGGCGATGGTTTTCGATTTGCTGCTGCTTCTGGGTGGCGGGGAGAGCGTGACGTTTTACCGGATTTCGTTTTACGCGATTGTGCTGGGAACGGCGGGCGCGGTGGTGGTGGCGGTGCCGGGTTTGGCGGATTGGTCGGGGATCAAGCGGGAGAAACCGGCGTGGAAGCTGGGGCTGGTGCATCTGGTTTTGAACGTGGCGGCGACGGTGGTTTGGGGGGTGAACGGGTGGGTGCGGTTGGCGCGGTGGGAGGAGGCGCGGATGGTGAACGGGGTGGAGATCGGGTTGTCGGCGGCGGGGACGGTTTTGTTGTTGGCGGGGGTTTGGTTCGGGAAGCGGATGACGTTTGACCAGGGGACGAGTGTGGGGCGGCAGAGCCGGGAGGTTTGGCGGAAGCGGGCGCGGGAAGGAAAGGCGGCGTTGCCGGAGGAGTGATGAAGAATTTTCTGCAAGGACGATGGCTGGGGCATCCGTTGCACACTTTGCTGGTGCATCTTCCGGTGGGGTTTTTCCTGCTGAGCTTTTTGTTCGATTTGGGGAGCTATGTGACGGATTGGCCGGAAATGACGCGGGCGGCGTATGCGACGATGGCGGCGGGAATCGTTTCGGCGTTGGTGGCGGCGTTGCCGGGTTTCGCGGATTTCGCGAGCATTCGGCGGGACGCTCCGGCGCGGAAGAAGGCGCGGTTGCACATGGTGTTGAATTTGGTGGCGGTGGCGGTGTATGCGGGGAGTTTGTATTTGCGGCATGGACGGCTGGAGGAGGCGGCGACGCCGTTGGGGGCGTTTGGGCTGGCGGTGGTGGGGATCGGGTTGTTGTCGTATTCGGGGTATTTGGGCGGGGAGTTGGTGTATAACGAAGGCGTGGGGGTGGGGAGGCATCGGCGGAAGTGTCCGATGCCGGGGGAGACGATTCGGCGGCGGGCGTTGCCGGGGGAATTCGTGGAGGTGGCGGAGGTGGAGGCGTTGCCGGAGGGGCGGACGGTGCGGGTGGCGATCAATGAAACGGTGGTCGCGGTGGCGAATGTGGACGGGGAGATGCGGGCGTTTCAGGATTTTTGTTCGCACCGGTACGGGCCGCTTTCGGAGGGGACGTTTCACGATGGGAAGGTGAAGTGTCCGTGGCACAATTCGTGTTTCGATTTGCGGAGCGGGGAGGTGACGGAAGGGCCGGCGAAGGTGCCGATCAAGGTGTTTCCGGTGCGGATACGGAACGGGAAAATCGAGGTGCAGGCGGAGTTTTGAGCGTATTCGGATCTTGGGCGGTTTGGGCGGGATTTTGGCGAATCGCGGAATCGTAACTTCCGGGGATTGGGAGAGAAGGGACTTGCTGGCGCGGCGGCGGGGTTTAGGGTTTGGGGCGAATTATGAAAGAATTCATCCTCGCCCTGGATCAGGGGACCACGGGTTCCCGCGCGCTGCTTTTTGACTCCGATGGAACTGTGGCGGGGGTGGCGGAGCGGAAGCTGACGCAGCATTATCCGCGTCCGGGGTGGGTGGAGCACGATCCGGAGGAGATTTGGGAAACGCAGTGGGGGGCGGCGTTGGAGGTTTTGCGGAAGG
>CAZJCL010000373.1:0-2967 GCA_964544025.1 uncultured Opitutales bacterium | reverse complement strand
TAACAATACGACTGCACCCGCGAATCCCCCTCGCCATCCTCCCCGCCCGCGTCCGGATTCACCCCCGGCAGCAAACCGCTCGCCGGATCCCCCGCCACCACATACGGCGAAACCCGCACCTCCTCCGGCAACGGATATTCCGGCTGCCAAACGGCATCGTGAGTAAAAACATGATTCCGCGTCTTCCGCGTCTGAATCCCGTTAAAACTCTCCCCGTAAACCGCGTTCCCCTCCCGGCCGACGATAAACGAAACCCCAGCCTCCGCCATCAAATCCCCCTCATACGTCGCGTCGATAAACATCTTCCCCGCAAACCGCTCCCCCGATTCCGTCAAAATCGAGACAATCCGCTCCCCCTCCTTCACCACACCCCGCCCCTTATCCCGCACCAAAAACTCGCCCGGCGCATAAACCACCCCCGCCTCCTCCAGCATCTCATGAAAAATCCGCTCCGCCACATGCGGCTCAAACCCCCACTGCGCGTCATCCTCATCCGTCAAAAACCTCCCCGGCTTTTTCGCGTATTCCTCCCGCGTCTCCCGCGTCCAAACCGCCTCATCCTCGTAATATTCCCGCACCTTCCGGTAAAATTCCCGCGACAATCCCCCGATCACAGCCTTCCGGCCCGAATCCGTCCGCCCCAGCCCCCCGCTGGTCAACCCGCCCAAATGCCGGTAATGATTCACCAGCACCACCGATTTCCCCATCTCCGCCGCCTGCACCGCCGCCGTCACTCCGCCGCTCGTCCCCCCGTAAATCACCACATCGTATTCCCGCGCCGCCCTCATCTCGCCGACCGTATTGCAACCCACCAACGCCAACCCGCAAAAAAGAACCATCCAAATCCGCCGAAAAGGGAAAGTAACCATCGCCCCACCGAAAAAAATCCCCCCACCAAACGCAAGCCCATTACCCTCCTCCGCCAACCTCAGACTCCAACTCCTGACCCCCAACTCCGAACTCCCGACTCCCGACTCCTGACTCCCGACTCCTGACTCCTGACTCCCCTCCCCCCCCATTCCACATTCCAACTTCTAACTTCTAACTTCTAACTTTTCTCATTCCTCTGGCACTTTTCCCAACTTCGTCTATCGTAACCTGTCTATGTCCAGAACCGCCCATGGCCGATGCGGCATTCCGCTGCGGATTTCTTCAGCCACCCCATCCGGCCCAAACGCGTTTCTCCACCAGCCAAGGAACAAACCGCCCGCCCGGGCGTTCTATTTTCCAATCCCTTCCACTTTTCTTTCCATATGATTTTCCGTCTCTTCTCTCCAGTTCTCGCTCTCCTCACCCTCGCCACCACCCTCTCGGTCGCCGAGGTCAAAAAAAGCGAGCTAACCCCGACCCCGATCATGGGCGCCGAAGCCCGTCTCGTCGTCAGCCTGCTCGAACAAGCCCACTTCGCCGGCACCCCGATCGACCAGATGGAACTGCAGGAACTGGTCACCACCTTCATGTCCGACCTCGACTACAACCGCCTTTTCTTCACCCAGGCCGACGAGGACCGCATCATCGCGCAATACGCCAGCCGCCTCGAATCCGATCTCCGGCGCGGCAATCTCCAGCCCGCCTTCGACATCTACGAAATCTACCGCGAGCGCGCCCTCTCCCGCGTCGATTGGATCCTCCAACGGCTCGAATCCGACTTCGATTTCGACTCCGACCGCACCTTTGTCCTCGACCGCCGCAAACTCCCTTGGCCCGCCAATCGCGAAGAAGCCGATCAACTCTGGGAAAAACGCCTGACCTTCGAACTTTTGGTCGACCTCCTCAACGACGAACCGGTCGACAAAGCCAAGGAAAACGTCACCCGCCGTTACCAACGCCTCCAGCGCTCGCTCATGGAGATCGATTCCCACGAGGTGCAGGAAATATTCCTCACCGCCCTCACCAAACTCTACGATCCCCATTCCTCCTTCCTCTCCGCCAGCACCTTGGAAGATTTCAGCATCTCCATGCGCCTTTCCCTCGTCGGCATCGGCGCGCTTCTCCGCAGCGAGGACGGCTACTGCACCATCCAGGAACTAATTCCCGGCGGTCCCGCCGCGCTCGACGGCAAACTCCGCCCCAACGACCGGATCGTCGCCGTCGCCCAAGACGGCCAGGAACCGGTCGACGTCATCGACATGAAACTCCGCCGCGTCGTCGAAATGATCCGCGGCGAAAAAGGCACCACCGTCGAACTCACCATCATCCCCGCCGACGCCGCCGATTCCTCCGCCCGCAGCACCATCAAGCTCGTGCGCGACGAAATCCGCCTCATGGCCAGCCGCGCCAAAGCCAAAATCTACGAAGTTCCCGGCAAAGAGGGCGAAATCGTCCCCGTCGGCGTCATTGAAGTTCCCTCCTTCTACGGCTCCGTCGGCAACGCCGAAGGCACGAAAACCAGCACCACCGACGACGTCAAAGAACTGATCGGCCAACTCAAATCCGCCGGCATCGAAGGCCTCGTCCTCGATCTCCGTCGCAACGGCGGCGGCCTCCTCGACGAAGCCATCCGCCTCACCGGCCTCTTTATCGAAACCGGACCCGTCGTCCGCGTGAAAAGCTCCGATGGACGCATGCGCGTCGATCCCGACGAAAACCCCGAAGTCGCCTACTCCGGCCCGCTCGCCGTCCTCGTTTCCCGCCACAGCGCCTCCGCCTCGGAAATCGTCGCCGGAGCCCTCCAGGATTACGACCGCGCCCTCATCCTCGGCGAAAGCTCCACCCACGGCAAAGGCACCGTCCAAGCCATTTTTGAACTCGGAAACTATCTCTTCCGCATGGGCTCCGAACCGACCGGCGCCGCCAAGATGACCGTCCAAAAATTCTACCTTCCCGACGGCCAATCCACCCAAAACCGCGGCGTCATCCCCGACATCGTTTTCCCTTCCTTCAACGAATTCCTCCCGATCGGAGAAGCCGACCTCCCCCACGCGCTCAGCTGGGACACAGTCGAAGTCGCCGACTGGGAAAAAGCCC
>CAZJCL010000372.1:0-2978 GCA_964544025.1 uncultured Opitutales bacterium | reverse complement strand
TTTTCGGGAGTCCCTTCGGGACATTGGGGGGATCGGGCGCGGGTTGCCTTTTCGGGGCGCGCGGGGAAATGGAGGCGGATTGCCTTTGGGAGAGTGATGGGGGGATGAAAATTTATGGCGGCTAAACGGGAGACTTCTTTGGATCGGGTTTTGGGGCGTCTGGATAATCTGGACGCGGTGAATCTGACCAATTTGGTGCAGAGGCTGGCGCGGGAGCGGTCGTTGCTGGAGGCGGTTTTCAATTCGATCCGGGAGGGGATTTTGATCATCGATGAGGAGGGGACGATCGAATACGCGAACGAGGCGGCGGGGAAGTTGATCGGGTTGCGGGACGGGGATTTGGGGAACGCGACGTTGTGGAAGCTGGTGCCGGATTTGGTGCGGACGTTGGAGGGGGAAGGGGAAAAGCGGTTGCGGCCGCCGCCGACGTTTTTGAAGGAGATTCATTTGACGTATCCGGATAGCCGGTATGTGCGGTTGTATCTGACGCCGTTCAAGGAGCAGGCTGTGGAGCGGGAGGCGTCGCAGAGGTTTGCGGTGATTTTGACGGATATTACGCTGGAAAAGGAGTCGACGGAGGAGCGGGTGGAGAGCGAGCGGGTGTCGTCGATTTTGTTGCTGGCGGCGGGGGTGGCGCATGAATTGGGGAATCCGCTGAACTCGTTGACGATTCATTTGCAGTTGATCCAGAGGCAGATGAGCCGGGTGGAGAAGACGGCGGAAACGGCAAAGATCCGGAAGAGTTTGGAGGTGTGCGAGGGGGAGGTGGAGCGGTTGCACGGGATCATTACGCATTTTCTGGAGGCGATTCGGCCGGTGCCGCCGGATTTGCAGGAGGTGAATTTGATCGAGATTTTGGAGGAGGTTTTCCGGTTTCAGGGGGCGGAGTTGGATAGTCGGGGAATTCGGATCGACGTGCAGGTGGATCAGCGGTTGCCGGTGGTGCTGGGGGACCGGAATCAGTTGAAGCAGGTGTTTTTCAATTTGGTGAAGAACTCGATGGAGGCGATGCGGGCGGGCGGGCGGATCAAGGTGAGCACGCATGTGGACGACGAGAACGTGTATTTGCATTTCGGGGATACAGGCGTGGGGATTCCGCGGGACGAGGTGGGCCGGGTGATGGATCCGTATTTTACGACGAAGAAGGGGGGGAGCGGGTTGGGGTTGATGATCGTGCAGCGGATTTTGCGGAATCATGGCGGGCAGGTTTCGATCGAGAGCAAGGAGGGGGTGGGGACGGTGATTTCGTTGCAGTTTCCGCACAAGGACCGGCGGGTGAGGCTTTTGAGAAGTTAGAATTATGAAGTTGGAATTATGAAGTGAGGCGGTTTTCGGATGGGATTCGCCACGGAGGCTTGGGCTCGGAATCTTAACAAAAGGGAGCAAGGGAAGCGAAGGGCTTGGGCTCTGCTCTGCTTTCTTTAACCACGGATGGCACGGGTGGGCACGGATGAGGAGGGAGTGAAGTGGAAAATCTTGTTCAAAAAGCAGGGACGAGGGGCGGAGACGGGGGAGAAGAGATTGGGCTGGATTTTTTTCTACGGAAGGCGCGGAGAGTTGGAGGGATCGTTGAGGCTGGACGGGGAGCGGGGGAAGGAGCAGGATGGGGAGGTTGATTTGGGTCTTTCTTGGTTATGAAAATTTCTGAAGTTGCTTTTCTGGTTTGCGTGTTGGCGGTGTTGGGGGCGATGGCGGTGCCGGTGGGGGATTCGATGGCGACATCGAGTCGACGCTCGGTGGACGCTTCGAATATTCGGCAGATTGGACAGGCGTCGCTGATTTACGCCAATGATAATCGGGAGCGGTTGCCGCCGAGGTTTGGACTCAACGAGGATGGCGAGTGGGATGGCGGGAGCAAGGAATTGACGCCGAGTATTCATGCACTGGCGGCGGCTTTGGCGCGTTTCGGCGGGCTTAATGATTCGAGTATTTGGATGTCGAGGGTCGATCAAAGCCCGGCGGTGAACTTGGGAATGGGTTACGATCAGATCCTTCACAAGGGGACGAAGAAAATAAATCCGGCGTTTGCGGGCTCCGGGCTGAGTTTTCAATATATCGCCGGGTTGACGACGATGATGCCCTCGACGACGCCGATCGCGGTCACGCGTGGGTTGGATGTTGATGGACGGTGGGTGAAGGACCAGCGGGTGAGCGTTTATGGCGCGGTTGGGGGGCACGTGGTTTATTTGGGCGGGAACGTCCAATTTACGCCGCGCAAGACGACTTGGTGGGAGCGTCTGCGGGGTCAGATTTCCGTGACGGAATTTCAGGACACACAGCGGAAGCCGACTCAGAATATCTTGGAGACTATTACGGACCGGCAGGGGATTTACAGTTTCCCGAAAACGCCGACGGGGACGGCGGATGGGCTGGCGGGAATTGGAAAGCCGTGGCCGGGAGCGGGGAAGTGAATGGTAGAATTGTGAAGTTGGAAGGTAGAATTTAGGACGCGGGGAAATGTCCGGGTAAGGAGGAGGTGGGTGGGGATTGGAGTGGAGGTGGCGGAGTTTGCGATTTCCCTTTTCGGGGGGCGGTATTTCGCTCAGATTGGGCGGCATGGTTTGGCAGATTAAGCCTTTTTCGCATCGCTGTTTTGTGACAGGAAATCCTTTCGAGGCTGGGGATTCTTATATGTGTTATCTGGTGGTGGATGCGGGGAACGAGTTGCAGAGGTTCGACGTTTCGGTGGAGGCGGACGGGGATTTCGCGCCGGAGGGAGAGGTGTTGTGCCGGTGGCGTCAGATTTACAAGAAGGAGCCTGAAAAGGATGGGGCGGCGCGGCGGCAGAGGGAAACGGCGGAGGGTTTGTTTTTGTCGTTGTTCGAGGAGGGATTGGGTGGCGCGGGTGAGGAGGGGGCGGAGGTCGGTTCGACGGAGGAGGCTGGAGACGGGGAGGCGGAGATCATGAAGAAATTTTTGTCGTTGCTGCTGGAGCGGAAGAAGGTGCTGCGGCCGAGGGGGGAGAGTCCGGACGGGCG
>CAZJCL010000371.1:0-2979 GCA_964544025.1 uncultured Opitutales bacterium | reverse complement strand
TTCTTCGAAATTAAAGTTCGAAGTCCACTCGGCACCCGGCTTTTCCTAAAGAACACTTCTCCGATCGAAACTGATGTCTCTCGGAGAAGACCACAACCTGCCACATCGGCAGGGTTGTTCAAGCAGTTTTTTCAAATTCTTCGCGGAAACATTGCAAACCGCGCCCGGGCAGCAAAACCGCCCGGAAGAACGCCTACTTCTTCTTCACCTTCTCTCTCGCGTGCTTCCGCTTTAGGTAGGCCTGACGCCGGCGTTTCTTGATCTCCTTATTGTATTGCTTGCTCATAGGCCCTTTGCTTTCATCCAAAACCGCCTCCAACGTCAAGAACCGATCGACAGTTTCCTCCGTGATTCGCGATTTTCTGTAACATTCCTCCCCGTCCTGGCGTTTTCAATCTCCGCCATATTCCTTCCAACAACCTCCCTCCAATGACCGCTTTTCCCCCTGAATCCGTTCGCGAACTCTCTCCCCGTGAGGCCTGGCAATCTTTTCCACTGGAGAAATGGACGCCCGAACACGCCCGCCACCTTTTCCGCCGCGCCTCCTGGGCCGCCCGCCCCGAAGATATCGAACGCTCCGCCAAAATCGGTCCAGCCGCCACCGTCCGCGAATTTTTCCAACAAACCCCGACCTTCCCGATCTCCGCCCGCCTCGCCGAAGTCGAAGCCGAGCAAAAAACCCTCTACCAGCGCACCCGCGCCGCCCCCGACCCCGAAACCCGACGCGAAATCCAACGCGAAGCCCGCCAAAACGCCCTCTCCGCGTTTCAAGACATGAACATGCGCTGGCTCGACCTCGCCGCCACGCCCGCCCACAGCCCCTACGAAAAATGGGTTACGTTTCTCCAGGATGTCTTCGTCGTCTCTTTCGACAGCGTCCGAAACCCCGCCCTCATCTACCGCCACCACGATCTCCTCCGCCAAAACGCCACCGGCTCCTACCGCGACCTCTGCCGGGCCGTTTCCCGCTCCCCGGCGATGATCCGCTACCTCGATCTCCAGGTCAGCAAACGCACCGCCCCGAACGAGAATTTCGCCCGCGAATTGTTCGAACTCTTCATGCTCGGCGAAGGCAACTACACCGAAAACGACATCAAGGAAGCCGCCCGCGCCTTCACCGGCTACCGCGACCGCCAAGGCAAATTCTTCCACATCAAATCGGAGCAGGACTTAACCCCCAAAACCGTCTTCGGCCGCACCGGACAATGGAACGGCGACGACATCATCCGCCTCGCCCTCGAAGAAAAAGCCGGCTCCACTTTCCTCCCGACCGAACTCTGCCGCTTCTACCTTTCCGACCAGAATCTCCCTCCGGAATACATCGAGGAACTCGGCAAATTCTGGCGCGAAAACGATTTCAACCTCGGCGCCCTCCTCCAGCGCTTCTTCACCAGCCGCATTTTCTACGCCGCCGAATTCCGCGGAAACCTCATCAAAAGCCCCCTCCATTTCCACCTCGGCCTCCTCCAGGACCTCCAGCTCGACGTCCCCCCGTTTCCCCGCCAAACCCTCGCCGCCTACCGCCAAATGGGCCAGCAACTCTTCCACCCGCCCAACGTCCGCGGCTGGGTCGGCGGCCGCCTCTGGATAAACTCCTCCACCGTCTCCGCCCGCCGCCAACTCGTCGAGCGCCTATTCCAGCCGATCAACGAGGAAGATCTCAACGCCGACGAACAAGCCATCCTCCGCCAAACCCGCGAAAACGGCCGCGATCCCCAAATGTTCGTCACCCGCGCCCGCCTCGCCCAAATGGCCGACGCCGATCCCGAAACCGTCGCCGCCCGCTTCATCGACTATTTCCTCCCGCTCGATCCCGGCCCCGACTACCGCAAAACCCTCATCGCCTTCCTCAAAAAAGGCCCCGCCGAAAACAAACTCGCCCGCATCCGCACCGCCGTCACCGCCATCCTGCAATCTCCCGAATACAATCTTTGTTAACCGATTCCCGCCCATGAAAACCCGACCCTTCACCCGCCGCGAATTCCTCCGCACCACCGGCCGCGGCCTCGGCCTCCTCGCCTTCAGCCAATACGCTCCCCACTTCCTCACCCAAAGCGCCCTCGCCGGAGCCCCCGCCGCCGAAAAAGACCGCACCATCCTCGTCCTCGTCCAGCTCGCCGGAGGAAACGACGGCCTCAACACCTGCATCCCCTACGAAGATTCCCGCTATTACAATCTCCGCCCCAACATCGGCATCGCCAAAAACTCCGCCCTCCCCCTCACCGACGAAATCGCCCTCCACGAATCCTGCGCCCCCATGCGCAACCTCTTCCGCGAAGGCAAACTCTCCATCATGCAAAACGTCGGCTACCCCAACCCCAACCGCAGCCATTTCCGCTCCATGGAAATCTGGGAAACCGGCAGCGACAGCGATCGCTACGCCCGCACCGGCTGGATCGGCCGTTATTTCGACAACGCCTGCTCCGGCAGCCCCGCCAACGATCCCGACGGTATCCACCTCGGCAACGAAATCCCCCAAGCCTTTCTCGCCGACCAACCCCACGGAATCCACGGCATGCAGGCCGGAAACCGCGGACGCCGCCAGCAAAAAGACACCGCCGATCTCCTCAAAAACCTCCTCCACTCCTCCGCCGAAAACGCGACCGGAAACGCCTCATTCCTCCAGCACACCATGATGAACGCGCTCGCCACCGACCAGCGCGTCGAAAAAATCCTCCAAAACCACCGCCCCGCCACCGCATACCCGCGAACCGCATTCGCCCAATCCCTCGCCGCCATCTCCTCCCTCATCGCCGGCGGCATGGAAACCCGCGTCTACTTCGCCACCCTCGGCGGATTCGACACCCACAGCAACCAAGCCGCCCAACACGCCCGCCTCCTCACGCAACTCTCCGAAGGACTCGCCGCTTTCCAAAAGGATCTTGAAGCCCGCAAGCTCGACGACCAGGTCCTCACCATGACCTTCTCCGAATTCGGCCGCCGCCCCAACGAAAACGACAGCGCCGGCACCGACCACGG
>CAZJCL010000370.1:0-2980 GCA_964544025.1 uncultured Opitutales bacterium | reverse complement strand
AGGCCGATCTTTTTCATCGCCTCCTTGAACAACTCCCGGTCCTCCCCCTTCTGGATCGCCTCGGCATTCGCGCCGATCATCTCGACGCCGTATTTCTCCAGAATCCCCGCCGCCGCCAACTCCAGCGAAAGATTCAACGCCGTTTGCCCGCCCAGCGTCGGCAAAAGCGCGTCCGGCCGCTCGGCCTCAATGATCTTTTCGAGCACATCCTTCGTAAGCGGCTCGATATACGTGACATCCGCAAAATCCGGATCGGTCATGATGGTCGCCGGATTGCTGTTTACCAGCACCACCCGAAACCCTTCTTCCCGAAGCGCTTTGCAGGCCTGCGTGCCGCTGTAGTCAAACTCGGCCGCCTGACCAATGATGATCGGACCCGATCCGATAATTAGAATGCTCTTGATGTCGGTACGTTTCGGCATAGCAAAAATCCCTTAACTCTGTTCGCGAAAG
Organism: uncultured Opitutales bacterium; assembly: GCA_964544025.1. GTDB lineage: Bacteria > Verrucomicrobiota > Verrucomicrobiia > Opitutales > T3Sed10-336 > CAZJCL01. Next base: position 2,527 of record CAZJCL010000370.1, on the reverse strand, counting down.
CAAAGGCGGCGCAAGAGCTAATTCCCGGAGATTCCGAGAATTGAAACGCCCCGGCCGCCAGCGCAGTCACCTCCCTCCCCCATTCTCCCTTCCTCCTTCTAAATTCTACCTTAATAAACGTCTCGCAGATACCGCTTCTCCTTCTTCATCGCCTTCACGTAATCCGCCGCCTCCGCCTCGCTCATCTTCCCTTCCCGCGCGACGATCGCATGCAACGCCGCGTCCACATCCTTCGCCATCCGTTTCGCGTCCCCGCAAACGTAAAAATATGCCCCGCGCCGAATCCAATCCCACAACTCCGCCCCCTTCTCCAGCATCCGGTGCTGCACATAAATCTTCTCCGCCTGATCCCGCGAAAACGCCAAATCCAGATGCGCCAAATGCCCCTTCGCCCGAAAATCCTCGAACTCCTCCTCGTAAAGATAATCCGACGCCCGCCGCTGATCCCCAAAAAACAGCCAATTCCGCCCCGAGCTTTTCTTCGCCACCCGCTCCTGCAAAAACGCCCGAAACGGCGCCACCCCCGTCCCCGGCCCCACCATGATCGCGTCCGCCGCCTCGTCCGCCGGAACCCCGAAATGCGAACTCGCCACAAACACCGGCACCGCCTGCTCGTGCAGCGGAAACCGCTCCGACAAACAGGTCGAACAAACCCCTAGCCGGTTCCGCTCGTTCGTCTTGTAGCGCACCACCGCCACCGTCAGATGAATCTCTTCCGGATAAACCTCCGGCGACGAAGCGATCGAATAAAGCCGCGGCATCAACCGCCGCAAAAGATCCGCGAATTCCTGCGCCGAAAACCGCGCGCTCCGAAATTCCTCCACCAAATCCACGAACTCGCGGTTCGCCAAAAACTCCATCATCTGCTCCCGCGCTTCCGGTTTCAAAAGCGCCTCCAACTGCGCCCGTTCCCCCGCCTCCGTCGCCCGCTCCAAAAACGCCTCCAACGTCTTCTTCGTCGGCCCCGCCAACGAAAGCCGCGACGTCAAAGCCTCCCGCAAACCCATCGGCTCATCCACCCGCGCCAGATTCACCGTCTCCTCGCCGCTCATTCCAAGTGCCGAAAGCAATGCATCCACCTCGGAACCCGCGTTTTGCGGAAAAACTCCCAGAGAATCTCCCGCCGTGTAGGTCAGCCCGCTCCCCGAAATATCGACCACGAAATGACGCGTCTCTTTCCCCGATCCCGGCTTGTTCAAAATCCGGTTTTCTTTCAACCGGGCCAGAAACGGGTTGTCTTTATTGTATTCGCAGGAGGTCTCAGTTGCGGTCGACATAAATTTAAACGATGATTTTTCGCGCCTTTTACCTAAATTCCTTGAGAGTGAAGCAAAATCGCGTCACGCATGGCAAGTTTCAACGAAACGCCGAAAAAGGCGCTCTCGCCGACCGAAAATCGCCGGCTTCAATCATTTTCCTGTAGCATGTCCGAATCGCCTTCCAACGGAGTCCGCCTCCAGAAATTTCTCGCCACCGCCGGCGTCTGTTCCCGCCGCGCCGCCGAAACCCTCATCGAAGACGGCGAAGTCAAAGTGAACGGCAAACCCGCCGTCCTCGGACAACGGATCGAACCCGGCCGCGACCGCGTCGTCGTCCGCGGAAAACTCATCCAGCCAACCGCCGCCGAAGCGATCACCCTCGCCATGCACAAACCCCGCGGCTACCTTTGCAGCCACAGCGACCCCCACCACCACAAAACGGTTTACGAACTCCTCCCCCGCGAACTCGCCACCCGCCGCTTCCTCTGCGCCGGCCGCCTCGATCTCGACAGCGAAGGCCTCCTCATTCTCACCACCGACGGCGAACTCGCCAACCGGCTCATGCACCCGGCCAACCTCGTCGTCAAACGCTACGCCGTTTCCCTCAACAAGCCGTTCCCCCAAAGCAAAATCCCTCTCCTCCTCAAAGGAATCGATTTCGAAGGCGAACACCTCAACGTCGAAAAAGCCTTCCCGATCCGCGCCGGTCGCGGCGACGAATTCACCGATTGGGAAGTCCATCTCCACCACGGCAAAAAACGCGAAATCCGCCGTCTCTTCGAAACGCTCGGCTACCGCGTCAAACGCCTCAAACGCTTCCAGATCGGCAGTTTCTCCCTCAAACGCATCCCCATAGCCCGCTCCAAAATCCTCACCCCCCGCGACATCCGCCTCCTCTTCCAAGCCGACACCCGCGAAACCCACACCGAATCCGAATCCTTCTTTTAAAGCGCCCCGCCACCCGAAACCGCCCGCTACACCTCATAAATTCACATCGCGAATCGTCGAAACGCCGACAATGTAGAGCACGCTTCCAGCGTGCTCAATCAGACCGTCTAGTAACGGGCCAAACTCCAGGCCCGGCTTCCAACGTGCTCAACCCGCCTCGAATCTCCACCGGCGAAACACACACCTCCCCCGTCCCCCATCCGCTTTTGGCTTTCGTCAGCCGAAACAACACGGGTCATCTCAAAAATTTGAGCCTCTACCAAGGTCAAATCATCTTGCCAAAACCCTAGCCCTCGTTCTCTTTCCCGTTGACTGACCCG
>CAZJCL010000369.1:0-2987 GCA_964544025.1 uncultured Opitutales bacterium | reverse complement strand
CGATCCGGCGCATCCGGATCCACCTCCACTCGAATTTCCCACAAAGACATGTTAAATGATTTTGAATTTTAAATTCCAAATTTCAGATCTACCGCCCCTTCTTCCCTCCTTCCACCTTCCGCCCTCCGCCCTCCGCCCTCCGCCCTCTGCATTCTACCTTCTTAATTCTTAATTCTTAATTCTACCTTCCCCGCTCCGCCAACCGCGCGATCGTCGCCGGCAAAAGCTCATGCTCCGCCCGATGCACCTTCTCCTCCAAACTCTCCCGCGTATCCGAATCCTCCACCCGAACCGCCTTCTGATCGACAATCGGCCCCCCATCGACATCCTCCGTCACATAATGCACCGTGCATCCCGTCCACTTCACCCCATAATCGAAAGCCTGCCCAATTGCATCCAACCCCTTGAACGCCGGCAGCAAACTCGGATGCAAATTGATAATCTTCCCCGCGAACGCCTGAATAAACGGCGGCTTGATAATCCGCATAAATCCCGCCAGCACGATCAAATCCGGCTCCAACTCCGAAATCGCCCGCACATATTCCCGCTCCGCCTCCCCCGTCAGCTTCGTTTTAAACTTCCCCGGATCCAAAAACCGCGACTCCACCCCGAACTCCCGCCCCAGTTCCAAAACCCGCGCCTCCGCCTTATCGCTAAACACCCCCACCACCCGCGCCCTCCCAAGCCGCCCCTCCCGCTCAGCCCGCAAAATCGCTTCCGCGTTACTCCCCCGCCCAGAACCCAAAATAACCACTCGCATACCCCCGCGATCCCGACAAAAACCCCGCCCAAAGGCAAAACCAAAAGATCCAGCATTTAAGCGAAAGATCTCGATCTCCACCCCTTCCCGCCGCCCAAGCCCCCAATGAACCAATAACAAATAACCAATAACCGATAACCAATCTCCCCTTCGCACTTTCCCACCTTCCCACCTATATTCCCCTCATGAACGCTCTCACCACCCTCCTCACCACCGCCTTAACGCTGACCCTCCTCCCCGCGCCCCTCCCCGCCCAACGCTCCGACCCCATCCACGACATGCGCCTCCGCCAACACGAACGCCGCGTCGCCGACGCCGAACGCCAACGCGCCCAAAGCGACCGCCGCCTCCGCCAACTCGAATTCGAACAGGAACGCGAACGCTGGCGCAACGACCTCCGCAACCGCCGCTGGTCCCAACAAGACGCCTCGCCCGCGCCGCACACCACTCCCGCCCCCTACCTGTCCCTCCCTCCCCACTCGGATCCCGCCCTCATCCGCCAACTCCTCCTCGCCGACATCCGCCTCGCCGAAAAACTCTTTCCCGGCTCCACCGATCCCGAAACTCCCCTCGGCGCCAAACGCCTCGAAATCGAAAACCAACTCCCCGACTCCGCCCCCGACCTCGCCAACACCTACACCCTGACCCTCGTCACCTCCATCCTCGCCGACCGCGAACTCCGCCAAGCCGCCGCCGAAGAAGCGCACGCCGCGGCCCTCGCCGCCAGCCAATCCCGCGCCGAAACCCTCTATCCCTTCCTCCACGACCCCGCATCCCCCGAATCCCAACGCATGCGCGAAATCGAGCAAACCTGGATCGCCACCAACAACCCCCTGCTCCACTCCCCCGAAAAACCGTTCATCCTCGCCACCCTCGCCTCCCCAAACTCAACAAATCCCCAATAAAACTCCGCAAACAACCCATCGCCGAAACAACTCAGCCCGCCCCCGCCGCTCAATCTCCACGCTCACCACCGCTCACCAGCACACGCACCCGCAACACCACATCATCCGCCGTGATAAAAACCGTCCGCCCATCCACCCCGCCAAAAGCCAGATTCGCCGTCGCCCGCCCCGTCGCGATCCGCCCCAGCAACTTCCCCTCCGGAGACAAAACCAAAACCCCGCCCGGCCCCGTCGTCCAAACATTCCCCCGCGCATCCGTCTTCAACCCATCCGGAGCCCCCCGCCCAAAACTCCGATAAGGCCCCGCGTCGAAAAACACCCGCCCCTCGCCCACCGTCCCGTCCTCAAAAACCGGATACGCCATCACCACCGGAGCCGCCCCATGCGATTGCCCAACGTAAAGCGTTTTCTCGTCCGGCGAAAACGCGATCCCGTTCGGCCGCTCCAGATCCCGCACCAACGCCGTCACCTCCCCCTCCGCCGAAACCCGGAACACGCCGAAAAAATCCAACTCCCGCCGCCAATCGTTCTCCCGCTCCGGCAACCCATACGGCGGATCCGTGAAATAAATCGCCCCGCTCGAATGAATCGCCAAATCGTTCGGACTATTGAACCGCTTCCCCTCAAACCGGTCCGCCACCGTCATCTTCCCGCCCTCCCGCGTCAGCACCGCAATCCGCCGATCCCCATGCTCGCAAAGCACCAACCTCCCCTCCGCATCAAAAGCTAACCCATTCGACCCCGGTTCCCTCCCGCCATCGGCAACTCCCGTATACCCCGACGGCTTCATAAAAACCGAAACCCCCTCCGCCTCGCTCCACGCGTAAATCGCGTTCCTCGGAATATCCGAATACAACAGCCGCTCCCCCTCCGCATCCCAAACCGGCCCTTCCACCCACTCGTGCCCCTCCGCCAAAACCTCCACCCGCGCATCCGCCGCCACCAACGCATCAAAAGCCGGATCGATCCGCACAATCTCCCCCACCGTTCCCCGCTCCCCCCGCGCCAAAATCCCCGTCGCACCCACGAAGGCAAAAAGAACAAAAAGCATCCTCATCCCAGCAAACTGACAGAACCGCACGCCCTTGACAAACATCCAGCCCGATCCCCAGCCATCGCGAAACCCGCTTCCCGAACCTCCAATTACCCCCACTCCCCAACTTGACCCGCAGCCCCCAAAAAGCGATGGTAGAAAACATGGCGACACCGCAACCAGTCTTGTTCACCGCGAGGGATTATGAAAACCTTCCCGCAACCGGACCGCATTACCAACTCGTCGAAGGAGATCTCATCGTGGCCCCCGCTCCCAATCGTTACCATCA
>CAZJCL010000368.1:0-2996 GCA_964544025.1 uncultured Opitutales bacterium | reverse complement strand
TGGGGACGTTGTTCATGCCCTATTTTTCGGGGCTGGGGAATTTGATTTTTGTTTGGGTTTTGCTGCGGCAGGATGGGCCGCCGGGGGAGTTGGCGGTCAACAGCCTGATTAATAACATCACGAATCTTTGTCTGTTGCTGGCGTTGCCGGCGCTGGTGTGGGGACTGGATTTGCGGGCGGCTTCGAAGAAGAAAAAGGATGTGCTGCACTCGACGCTGCACCGGTTGTCGCTGGCGTTGACGTTGGTGGCGATGATGTTTTTCAGCTTGGCGGTTTGGGTGCTGAGCCGGGACGGGGAAATCGATCGCTGGGACGGCGTGGCGCTGGTGGGGTTGTTTTTGTTTTGGCAGACGTTTCACGTTTATGAGGTGTTGAAGGAAAACGCGCGGCGCGGGGAGACGTGGAGCGCGTGGATCGCGGTGGATGTGGCGCTGATTTTGGGGGGGAGTTATTTGACGCTGGTTTCGGTGGATGGATTGGTCGCGTGGATTTTGGGGCGGGAATCGGGGTGGATCGGGCCGGGGTATTTGGGGATTCTGACTGGTTTGCTGATGGTTTTGCCGAACGCGGTGCTGGCCTTTTATTACGCGAGGAAGCGGCGGGCGGACGTGGTGTATGCGTCGCAGGTGGGGGACGGGCATATTTGCATTCCGCTTTGCATCGGGATTTTCGCGGTTTTCAAGCCGGTTCCGATTTCGGCGGCGGTGGCGCAAGGGCTGCTTTTCATCGCGGGAATCGCGCTGGTGCATCTGGTCTGCATCGGGGCGCTGCGCCGGTTGCCGAAGGTGGTGGCGATTCTTTTGCTGGGGGTTTACGCGGCGGTGGTGGTTTTGCAGGTGCGGGCCGGTTTAGGCTAGGCGCACGGGGTCGGCGGCGAAGATTTGGCTGGCGTTGAAAAAACGTTTTTGCGCTTCGAGCCAGCGGGGATCGGCGGTGATTTCCTCCATCGATTTCTGGGTGTTGTTGCAGAACAGGTAGATGGAAGGCCCGAGGCAGATGTAGGCGTCGAAGCTTTCGCCTTCGGCTTCGCGGGTGAAACCGAATTCGCCGCCGGTTTCGGTTTTCTCGGAGTCGAGCTCGCGCCGGAGGAGGAGGGTTTTGTCGGCGGATTGGCGGCGGAAGTTTTCCTCGTCGGGGCCTTGGTAATGGTGCAACCGGATGCCGGAATCGCTGAGCGCGACGACGGCGATTTCGTCGAAGACCGGGCGTTGGTAGGCTTCGTCGATTTTCGCGATGGTTTGTTGCAGGCGGGCGACGGCTGTTTCGAGATTCATGAGGGAGGAAAGTAGGTTTCGGCGGAACGCGGGCAATCAATATTTGCGGGGGAGAGTGATGGATTCCCCGATTGAGAGAGGGCCGGTTTCAAGTTATTCTCTAGAACTGAATTAACAGAGGCCGGGGGACCGAAGGCGTTTCGTCGCGGTCCGCCGGTATTCTGGCAGAAAATCGAACACGGGAGAGATCATGGTCGAAAAAAGAAATATTCGAGCGGAAGTGGGAGAGGAAACCGCGGCAACCGGTGGAACAACCGGCGGAGCAACCGGTGCAACAACCGCGGGCGCGACGGCTTCGCCGCGGGAGTTGGTGGAGAATTTGCGCGAGCTGATCAACGAGGCGGAAAAAATGATCGTCGAGACGGCGAGCGCGCAGATGGACGAGACCGTGGCCGAGCTGCGGGAACAACTGGAGATGAAGCTCGATCATTTGCGGGCGAATTATCGCGATGCGGAGGAGCGACTGCTCACGACGGCGGCGGCTGCGGATCAGTCGATCCGGCAGAAACCGTATCAGGCGATGGGGATCGCGGCCGGGGTGGGGATTTTGATCGGCATGTGGATGTCGCGCCGGAATTAACGGATGGAGGGCGTGGACAGAGCCGCGGGATTTCGGGGATTGATCGGAGCGATCGGGGCCACGGTGGCGGAGATCGCGCGCAGCCGGTTGGAGCTGTTTTCGCTGGAGTTGCAGGAGGAGAAGATCCGGTTGATCCGGTTGCTGGTGATGACGGCGGCGGCGCTGTTTTGCGGAGGGATGGCGTTCGTTCTTCTGAATGTGACGCTGGTGTATCTGTTTTGGGAGACGGCGCGGTTGACGGTTTTGGTCTCGCTGACGGTTTTTTACGCGTTGCTGCTGGCGGGGCTGGCGTTTGGTTTAATGCGGTCGATCGCGCGGCATCCGTTGCCGTTCGCGGAGACGCTGCGGGAATTTCGGAAGGATCGGGAATGTTTTCGGGGGAAAAGCTGACAGCGATTGAGCGGCGCAAGCGGACGATCGTGGCGCGGAGCGATTTGCTGCGGGCGGAGTGCGGCGAAATCTGGAACGCGGCGGGCCGTCGGGTGGCGTCTTCGGAGCCGATGCGGAAATTCCGGCGGTTTTCTCCGCTGGCGGTGGGCGTTTCGTTGGCGGCTTTGGGATTGGTGAGGACGAAATTCGCGGCGCGGAACCGGTTTTTGGGCGCGGCCTGTTCGGCGGCGGGGTTCGCGTTGACGGCGATGCGGCGGGATGGGTGAGTGGGGAATGAACACGGAGGAGGCTGGGTGCTCGGCGGTTTAACAGAAGGGCGCGAAGGCGAATGCTCTGCTTTTGTTTAACCACGGAATACACCGACTACACGGAATTTGAACACGAAGGAGGCTGGAGAACGGAGGGATTTTGACCACAGATGGCGCGGATGGGCGGCAGATGCTGATGACTCGGGATTAACAGAAGGTAGCAGAGGAAGCGAAGGCCTTGGCTCGGTTATTGTTGTAACTGGATCCTAACCACGAATGGACACGAATCCACACGAATGCCAGCAGCTTAACAGAAGGTAACAAAGGAAGCGAAGGAGACTTGGGTTCGAGGTTTTTACCAGAAGTCACTGAGGGCACCTGCGGCGCGACGAAGCGTGTCATCGCGACGGCGGCGAAGGACTTGGGCTCGGAATCTTAACAAAAGGGAGCTAAGGTAGCGAAGGCCTCTGGCTCTGTTTTTAACCACAGATGGCACAGATGGGC
>CAZJCL010000367.1:0-3002 GCA_964544025.1 uncultured Opitutales bacterium | reverse complement strand
GGCCGCTCACGTTGAACAATGTTCGCTTCAGCGAGGACGCGATCGTGAATATCGCGATCACCGATTTTTCCGAAATCAACGGTTTGCTCGCGAAGGACGCGAACACCAGCTTCGCGGGAGTCGATTTGGACGTTACCGTCGAAACCCTCATCACCGATCCGAACTGGACCGCGCGGATTCTCCCGGCCGGGGTGAACTTCGGGTTCGCCAATGTCGTGGTGCCGGAAGGATACCGTTTGGTAGACGGTCTCCTCAGCATCGAGGGCGACGAACCGCCTCCTCCTCCTCCAGCGGTTATTGCGGAGTGGTCGCCGACCGGAACCAGCACTGTTTGGCGCAATGCCGATAATTGGTCCACGGATGGTTTCCCGAACGATCCGTTCACCGTGGCGTGGTTTGGCTCGGTTTATGAAGACGGCGGTATGGTGGGAGATGTGCCGAGCAGCAGCATCACGATCCATATGGGCGACGCGGGCCTGAACCAGGAGGTCGGGGCGATCGTTCTCGGCAGCGAAAACACAGTCGACCGCCGCTTGCGTAACAACAATGTCCAAACGCGCGGCTTCACCAGCATTTATGGGGTCGACTTGGAGGTCGACGAGGAATTGTTTGAGAATCTTCTGGTCGGAAACTTCTCCCAATCGAACACCATTCGATTCTGGTCGAATGTCTCGACGCAGTTGCACGATGTTCGCTTCATGCGTTCCGGCGTTCTCCACGCGGAGCATCCGGGTTCGATGATCCGCTTCACCTCCCGGATTTACGAGCCGGAAGGGGCGGGCGTTTCGATCACGAAAACCGGTGCCGGGATTCTAAATATCGGGGTCGACCACACCAGCACCGATCCGGACCGCGTGAGCATCACCGGTGACATGATCCTCGAAGAAGGAGTTATTCAAAACACCTACAGCGGCGGCGTGACGGACGGACAGATTAGCACAAGCCCTTACGGATTCGGGAATCTGGTGTTGCGCGGCGGAAGTCTTCGTTCCTCGAGCACCGGAGGACGCACGATCTACAACAACGTGATTCTCGACGGCATCGTCGGTTTCGGATCGCCGGATGCCGGTTTCAACGGAAACCAAACCGTCTCCGCCAGTGCCGGAAGCACCACGACTCTCGCGTCGGATAGCACGGTGGTGATCCACAATACCACCACCTGGGAGCAATCGATCGAAGGAGAGTTCGGTTTGACCAAGCAGGGTCCGGGCGAACTGGTTTTGACCGGAGAGACGTTGTCTTATACGGGCGCTACGGTCGCCGAGTCGGGACTTCTCCGGGTGAATGGCCAGTTGTGGCACAGCTCGTTGGACATCCGTTCCGGGGCGATTTTGGCCATCGGAACTTCGGATGCTCCGGCGACGATGACGACGGGCGGCTCGCTTTCGCTGACCAGCGGCGCCGCGATCGCGTTGCGTCTAAATGAAGGAGTGAACGATTCGGTCGTTGTGACCGGACCGGTCACGCTGGATGGAGCGACATTGATGCTCGCGCTGGGTTACCAACCGTCGAATTCGGCGATTGTCCTGATCGAGAATCTGAGCGGTCAGCCGGTTAATGGCGTGTTCACCTACGAAGGAACGCCATTGACGGAAGGAACGTCGTTCACGGTAACGACGGGGGACTTCTCCCACGAGTTCGCGATCACGTATCAGTATAATGGCAACAGCGTGGCGCTGGTGCCGCCGGGCGGATTGCCGAGCACGCCGTTCAGCGATTGGGCGGCCGGTTTCGGACTTTCCGGAGCCGACGCGGCTTTGAGCGCGAGTCCGGCGGGCGACGGTTTGACGAACCTCGAGAAGTTCGCCTTCGGGTTGAATCCGACGGTTGCGGCGACTTCGCTGGCCGACGTTTCGCGCGATGGCGATCTGCTGGTTCTTCGTTGGAATCAACGGATCGGCGGAATCGACTACACGGTCGAGAGCAGCGATCTCGCGAGCGGTTGGACGGAAGTTTCCGGAGCGACGCCGTCGGTGATGGCGGTTCCGGATGTGACTCCGCCGGACGGTTACGAGCGCGTGGAATGGACCGTCGACGTGAGCGGGGAAGGGGATCGCTCCTTCTACCGGGCGAACGCGGCGGTGGACGGCGCTCTGCTTCCGTAAATGAAATGTTCGCGGGACAGCCTTCGCGGCTGTCCCGCAATTTGCGGTGAGATTATTCGAGTCAGGTAAGAGTGACGGCTTTAGCCGTTTTCGTTCGACGCGGGGAACGGCTAAAGCCGTCACTCTTACCTTGGGCTCTGATTTTGGCTGGAACAGAGGAAAGATGATTTAGGTTATGAATTGGCGTCGGAGAATTTTTCTCGCGGGTATTTTGCTGCTTTCGGTGCAGGCGGTCCGGGGGGCGACGGACGAACGCGGGATTCCCGCGACGATCGATGCCATTGCTCCGGGATTGATGCAGGAAGCCAATGTGCCGGGAATGTCGGTCGTGCTCATCGAGAATCATTCGGTGCGTTGGCTCGGACAATATGGCGTGACTTCCGCCGCCGATCCGAAACCGGTGACGCGTGAAACCATTTTCGAAGCCGCGTCGATGTCGAAACCGGCTTTTGGATACGTAGTGCTTCGGCTCGTCGAGAAAGGGCTGTTCGACCTTGATAAGCCGCTGGTGGAATATCTCGGACGTCCGTATATCGAGGGTGAGCCGTTGCATGAGAAAATTACGGCGCGGATGGTGCTTTCCCACAGCACCGGTTTTCCGAATTGGCGTCGGGGAAAACCGCTGGTGCCGGCGTTCGAACCGGGCACCGGTTTTCGCTATTCGGGAGAGGGGTTTGTTTTTTTGCAGAAAACCGTCGAGCATGTGACGGGACGGTCGGTGGAGGATTTGATTCGCGAATATCTTTTGGAGCCGGTCGGGATGAGCGCGAGCAGTTACATCTGGGAAGAGAAATACGGGGAAACCGCTTCCGCCGGTCATAACAGCGACGGAAAAATCCCGACGACTCCGCGACGGATTGTCCACTCTGCTAACACGGCCTACAGTCTCTATACCAC
>CAZJCL010000366.1:0-3013 GCA_964544025.1 uncultured Opitutales bacterium | reverse complement strand
CCGTCGCCGCCGAAACCGATTGGCCGATCCGAATCGCCGGCAGTTGCGAACACCCGGATGGCGGACGCGCCTCGTTTCACCGTTTGCAATTGCTCGGATTTCTGACGCAGCAAGATTTCGCCGCACAACTTTCCCGCGCCGCGATCTACGCTTTACCCGCCCGCTACGAACCGTTCGGCCTCTCCGCCCTCGAAGCGGCGCTGTCCGGCTGCGCGCTCGTCCTCAGCGACATTCCGAGCCTGCGCGAAATCTGGGGCGACGCGGCCATTTTTCTCCCACCCGACGAACCTTCCGAGTGGACGAAAACGCTCAATGGCCTCGCCCAAGATCCCGCGGAACTCCGCGAAAGGCGCGACCGCGCTCTCCGCCGAAGCGAACGATACACCTCCACCCGGATGGCCGCCGAATATCTCCGCAACTACGAACTTCTACTGGAAAAGAAACCTGACCAACATGAAGATAATCCTGTTTTACCACTCGCTCCTCTCGGATTGGAATCACGGCAATGCCCACTTCCTGCGCGGCTACGCCACTGAACTCATCGAGCGCGGCCACGAGGTCCACATCTACGAACCGGCCAACAATTGGAGCCTCGACAACCTCCTCCGCGAGCACGGCGAAAAGCCGCTCGAAGATTTCCGCGCCGCGTATCCGGCTCTCAAAAGCCGCTCCTACGATTCCGAAACGCTCGATCTTTCCGACGCGCTCGCCGACGCCGATCTGGTCATCGTTCACGAATGGAACGACCCCGCGCTCGTCGCCCGCATCGGCCGTTTCCGCCGCCGCGCCGGAAATTTCAAACTGCTTTTCCACGACACCCACCACCGCTCCGTCACCGATCCCGCCAGCATGGCGAAATACGATCTCACCAATTACGACGGAGTCCTCGCCTACGGAAAAACGATTCGCGACATCTACCTGAAACGCCGCTGGGCCCGCAACATTTGGGTCTGGCACGAAGCCGCCGACACCCGCGTGTTTTATCCGCGCGAACGCGACCGGCTCGACGGCGAACTCGTCTGGATCGGAAACTGGGGCGACGAGGAACGCACCGCCGAACTCCGCGAATTCTTCCTCCAACCGGTAAAGGAAACCGGCATTCGCGCCCGCGCCCACGGCGTCCGTTATCCGGAAGAAGGAATCCGCGCGCTCGAAGATTCCGGCATCGAATACGGCCGCTGGCTTCCGAATTTCCGCGCTCCCGAAGTCTTCGCCCGCTTCTGCGCGACCGTCCACATTCCGCGCCGTCCATACGTCCAAAGTCTTCCGGGAATTCCAACCATTCGCCCCTTCGAAGCGATGGCTTGCGGTATCCCGCTCATCTCCTCGCCGTGGTCCGATTCCGAATCGCTGTTCAATCCCGGCGATTATCTCGTCGCCCGGAATTCCCGCGAAATGAAGGACCATCTCTGGGCGATCCTCAACGACCGCGACTTCGCCACCGCCCTCGCCAACCGCGCCCGGAACACCATTCTCGAGCGCCACACCTGCGCTCACCGCGTCGATCAACTCCTCGAAATCGCCCACCAATTGGCCGAGGCCACCGCCTCCGCCGCAACCGCAGCCTGAACGCCCAACCATGAAAATCGCTTTCTTCGGATCCAGTCTCGTATCCGCCTATTGGAACGGCGCGGCCACCTACTATCGCGGCATCATCAGCACGCTGCACGCCCGCGGTCATCATGTCGTTTTTTACGAACCCGACATTTTCGACCGGCAAAAACATCGCGATCTCGATACCGTTCCCTACGCCGAAAGCGTCGTTTACGAAGCGACCGATGAACGAACGATCCGCCAAATCGTGCAACAAGCCGCCGCCAATTCCGATGTCGTGATAAAAGCCAGCGGCGTCGGCGCGTTCGACGATGTTCTGGAAGACGCCGTTCTCGAACAAAAAACGCCAAATCGCGCTGTCGTCTTCTGGGATGTCGACGCGCCAGCGACGCTCGAACGTTTACAAAACAACTCCGCCGATCCCCTCCGCCAACTGGTTCCCGAATACGATCTCATTCTGACCTACGGCGGCGGCGATCCAGTCGTCAACGCCTACCGCGATCTCGGCGCCGCGCATTGCATCCCGATTTACAACGCTTTCGATCCGGAAACGCATCACCCCGCTCCCGCCGATCCGCGTTTCGATGCCACTCTCAGTTTCGTCGGAAACCGCTTGCCCGATCGCGAAGCCCGCGTGCTCGATTTCTTCCACGGGGCCGCTCAACGCCTGCCCGAAGAAACGTTCCTGCTCGCCGGAAATGGATGGGACCAAAACGTCCCCAACCTGCCGAACGTCCGCCGAATCGGCCACCTTTACACCCGCGATCACAACGCCTTCAACGTCACCCCCCGCGCCGTCCTCAATGTCTTGCGAGACGGCATGGTCCGCTTCGGATTCTCTCCGGCCACCCGCGTTTTCGAAGCCGCCGGAGCCGGCGCTTGTTTGATCACCGACCAATGGGAAGGCATCGAGCTTTTCCTCGAACCGGAAAAAGAATGCCTCGTCGCCGCCAACGGCGAAGAAGTCGCCCGCCATCTCCGCAACCTCAATCCGGATCGCGCCCGCGCCATCGGCGAATCCGCCCTGCACCGCGTTCTATCCGAACACACCTATTCCCACCGTGGAGAACAGGTGGAAAATCTGCTTCTAAACGCGAAACGAACCAACCGGTTCCCGCTCACCGAATCCCGTTTCGAAGTCCGCGAGACCGTCGCCTCCACCGCCCGCAAATGAACTCCAACTCCCTAAACATCGTCATCCTCGGCCTCTCCATCACCTCCTCCTGGGGAAACGGACACGCCACCACCTATCGCGGCCTCGTTCGCGAACTTTGCCGCCGCGGCCATAAAATCGTTTTTCTCGAACGCGATGTCCCCTGGTACAGCGCCCACCGCGATCTCCCCAATCCGCCGTTCGGCGAAACGTTCCTTTACGAAAACCTCGAAGATCTTCGACACCGTTTCTCGCAAACCATTCGCGACGCCGACGCGGTAATTGTCGGTTCCTACGTCCCGGATG
>CAZJCL010000365.1:0-3015 GCA_964544025.1 uncultured Opitutales bacterium | reverse complement strand
CTCCGGCCTTGCCAAGTCCCCCCCGCCCCAGTATCTCCTTCCCCTACCACAAATAACGGATAACCAATAACCAATAACCACCCCCATGAAATCCCTCTTTCGCACCCTCCTCTCCGCCCTCGCCGTCGCAACCACACTCGCCCTCTCCCCCGATCTCTCAGCCCACCCGCCGCGCATCATCCCCCGCGCCGAATGGAACGCCGTCGAAGCAAAAGCATTCCGCAAACACACCCCCAAACGCTTCACCATCCACCACACCGGCGTCGCCTTCGACAAATCCCGCGACGCCGCCCAGCACATCCGCAACACCCAAGTCTGGGGCATGGGTCCGGACCGAAAATGGAGCGACATTCCCTACCACTTCCTCATCGCCCCCACCGGCCAAATCTTCGAAGGCCGCGATCCGTTCACCGAAGGCGAAAGCAACACCACCTACAACACCGCCGGCCACCTGCAAATCAATCTCCTCGGAAACTTCGGCGAACAGGAACCGACTCCGGAACAGCTCGAAAGCCTCGTCGACCTCCTCGCCTGGGCACATCACAAATTCGAAATCCCCACCGAAACCATCGCCGCCCACCGCGATTTCGCCTCCACCGCCTGCCCCGGCGAAAACCTCTACAAACTCGTCGAAAGCGGAGAACTCAAAAAACGGATCGATGCCAAAATCGCCGAAAACAAAAAATCCCCACCCGCCCCCAAACCCGCTCCCCGAGCCAATCCGGCGGCGAAACCACCCGCCCGCTAAAATGTTTCAAAAGTTTTTGAACGTTTCCGCCCCAAGCCCCGTCTGACTTATTACACGAACGCGTGTTTGGATGAGGTTTCATTCATAGTTTGTTTAGTTTGTAGTTTGTAGCAGAAAGGCGTCGCCACCCGCGGCGCCTTTTCTGTTTGCCTCTCCCCGGGCCGAATGATTGGAGGAGACATGCCCGATTTTCGATCCTTCGCGCCGCTCGCGAAACCCGGCGACACCGAAATCCTCCTCTCCCCCGAAGAGAGCAGCCACCTCGTCCGCGTCAACCGCGCCCGCGAAGGCGATCCCGTCGTCGCTTTCGACGGCCAAGGCCGCGAATGGCACTGCGAATGCGCCGAAGCCCACCGCAACGCCGCCCGCCTCCGCGTCATTTCCGAACGCGAAATCCCCGCGCCACCCACCGCCATCCTCCTCGCCCAAGCCCTCCCCAAAGGAAAAAACTTCGACCTCATTATCCGCAAAGCGACCGAACTCGGCGTCGCCGAAATCCTCCCGCTCGTCACCGACCACAGCGAAGTCCGCCTCGACGAACACCGCAAAGAGTCGAAACACGACAAATGGGAAACCGTCGCCATCGAAGCCGCCAAACAATCCGGCAACGCCCGCCTCCCGCGAATCGCTCCGATCCAAACCTTCGCCGCCTTCCTCGAATCCACCGCCAACTCCGACCTCAAAATCATCGCCAGCCTCCAGCCCGAAACCCAAAACCTCCGCCAAATCCTCGAAACCCGCTTCGCGAAATCCGGCGTTCCCCGCGAAGCCATCTGCCTCATCGGCCCCGAAGGCGATTTCTCCGAAACCGAAACCGCCGCCGCCCTCCAATCCGGATTCGCTCCAATCTCCCTCGGCCCCACCGTCCTCCGCTGCGAAACCGCCGCCATTTCCGCCCTCAGCATCCTCGCCTACGAACTCCGCAACCTCCCCAACCCCTAACCCTCCACCGAGTCATTCCCCCAATTCCCTCCTACATTCGTCTGAATTCGTGTCTATCGCTGCGCCATCTCCATTTCGCTCCGTCATGGTCAAAGCCCCCCGTTCCCCTTCAAGCAAGCTTCCGTGTATTCCGTGTGTTCCGTGGTTAAAAAACCCCGAGCCTCAGCCCCCAAATTCGTGTCTATTAGTGTCCATTCGTGGTTAAACTCCCCGTTCCAGCCACCCTCCAGCCACCTTCCCAACCACGTTCGAATCCACCTTCCGCCCCCGACTTCAGCTTTACTCTTTTCTCCCCCGCCCGAAACCGCCATCTTTAAACCCGCTATGGCTGAACAAAAACCACTGATTTTGACCGGTGCCAAACCTTCCGGAGAGATGACTCTCGGGAACTATCTCGGAGCGATCAAAAACTGGTCGGCCATGCAAGATTCCTACGATTGCCTCTTCCCGATCATGGACCTCCACGCGATCACCGAGCGCTACGTCCCCGCCGAACTCCGCAATCGCACCCTCGCCTTCGTCGCCCAATACATCGCCTGCGGCCTCGACCCCGCCACCTCCCGTATTTTCATCCAATCCCACGTCACCGGCCACACCGAACTCAGCTGGGTTCTCTCCTGCATTTGCCCCGTCGGCGACCTCCACCGGATGACCCAGTTCAAAGACAAGTCCTCCAAACCCGGAGCCAGCATCAACGCCGGCCTCCTCTTCTACCCCGTTCTCATGGCCGCCGACATCCTCCTCTACAACGCCAAACTCGTCCCCGTCGGCGAAGACCAGAAACAACACCTCGAACTCGCCCGCAACCTCGCCCAACGCTTCAACTCCACCTACTCCGAAACCTTCAACATCCCCGAACCCTACATCCCGAAAACCGGTGCCCGCATCATGTCGCTCCAGGATCCCTCCCGCAAAATGTCCAAAAGCGACGAAAACCCCAACGGCTGCATCCTCCTCCTCGACGACCCCAAAACGATCCGCAAAAAAATCCTCTCCGCCGTCACCGATTCCGGCAGCGAAGTTCGCATGGCCGACGATAAACCCGGCGTCAGCAACCTCCTCAACATCATGAGCGCCGTCACCGATCGCCCCATCGCCGACCTGGAAAACGAATTCGCCGGCAAAGGCTACGGCGATTTCAAATCCGCCGTCGCCGACGCCGTCATCGCCCGTCTCGAACCAGTGCAAAAGCAATTCCATTCCCTCATGGAAAACAAAGACTACCTCAACACCGTCCTAAAAACCGGAGCCGAAAACGCCCAAGTCCGCGCCTGGAAAATGCTCTCCAAAGTCCACCGCAAAACCGGCTTCCTCGAACGCCCCCG
>CAZJCL010000364.1:0-3047 GCA_964544025.1 uncultured Opitutales bacterium | reverse complement strand
GCTGAGGGCTGGGCAGGCTTTGGCTCTGTTTTAACCACGACGGAGCGGAAGCGGAGATGGCGAAGCAATGGACACTAATTGACACGAATGAATTGGGGAGGGATTGGGGTGAGGGCGGGTTATTTGGGGGATTTGCTTTGCTTTTTTAGGTAGCGGTGGAGGTAGGTTTGGGCTTCTTGGGGGGTGGAGAAGGCGCCTTCTATTTGGGCTTCGAATAGTTCGTCGAGGATCGGTTTGAAATGGGGGCCGGGTTCCCAGCCGTGCTCGATTAGGTGGCGGCCGAGGAGGAGGGGGCGGGGGGCGCGGTTTTCGAGCTGGAGTTGGCGGGCGCTTGCCCGGAGGGCTTCGATGCCGGGATGGGTTTGCGCGGTCAAGGGGGGGCGGCCGCGGGTGTCGGCGGTCATGACGATGGCGAGGTCTTCAATGGTGGCGGGGGCGAGGCGGCGGGCGAGACGACGGACGGCGGCGGGGCTGGGGGTGCTGGTGGCGTTGACGTGATACATGTGGTTTTCGACCAGCGGGCGGACGTATTCGAGAATCGATTTCGGGGCGCCGATGGAGGCGAGGAATTCTTCGGCGAGGCGGCCGCTTTCTTTGTCGTGTCCGGGGCTGACCCAGCGGGTGGCGCCGCGGCGGAAGGCTTGGTGGGTGGTGGTGGCTTTGCCGAAATCGTGGGTGAGGATCGCGAACATGAGGATGCGGCGGGATTCGGCGGGGCGGTTTTGCCATTCGGGCATGGCGGCGAGGGCGTCGAGGCAGTGTTTGGTGTGGACGAGGACGTCGCCTTCGGGGTGCCAGTCGGGATCTTGCGGGCAGTTGTGGAGGGCGGCGAGAGGGGGGAAGTGGGAGATCCAGCCGGTGGCTTCGAGGATGTCGATGCCGCGGGAAGGGACGGTGGCGAGGCGGGACCATTTTTCCCATTCGTGCCAGACGCGTTCGCGGGGGAGTTCGGCGAAGGCGGAGTGGATGTCGCGGCAGACGGCGGCGGTTTCGGGGGCCATCCGGAGGTCGAAGCGGGCGGCGAGCTGGAATCCGCGGAGGACGCGGAGGGGATCTTCGGCGAAGGCGGGTCCGACGTGGCGGAGGAGGCGGTTTTGAAGATCTTCGCGGCCGTGAAAGGGGTCGATGATTTCGCGGGTGGCGAGGTCGTAACCGATGGCGTTGAGGGTAAAGTCGCGGCGGGCGGCGGCTTCGGGGAAGGTGAGGGTGGAGGAGGGTTCGACGGAAAAGCCTCGGTGTCCGGCGGCGGTTTTGGTTTCGCGGCGGGGGAGGGAAAAATCGTATTCGTTGCCGCGGAGGCGGACTTTGACGACGCCGAAGCTTTTGCCGACGACATCGGTGGGGCCGAAGCGGGCGAGGGTTTGGCGGAGGGCGTCGTAATCGGTGTTGAAGACCTCGATGTCGAAGTCTTTGGGTTCGAGGCCGAGGAGCCAATCGCGGACGGAGCCGCCGACGAGGTAGGGACGTCCGACCGTTTGAACGGCGGAAACGACTTCGGCGAGTTCCTCGGGCAGTTTCATCGGTGAGGCGTCCGGGGTTTTGGGGCCGGAGCGCGTGAAACCTTCTATGTGGAGGGCCGGGATTTCAATGCCTGGAGAAAGATCGCCAGCCAGCCGCCCATGAGGAGAACGCCGCCGATCGGGGTGACCGGGCCGAGGATTTTTGGTCCTCCGAGGGCCAGAATGTAGAGGGAGCCGGAGAAGGAGAGGATGCCGGCGGTCCAGAGCCAGCCGGCGAGATTTTTGGTGCGGGAGCCGCCGGAGAGTTCGGACCAGATGCCGAGGGCGAGAAGGGCGACGGCGTGGACGATGTGGTAGAGGGCGGCGGTTTCCCAGACGCCGGTCATGTTTCGCGAGGCCAGAGTTTCTTCGAGGGCATGGGCGCCGAGCGCGCCGGTCGCGATTCCGGTGAAGGCGAAGAGTGCGGCCAGGGCGATCTGGAGGCGAGAGAAGTTATTCATGGAGAGATGATTGAGATCGCTTCCGAATGTATCGGCATGGTGAACTGATATGACAAAATGGGATTTTTTATCTTGATATCATTTGCCATTTTTCGCTTCATAAGCGTCTGCTGAGTCGAATCAGCGGCAAACAGACAAACAAACGAAGTAACACTAGACAACTATGAACAAGACGATCGCTTCTATTTCCGTAGCTGTTGTTCTCGGCGGATCGAGCCTTTCGGCTCAATTGATTCCTTCCGTGGCGGACATCGGCGTGACCAGCGACCTGACTTATGCGACGGAATATGTTTTCCGCGGCATCGAACGGGCGGACCATTCTTTCCAGCCTTCCGTGGAAGTTTCCGCGGGGGATTTTTATTTGGGGCTTTGGACCAATTTGGCGGTATCGAATACCGACAACCGGATCCAGCGCAACGAAGTCAACTACTACGGTGGTTTCGCTTTGGATGTGCCGGGTGCCGAGTTCCTGACGCTTGACCTCGGGGTGATCGTGTATCACTTCCCGCGCGCCAGCATGGACCGCAACCACGAAGTGTATGTCGGCACGAAGTTCGACGATGTCGGCATCGAAGGCGTGAGCGCGGCTGTTTATTACTTCTACGATTTCGACATCCGGTCGCACGTGGTGGAAGGCAGCCTCGGTTACAGCTTCGATTTGAGCAGCCTGAACGTTCCCGCTTCGGTGGACGTTTCCGGTATCTATGGTAACCAGTTTGGTTCTTCGTTCGATCGTGGCGCGGAAGCTTACTTCTACTATGGTGCTTCGGCGGAAGTTCCTTTCGCGGTGAACGAGTTCTCGACGATCACGGCCGGTGTACATTGGCAGACCGCTGAAAGGATCAGCAACGTGGTCCGCGACAACCTTTATTGGACGCTCTCTTACACCGCTGGCTTCTAAGCCCGGTTTCGGAGAATAATCGTAAAGATTTGGAGCCCGCTGGTGAGAACCGGCGGGCTTTGTTGTTGGGGGGGCGTGGGCGCCGAGGTATCGTGAAGACGGGCTCGCTGGGAGGAGGCTTTCGCTGGCACCCCTGCCGGGGTGCGAAGGTTTTTTTGTTGGAATCCGGTGGTGTCGCTCGTTCCT
>CAZJCL010000363.1:0-3060 GCA_964544025.1 uncultured Opitutales bacterium | reverse complement strand
CCCGGCGGCGATCGGGATTCCGAGCGCGTTGTAGATAAAGGCGAAGAACAGGTTCTGCCGGATGTTTCTGGAGACGGCCCGGCTCAGGTTCAATGCGGTGGCGACGCCGTTGAGGTCGCCTTTGACCAACGTAATCGAAGCGGTCTCAATCGCGACGTCGGTGCCGTTCCCCATCGCGATGCCGATGTCAGCGGCGGCGAGGGCGGGAGCGTCGTTGATTCCATCTCCGGCCATGGCGACGACGTGTCCTTTTTGGCGAAGGGATTCAACGAGTTCATGTTTTTCGCCGGGGGAAATCCCGGCATGGATCTCATCGATTCCGAGTTGCGCGCCGACGGCTTTGGCGGTCGCGAGGTTGTCGCCGGTGGCCATGATCAGTTTGATGCCGAGCTTGTGGAGGCGATCGACCGCTTCGGGAGTGGTCGGTTTAATCGGATCGGAAACGCCGATGAGTCCGATGACATCGCTGTCCCGAGCGATGAGGACGATGGTTCGCGCTTTTTCCTCCAGTTCGCGCAAGGCGTTCTCCGCGGTTACGGAGAGTCTGGCCCCGGCATCCTTCATGAGCGCGAGGTTTCCGGCGAGGAATTTGGAATCGCCAATCCGGCCTCCGATTCCCTTGCCGGTGATGGAATCGAAATCGGCGACAGGATCCCAACTCAGGTTTTTCGCCTTCGCCTCGGCCACGATGGAGTTGGCGATCGGGTGTTCGCTCTGCTCCTCGATCGCGGCGGCGAAGGTGAGAAGCTCATCGGCGGAAACATTCTCCGCGGGCAAAACTTCGGTGACAGCGGGTTTCCCTGCGGTCAAGGTGCCGGTTTTGTCGGTGACGAGATGGGTGACGTTGCGGGCCGTCTCGATAGTCTCGGCGTTTTTAATAAGGATACCCAAACGGGCGCCGCGTCCGATTCCGACCATGATCGACATCGGGGTAGCGAGTCCGAGCGCGCACGGGCAGGCGATGATCAGGACCGCCACGGCATTGACGACGGCAAAAGCGAGAGCGGGTTCCGGTCCGAAAATCCCCCAAACGATAGCGGTGACGATTGCCGCGACTACCACGGCGGGAACAAACCAGGCGGAGACCTGATCGACGGTTTTCTGGATCGGGGCACGGCTCCGCTGAGCCTCGGAAACCATATGGACGATCTGCGAAAGCAAGGTCTCGCCGCCCACCCGCGTGGCGCGTATCAGGAGACTGCCCGTCTGGTTGATGGTCGCGCCGATCACCGAATCCCCCTGGGCTTTCTCCACGGGAATCGACTCGCCGGTGATCATCGACTCGTCGATCGTGCTTTTCCCGTCCTCAACTTCACCGTCCACCGGAAGCTTTTCGCCGGGCCGGACGCGGAGAAGATCGTCGATCCGGATTTCCTCGACACCGACTTCCTCTTCGACGCCATCGCGAACTCGGCGGGCGGTGCGGGGAGCGAGGTCGAGCAACGCGCGAATCGCCTGGCCGGTGCGGCTGCGGGCTTTGGCTTCGATCAGTTGCCCGAGCAAAACCAAAGTGGTGATCACGGCGGCGGCTTCGAAATAGACCTCGACGACCCCATCCGACCGGAATGCCGCCGGGAAGATCTGCGGAAACAGGATCGCGACGACGCTGTAGATGTACGCGGCACCGACACCGAGCCCGATGAGGGTAAACATGTTCGGACTGCGATGAACGACGGAGCGCCAGGCGCGCACGAAAAAGATCGAGCCGGCCCACGCAACGACCGGGGTGGTAAGTAAAAACTCAAGCCACTGGCCGACGCGGCGGGGAATCCAGCTCTCGAGACTCACCCCGGGAATCATCGGAACCATGGCGATGAACAAAACGGGAATGGTTAAGACGAGAGCGACCCAGAAGCGTCTGCTCAAATCGCGGATATCGTCATCCTCTTCGGCGATTGCTCCGGACTTCGGTTCGAGCGGCATTCCGCATTTCGGGCAGTCGCCAGGAGCATCCCGCTCGATCTCCGGATGCATCGGGCAGGTGTAAATGACGGCGTCGGGTGCGGGCCGAAACGCCGGATTTTTCTCCAGCCGCATGCCGCATTTTGGACAGTCACCTGGTTTGTCGGATTCGACGCCCTCGCACATGGGACAATAGTAAGCCTTCGAAGCGGAGGCCCGAACGCCACCGTGATGATCATCGCCGGAGTGATCGGCATGGTGATGTGAACCGCAATTTTTCTTTTTCATCTATGATCCTATGTTCTGCACCCGGCTAAATCAGCGTGCTTGATTTCTCGAACGGTCAGCGACCATCGATGGTGATCCCGCTTTGCGATCCGCGCAACCCTGCAACCCGAGGTCGCCTCGTTTCCCGAGCATAAGCCTTAGCTCCCTCCGCTACCTCCTGTTAAAAATCCCCTCCCCCCGTCATTCGTGTTCATTAGTGTCCATTTGTGGTTAAAAGCAGAGCCCACGCTTTCCGTGTGCTCGTGTGTCCGTGGTTGAAAAAACAGAGCCCCAGCGCCGCGCCACCGCGTTTCCTCCAAGTTGCGGGTTTCCCTTATTCAGCCTGGAGCCCTTCTCTCAGGGCGCTACGGGCTTTCCCCTGATTGAGCCATTTCTGCCTCTTTAGTATTCTCGGAGCCCATCGAATCGAACCACGTCAACGGCGGCGAGAGCCGTATCCAAGCCAATTCCAACGTCAATCCGAGAACAAGATCCTTCCAAACGGGAAGTGACGGGGCGAAGCCTGTGCCGGTTCAGAAAAAACGCCGGAACGTTCCGCATCATGAAACTTAGCGTCATCATTCCATGCTTCAACTGCGCCGGCACCTTGCCCGAGCAACTCGAAGCGCTCCGCCGCCAAAACTGGGACGGCGAATGGGAAATCATCGCCGTCGACAACGGCTCCACCGACTCCACGCCCCAAGTCGTTCGCGACTTCCGGAAGTTTCTCCCGAACCTCCGCCTGGTCCGCGCCACCCGGAAAAAAGGTCCCGCCTACGCCCGCAACTCCGGCGCCCAAACAGCCACCGGCAACGCGCTCGTTTTTTGCGATGGCGACGACGTCATCGGCGACGGCTGGCTCGCGGCCATGGGAAACGCGCTCCGCGAAAA
>CAZJCL010000362.1:0-3060 GCA_964544025.1 uncultured Opitutales bacterium | reverse complement strand
TCTGGATTGCGGATAACGGGATCGGTATGGATGCGGACGCGAAGAAGAATGCCTTCGAGATGTTCCATCGCGGTCATACTGGAAACTATCCCGGCGTCGGCCTCGGGCTCGCGATCGTTCGCAAAGCGGTTAAACGCATGAACGGATCTGTCGGCGTCGAATCCGCCCCCGGGCAAGGCAGCCAATTCTGGATCGAACTCCCCTGTGCGAGTCCAGCGGAACCCGAAACGGATCTATCCAGCGACGAAGACCCGCTCTCGATGGTTTCTTGAGACTCAGAAGAGGAAGCTCCCGGTACGACCACAGCGGCACCGGGTATCATCAATCAATCCATTACCGCCAACCGAAACCGGGTTACGCGGATCCCTCTTCAATCGGGTCAAGCCCGTCCTTTACGATAGTGAAACCTGCCTTCACCATTCCGGAACGTCCTTATTCAATAACCACGCGGAAACCGCTAAAGTGCTTGCATGAGCTTTCTTGGTGACCGCCCCATTTACTGTGCCGTTTTTATATTACTCGGTTTCGCATTCATCTCTGCCGACAGCGCGCCGGACCCGAGCGCCACCGCCGCTCCTCTGCCCGACTTGGTGATCACTGAGATGCGCGTGATGAGGCTCGACGGGGAACCCGACCTGCATCGTTTCGGAGCGGTCATTCGGAATGTCGGCAACGCCGCCACCCCGGAAGGAGTTGTTCACGGCGTTTCTTTTTGGGTGGACGGCCAGGCCGTGAGTTGGAGCGACACTTGGACGACCTCGCTCGCGCCGGGAGAGAGCACTTTGGTCACAGCCAACTACGGCCCCTTGTACACGCTTTATTGGAACGGAGAAGGCGCTACGGAGTTCGAGGTCACCGGCTGGGTCAACGATTTGGCTCGTATTGAGGAGGCCGATTTCGAGGACAACCGCTACACCCGAAGTTTCTCCTATGACGGGGTTTTTCAACTCCGGGATATCCAAGCGAATTATCCTTTCGAAGACAGAAACTCGTTCGGAATAACCGCCATTCTCGAATACCCGCATTGGGACTTTCCGCCCGAGGCAGAGGCGATCTTCGAGGTAAACGATGCGGTGGTCGGAACCGTACGATTCGAAGTGCCGGGCGTGGCCGTGCCGTTCCACCCCGCCCGATGGCTGCAAGTCACCCTCCCCGATGCTGGCGCCGCGCCCGCCGGAGAGCACCGGATCGCAATGACTACCGACGGCACCCATTTCATCGAGCGGTGGGTGCATTTCAATCCGAGGCAAGGAAAGCCGGACCTCGTTGTCAGCAAAATCTCCCTCGATCCGCCAGCGGACTTCAGCCAGATCATCGTGCCGAAGGTCACCGTGACGAATCAGGGTGACGAGCCGACACCGGAAGGCGTGATCCATCGGGTGGATTTTTTCGTCCAGGGAGAACGTCGGGCATGGTCCAACACCTGGACAACCTCGATCGCTCCCGGCGAGAGCATCGAGCTGGAACCAGATGGCGGCCCCGTTGGAATCGCGGGCGTCTATGTTCCGCTGTGGGCTTCGGTGTTGACCGTCGTTCTCGATCCAAACGGCCTGATCGCGGAGTCGCTCGTGGATAACAACCAGCGGAAGGCGGGCGTCATCACCCATGGCAGAACCGGCTACCCTCCCTGGGACAATATCGTCGAGGCGGTTCATTGGTCGCCAGCCGATCCACGACCTGGAGACGAAGTGACCTTCGCCGCGACGGTTCGGCTCACGGGTATCCAGCCGACTACCTCGAATGATCTCGATTTGGCGTTCTTCGTGAACGGCGAACAGGTGTCGATGGCCCATCCGGCACCATCGCCCGCCACCAACGAATCCCTCGAAATGACCGCCCGCCAAACCTGGACCGCGCAACCGGGTGATTTCGAGATTTACGCTTTTGTGGATCCGCAAAACCACTTCGCCGAAGAAAATTACCTGAACAACATTCTCGGCCGAAAGCTCCGAATCTCCGCTCGCTCCGGATTCGCCCGCTGGCAGGAAGAACATTTCTCGCCGTCCGAACTGGCCGATCCCGCGATCAGTGGTCCCACTGTCGAAGGATTTGACGGCATCTCGAATCTGCTTCGCTACGCCCTCGGGCTCGGCAGAAATTCCGCCGCAACCGAGCGGCGTCCCCATCTCGTGTTTTCGTCAGGAAACCCCGCGCTACGCTACGAACGCCCGATGGATCGTCCCGACGTGGATTATCAAGTGCAGCAATCGACCGATCTCGTGAACTGGATTGAAATAGAAACCGGCCCCAAACTCGTGGCGGAAGCCGACGGCATTCAAACTTGGGAAGCCCGATCCAATTCCGAAACCACCGCCCTCTTCTACCGGCTTGTCGTGAACCTGAAACAGAACTGAAGCGGACGATGGACCGTGACGCATTCGCCAACTCGACTCCGCGTCCAACACTGCCTATTTTCCGCAGTTCTCAAGCCAACCGGCGCGCAAAGCCTTCACCCGGCCGCCCGAGCCCGAATCCGCAGCAGCAGTTCAAGCAGTGCGTCCACTTGCGCTGAGCTGAATACTCCGTCCGCCCTTGAGGGCTGACATAAGTGAACGGCGACTCGTAAAGCAACTCCTGCGACACCACCCCGGCCACCGTCAAATGATCGACGATCAAATTTACGAACTCGATCTGGTTTCCGGTCAGCGTTCCACCGGAGGCAAAATCCCCAAGGCTTGTTTCGCGGCATCGCGCTCCCTTCCAACAAGCGAGCGCACGGACAATCCCAGCCCCTCGCTCTCCGCTTTCGCTTGGCAGGCACCAATGTCTCCGCCTCGCTGGCCGGTTGTTGCAAGTGGCGCCGTTCAGACTGAGGGAAAGCAAAATTACTCATGGAGGGCCCATTATCGGCAGGGTCTTACACGCGAACAATCTCCATCAGGGGCTCGAAGCGATAGATCGCAGATTTGCGCCCCGACGCCTCCCGCACCGTTTGCAACAAACCAGTATCGAGCAACATGCGGGTGAAGCGGGCCGCCGTGGGAGCGGAGAGACCGGCGTGACTAGCGAAGCGACTGTTCAGGAAAACCGGGTGCGTGAATACAAAATCCAGCGCCTGCA
>CAZJCL010000361.1:0-3067 GCA_964544025.1 uncultured Opitutales bacterium | reverse complement strand
CCCGCCTCCGACGCCGCCCCCCGCAAAGCCACGATGTAATCCAGCAAATACGGAACCACCGCGATTCCCGCCCCCGCCAAAATCAAAAACACCGCCACCGCCACCAACCCCGGCGACAAAGGCGATTCCCCCAGCCAAATCAACAACGCCGCCGCCGCCACGAATCCGCCATCCGCCACGAAAAACGCCCACTTCCCGACCGGTTTCCGCGCCCCCGGCTCCGCCAACTCCTCCGTCTCCCAAACGGGCTGGCCCGGCGTTTCCCGATTATCTTCCCCCCGGCGAAGAGGTCCTGTCGTTTCCATTTCGTGCAAATTCATCGATGGCTTCGCGGAAGATCGTTTTACCCCGACGGAAAAATTTTCCGTCCCGTTCCACCCGGCACATCGAGACAGATTCCGCGGAAATTTCAACCATCGTCCGCGCCAGCCACGGAAGATAAGCTCCCGTATTAAAAACCACCCGCTCGCCCCGACGCCACCAACCCGGAAGATGCGTGTGCCCCACCGCGATCCAACGCGCCCCCGGACGATGCTCCTCCGCCGCGACCGCCGCCCGCCCCGGCAGCGTCGCCCACGCCCGAATCACCTGCAACGCCCGCAACGGATGCCCCGTTTCCCGCAAAATCCGCATCAACCAAGCCCGCCGCGAATCCGGAATCTCCCGCCGCCACACATCCGTCGAAGCCGACGCCTCCTTGCACGCCCGCAAAAGCGCCTCCCACTCCGGCTCCCCCTCCCCGATCTCCCGCAAAACCCGCTCCCGATGCTCCCGCAGTTTCGCCGCGTCCCGCCCCCACGGCGTCACATCCGGAAAAAGCACATCCCCATGCGTCACCAAAAACCGCCCTCCCAACAGCTCCAGCGAATGCTCTCCCCCCTCCGGATCATGATTCCCGCTCAAGAAAACCGGCTCCACCCCCAAATCCGCGCACAGCTTCCGCAACGTTTCCAGATAACGTTCCGCCGTTTTCCGCGTCTCCGGCAACCGCTGCTCCGTAGTGTCCCCATTAAAAACCACCGTCCCTGCCCCCGCCAAAAGCGGCTCCAGCTGCCAGACGTTCTTCACCAGCGAAGCCGGATGCGCCAGATGCAAATCGGAAACAATACGAATCGGAAAACGGCCACACATGCGAATCCCTCGAGAATAACAAAGTTGCTCCTCCCGTGTAAATCCTCCCGGAAATTCCCGCGTCGTGAATGAGATTGAGTCTCGTTTCCCAATTTTCCTTGATCCCACGTTTCCCGTTCCGCAATCTACCCAAGTCATGTCATCCAAAACCAACGCCCTCCGCCTCCTCGCCTTCGCGCTTCCGCTTCTCCCCGCGACCCTTTCCGCGCAACACGTGATCGATTTCCGCGACGTTTCCCTCCCGCCCGAATCCTCCGACAACGGCGCCAGCACCGAAGGCGGTTTCTCGTCCGGAGGCGCGTTCTTCCACAACGTCTATCAGGTCGACGGCGGCTGGATTTCCTGGGGCGGTTTCGCCCTTTCCAACGTCACCGACAACGCCACCCCCGGCTGGGAAAACCAATACGCCGCCATCGCCGGCCCCGGCCTCGGCGCCACCGGCACCTACGCGATCGGCTACGTCGACAATTACCTCCCCGCCATTCCCCGCGTCACCCTCCCCGAAGGCCGCGCTCCCCTCAGCATCCGCGTCACCAACACCGCCTACGCCTACTACAGCATCCGCGACGGCGACGCCTTCGGAAATCCCCCCTTTGGCGACACCCACGGCAACGAACCCGATTATTTCTACCTCACCATCACCGGACGCGACGCCGCCGAAAACCCGACCGGCTCCCTCGACGTCTACCTCGCAGACTACCGTTTCTCCGACAACAGTCTCGACTACATCCTCGATTCCTGGACCCTCGCCGATCTCAGCGGATTCGCCCCCGAAACCCGCCATCTCGACTTCACCCTCACCTCCTCCGACGTCGGCATTCTCGGAATGAACACCCCCGCCTACTTCGCTCTCGGCGAAATCACCGTCATTCCCGAACCCAAAACCTACGCCCTCGCCACCGGCCTGTTCCTCGCCCTCACCGTCGCCGCCACCCGCCGCCTCCGCACGAAAAAGACGCGCCCGTAGCCCGTAGCATCGACGCTTCGCCGATGATACCGATGACCCCGCCGCGCCAACTCCGCCAGCCATGAAAAAACCCCAAACCGCCTTCAGCCTCCTCGAACTCCTCGCGGCCATCGGCGTCATCGCGGTCCTCTTTTCCATTCTCATTTCCCAAGTCCTCCCCCGCGCCCTCGAAGGCGCCAAAATGGCCCAATCCACCAGCAACCTCCGCCAACTCGGACTCGCCACCCACCTCTACCTCCAGGAACACGACGACCGCTTTTTCCCCTACCGCCAGCAAACCGACGACGGCGTCCTCTGGTTCTTCGGCCTCGAACCCGGCGGCAGCGGCGGCGGCGAAGGAAACCGCGACCTCGACCGCGCCAAATCCCCCCTCTACCCCTACATCCAACAGATCGGCGGCATCGAAGTCTGCCCCGGATTCGACTACGACACCGCCCTCTGGAAACCGAAATTCAAAGGCGCCAGCTGGGGCTACGGCTACAACATCCTCCTCGGCCCCATTTTCCGAAACGACGGCGTCCCCCTCCTCGAAGGCAAAACCTATTCCGATCTCTCCGCCCCCTCCCAAGTCCTCCTCTTCGGCACCTGCGCCCAAATCAACACCTTCCAATCCCCCGCCTCTCCCTCCAATCCCATGGTCGAGGAATTTTACCTCATCGAAGACACCTACCGCACCATCCACTTCCGCTTCGGCGATGGACAAAAAGCGCTCTTCGTTTTCGCCGACGGACACGTCGAAGCCCTCCCGCCCTACCCCGGCGAGCTCGACGCCCGCCTCCCCGAAGCCAACATCGGACGCATCACCCCCCGCGGCAGCCGAAAATACCTCGAATAGCAAAATCCCTCGCCATCCCCGGCCCCGCCTCCAAAACTCCTCCCCGCGCGCCGAATTTCCGCGACGCCTCCGAATCCGCGATGAAAAACCAAACCCGCCAACGAGCCGCCATCCGCGCCGTTTTGCAAACCGAA
>CAZJCL010000360.1:0-3084 GCA_964544025.1 uncultured Opitutales bacterium | reverse complement strand
GAGCAGCGACGGCGAGTTGGTCAGGAGTTTCATGCTAAGGAAAACTCCGGACGGCGATGGAGGAGCTGGAGCGGGTCGGATTTTCGGCGACGCGCGAGGAAGTTTTGGCGGATTATTACGACGTTTCGTGGAGTCCGGTTGCGCGGGAGTGAATGAACAATCGGCTTTTTTGGAGCGTGTGAGTTCCATCCGTTAGTGTCCCGCGAGGGGTCGCTTAAGTCAGGATTTCGGGGGTGGTGCGGCGGGGCCGTTTCCGAGGTCGGCGAATTGGGCGAAGGCGCGGGCGAAGAGATCGATGCTGTCGGAGGCCGGAAGGGTGACCGTCAGGCGGCGGGTGCCGTCGGGATCGGTTTCCACGCATTCCGACAGGCGGGAGCGGAAGGTTTCCACCACGGCAGGGTCGGGTTCCGCGGCGGCGGTCGCTCCGCGAGCCGAGGGCAGAATCGCGGCGGCCATCTGGATCGCGGCGGTGAGGAGTTGTCCGGCGGAGGCGGCGATCTTTTCGCGAGCGGCGTGGACGGCCGCTTCCTCTTCGGCTTGCATCGTTTCGTCGAGGGGAGCGTCGGGTTTCTCGCCGAGCAGTTTTTCCAGTCGGCGTTTCATTTCCTCCAGATTGCTCTCGATCTGGAGTTCGTTGACGTCGGACTCCACGTCGAGCGCGGCGAGGGCGAGTTCCTTTTTCGCCGAGAGCGTGCCGAGCAGGTTTTCCTCGATGGTGCCGTCCGTCACGAGCAGGTAAACCTGGACGGGACGCTTTTGCCCCATGCGGTGGGCGCGGGCGATGCGTTGTTCGAGGACGGCGGGATTCCAGGGGAGATCGACGTTGATGACGGTGTTCGCCGCCTGGAGGTTGAGGCCGGTGGCGCCGGCGTTGGTGAGGAGGATGACGCGGCAGTCGGGATCGCGTTGAAACGTATCCACGATTTGCTGACGTTTGCGCTGGGGGACTTTTCCTTCGAGCCGCACGAAGGGCATCTTCGCCGCTTTCAGCAACGGCTCGATGAGGTCGAGCATTCCGGTCCATTCCGAAAAGAGAACGATTTTTCGCTCCTCCTCTTCGGCCATGGTTTCCAGCAATTCCCGGAGCTTGTCGAGTTTCGAGGAATAATTCTCCCCCTCCTTGTCGACGAGTTTGCTGCTGTTGGCGGCGAGGCGGCAAATCAGGAGTCCCTGCCGGAGGCGGAGCAGGTCCATCTCGTTGAAATACGGTTTGCTCAGAACCGTTCGGACGATCTGCATGCCCGCGCCGTGCATCGCCATTTGCTCTTCGGTGGCGGTAACGCGGAGGACTTCCGTGGTGCGGGGCGGCAGCTGTTTTTGGACGAGGGCGCGGGTGCGGCGGAGCAGGATCGGGGCGAGATTTTCGCGGAGGCGGTCGAGGTTTTTGTAGCCGGTGACTTTGCCGTTTTCGTCCACGATGCGGTGCGCGTGGAAGAAGCGGAAGGCCGGGCCGAGACGGTTGGCGTCGATGAATTCAACAACCGAATACAGATCGTCGAGTCGGTTTTCGAGGGGCGTGCCGGAAAGCACGAGCGCGAACCGGGAGCGAAGGGCTTTGATCGTGCGCGAGGTCTTGGCTTCCCAGTTTTTGATGCGCTGGCCTTCGTCGAGGATGATCAGATCCCAGCCGATCCGCTCGATCGCGGGCGTGTCGCGCAGGATTTGCTCGTAATTGCAAATGGTGAAAAAGCGGTCGTTCGCGTATTGGGCGGAGCGCTCGGTCGCGGAGCCGACGACCTGCTGGCTGTCGAGATCGGAAAATTTCTCGATCTCGCGCGCCCATTGCGATTTGAGCGAGGCCGGGCAAACGATGAGCACTTTCCGGATGCCGGCTTCGCGGCGGAGAAGTTCCGCGACGCCGATTCCCTGGATGGTTTTGCCCAGTCCCATGTCGTCGGCAAGGATCGACCGTCCGGCCTGTGCGGCGAACGCGATTCCGTCGAGTTGATACGGCAAAAGCTCGGCGTGGAGCAGGGTTTTCCGGAGCGGGTGGGCGGCGGGGTCGCGGCGGATTTCCTCCGCGAGACGCGTGAGGCGGTCGCGGTGCAGAAAGCTGTGGAGCAGCTCTTCGGCGTCGGGGTAGACGCGGACGTCGATTCCGTGTTTCTGGGCGAAACCGAGAAAATGGACGAGGGCGCGGATGTCCTTTTCGGCGGTCAAATCGTGATCGGTCAGTTGGGTGGCGGCGCGGCGGACGGCGTCTTTTCCGTGGACCGGAACCAGCAGCCGGACGGC
The DNA here is from genome assembly GCA_964544025.1 of uncultured Opitutales bacterium. Classification (GTDB taxonomy): domain Bacteria; phylum Verrucomicrobiota; class Verrucomicrobiia; order Opitutales; family T3Sed10-336; genus CAZJCL01. The sequence continues at coordinate 849 of CAZJCL010000360.1, read as the reverse complement.
CGGTTCTTCCGTGTAGCGAACGGCGACGGCGTATTCGTTCTGTTCATACGTTACCTGAAGTCGCTTGGCGGAAAACTCGGAGCGGATCTTTTCCTGCACCTTCATCAGGTGCTTGCAGGTGCCCAAGGTGTTGGTGCGGAAATCCGCGCAGGTGCAGAACGAATCGCCGCGCTGGAGACCTCGCACGGCAACGCGGTAGGCTTTTCCGGAAAGGCGGCTCGTCACCAGGTAGTCGGTCCAGGGCGTCGCCGGATCGCCCGACTCGATGTCCATCGGTTCGGTGGCGGCGCGTTCGGCGCGTTCGCGAATCGCGCGTTCGACGAGCTGTTGTTCGTCGAGAAGTTCGAAGGGCTGATTTTCGGCGGGGGCGGCCGCCAGTCCGAGATATTGTTTTTCCTCCAGAATGAACGCGAGGGCCGCGCCGCGATAGGCGGGAGCGTCCGCCACGCCCGCTCCGCGGCATTTTACTTCGAGGCTGTTTCGCTTCGCCGGATCGAGACTGACGGTGACGGTTGCTGCGCCTTTGGGGAGGGGGATTCGGAGCCGAAAACAGGAGGGCGTGAGTTCGACCTGGGAAGGAGCGTCGATCTCGATTTTTCCGCCGGCGACGAGGAGGCTTTTGCCGTTTGGGCCGAGGAGCTTGCAGGCGTCGGCGAACGTCAGGCGGGAAAGACGGTCGTAAAGGGAGAGGGCTCGCGGAGCGCGTTTGGATTTGGGAGCGGGCATAGGTTTTGCGATTGGGAAAGGGTTTTAAAAAGGAACGTTCTCATCGTCGTCGAAAGGGATCGGCGGACGGGGCGCGGGCGATTTGGCGGGCTCAGGCGGTTTGGCGGGTTCGGAAACCGGCGG
>CAZJCL010000359.1:0-3088 GCA_964544025.1 uncultured Opitutales bacterium | reverse complement strand
CCCGGCTCGTCGACGAGCGTCTCCGCCAACGCGACGACATCGACCTCGTTTTCAGTCCCGGCACCATCCCGATCGCCTATCTCGAAACCGATATCCCCACCGTCTTCTGGTCCGACGCCACCCACGCCGCCCTCTTCGATTTCTACCCAGAGTATTCCAGCCTCTGCGCCGAAACCATCCGCGACGGCCATGCCATCGAGCGCCGCGCCATGGAACGCGCCAGCGCCGCTATTTTCACCTCCGATTGGGCCGCCGCCAGCGCGATCAACGACTACGGAATCAATCCGAAAAAAGTCCACGTAGTCCCGTTCGGCGCCAACATCGAATCCTCCCCGGCGCCCTCCGAAGTCCGCGCCGCCATCGCCGCCCGGCCAACCGACACCTGCAAACTCCTCTTCATCGGCGTCGACTGGCAACGCAAAGGCGGCGAAACCGCGCTCGCCGTCGCCGAAGAACTCAATCGCTCCGGCCTCCCCACCGAACTCACCATCGTCGGCTGCAATCCGTTCGAAAACAAAAAAGCCCCCCCCTTCGTCCGCTGCGAAGGCTTCCTCAGCAAACGCCTGAAAAGCCACCGCGACCGCATCGCCACCCTCCTCGCGGAAAGTCATTTCCTCATCGTCCCCTCCCTCGCCGAATGCTACGGCCTCGTCTACTGCGAAGCCAACGCCTTCGGAGTCCCCGCGCTCGCCCGGGCCGTCGGCGGCGTCCCCACCGTCATCCGCAACGGCCTCAACGGCCAAACCTTCTCCACCGAAACACCCTCCACCGCCTACACATCGTACATTCTAGACATGTTTCAAAACTACCGCCGCTACACCGACCTCGCCGCCTCCTCCCACGAAGAATACCAAACCCGTCTAAACTGGAACGTAGCCGGCCGCCGCGTCCGCGACATCCTCCTAAACATCTTCCACAAAACCCCCACCCCCCTCTCCCAACCCGTTTAGTTACTAGTTATCTGTTATTGGTTATTAGTTATCAGCCCGATCCTCAATCAATCTCACCATACTCATTTAATTCGTGTCCATTAGTGTCCATTCGTGGTTAAAACAACAGAACCCAAGCCCTTTCCGTGTATTCCGTGTATTCCGTGGTTAAAAAACAACAGAGCCCAAGTCCTCTTCCATTCTTCCTTCTGACTTCTAAATTCTAACTTCTAAAATGGGTTTCGAACTAATAGTTCAGTGGACAGTCTTCCTAATCGTCGTAGCCATCATGGCCTCACGACGACAACTCACAATATTCCACCCAACCAGCGTTTACCTCGCCTTCCACGCGATTGTCTTCTGCATCCGCCCAACGCTCGTTTACATCTTCGAGTTCGATTCCCTCTGGATCTACATGAAGTTCACGCCGACGGACGAGGTAATGGTCCGCACCCTCTACCTCAGCTCCGCCGGCCTCATCGCCTTCTGCGTCACCTTCCTCCTCACCAGCAAAGAACCCGGACCCAAGGAAATCGAAGGTCGCCGCGAATTGCTCCCCGGCGAACGCAAAGCCTTCTTTGCGATGGCGCTCATCATGGCGCCGCTCGGCATCTATTCCATCACCGCTGCAAACATGCAAGGCGAGCACATCAACGGTGTCTACGTCATGACCGGAACGAGCGGCTACATAAACGACCTCCAACAAGTTCTCATTCCAATAACCATTTTCTTCCTCCTCGTCTCCCGCTGGAAATGGTACGCCTACCTTCCCCTCATCATCTTTTTCTACTACCGCGCCACCCAAGGTTGGGGACGATGGACGATCATCCTCACCTTCTTCGCCCTCATTCTCGTTCACGCTTGGCAACACCGGAAAAACTTCCCGGCCCTCAAATTCGTCCTCCCGATCCCTGTTATCGCCATCCTTTTTGCCAACTTAGGACTCGACCGGGCCTACATGCGAAACCTCATTTCCGGAAACCACGAAGACATCCGCGACGTGCTTTCCGAGGAAGCCACCCTTTCCGACCGTCTCGACACCATGGATTTCGCCAACTTCGACTACCTCACCTACATCGTCGACAAGGTCCCCAAGGAAACCGAAACCTACACCTACGGAACCCAATACCTGCAAATCTTCACCGAACCAATTCCGAGAAAAATCTGGAAATCGAAACCGATCGGTCCACCGGTTTCGTTCTTCAACCTCAACGACTACGGAAACTTCCTCGGCCTCACCCCGTCGCTCGTGGGCGACGGCTGGATGAGCGGCGGATGGATCGGCTCCCTCTTGACCATGTCGCTGGCCGGATGGGCCCTCGGGCTCCTCTACAACTGGTTCATCCGAAATCAGCAGAACATCTTCTACTGCTTCATATTCCTGATCGTAAACGCGATGATCGTTCAACTCTACCGCGACGGCGGAATCTCCATCGCCAAGTTTCTTCTGTTTACGCTAAGCCCGATATTCCTCTGGATGTTCTTCTCCAAATACCTCTTTCCGGATGAGATCGAAGAAGAGGACGTCGAAGATGACGAATATGACGACTGGGAGGACGAAGACGAATATCTGGACGCGGATGAATCCGACGAACCCACCTTTATCCCCCAAGAATCTCCGCCGTCACATATCTAACAATGATGTCGTTTCAGCAAAGTCAGGGACTACCAAATCCAGCAACGTCCTCCACATGGACGACATTGCCGGCAAGAGGTTCCCAGACAGCCAAAGCCAAAATTTCCATCCTCAAGCTCTTCCAACGCTCGAATCTGGAAGACATAGATTCAACGGCATCTCTCATGCGTCACATGAGCGAATCCGGAGAATACCGTTTCCGTGTAGCTTCTCCACGTCCATTCGGAAACGGAAAAAGCCGCCTGGACGAAGTGGATCCAATCTGCCGCGATTTCGGCTGCAACGGGCGAATCGACTGGCGAAACTTCCGCGTCTTTTCCGCCCACGTCCGCGCCCTGGCCGAGGAAACGGAACACATCTGGATCACCGGCCCCTGCGCCCGTTCCCTCGCCGCCATCCGAAACCTGCCCCACACAAAAATACTGCATCAAAACCGCAACCATTTCCAGGACCGGACAAGCATGCTGAAATGGTTCGGCTTCTACCATGGGCTCTGTCGTCAACTCGACCTAATAACATTCCC
>CAZJCL010000358.1:0-3109 GCA_964544025.1 uncultured Opitutales bacterium | reverse complement strand
ACCAGGTTTTGACGGCGGTGACGTTGTCGAGCGTGGCGTTTCGGAAGACGGCGAAAGCGGTGGGAGAAGGGATGGAGCTGGACGCGCGGACGCCAGGGTGGCGGAAGGAGCAGTTTTTTCCGCCGCTGTCGCGGAATTGAGGTGAGTGTGGGCGAGTCTGGCGCGGTCGGTCGGTGGTTCGGTCGTCGCTTCGGGACTTAGTTTTTGGTGGAAGCGTCTGCCCGGTGTTGAAAAGGCCGGGTTGTTTTCGGGAGTCCCTCCGGGACAGAAGATGATGGATATGGTGAGGTGGTTTCGGAAGTTTTTCGGGCAGAAAATATGGATGGGGTAGTTTCGTCGGGACGAGGGTCGGAGCGTGGTTTTTTGGAGGAAGTTGGGGGTGGGGCTGGTGGTTGTGGCATGAGGGTTGTCATTTGGCGGGTTTGGGGTTCATTTTGAAGCCCTATGAAATCGCGGGAGAGTGCGGCCATTTTTTTCGGGGACGGAGAACAGCGGGAGGGAACGTCTTTCTCGGTGCTGCTGTTCAATTCGGGGAGCCAGATGCTTTTGCGGCGGGGGGCGGACGGGAAATGGACGGTGCCGGCGGGTGAGGTTTTGGCGGAGGGCGTCGCGGAGGTGCAGGCGGTTTCGGGGACGGAGAATCCGGTGCGGGAGATTTTTACGGTCGCTGGCGGCGAGGCGGCGAGGAGGCGGGTTTTCTTTGCGATTTTGAGCGAGGCGGAGGAAGCACAGGCGGCGAAATCTGAGGGGGCGCGGTTTTTTACGTTGGAGGAATTGGAGCGGGAATCGGCGGAAGTGCCGGGGGAATTTGCGGACGTTTTGCGGGGGATTTTGGCGGAGATCGGGCCGCATGTTTTGGAGATTCCGTATCTTTATAAACGGGAGCAGGATTATATTTACCGGTTTCGGACGGAGAAGCAGCGGAACCGGTCGGTTTACCATATCGACCGGGAATCGGAGCGGCTTTACCAGAGCGCGCTTTGCCAGACGATCAAGGCGGCGAAGCGGATTAACGAACGGTCTTCGACGACACCGGCGGCGGTCGATTTTGGGGCGGTTTCGTATGTGATTCCGAGTCATTTCGGGTTTTGCTTGGGCGTGCAGAACGCGATCGAGCGGGCGTATGAGAGCATCGCCGAGAATCCGGGGCGGCGGGTTTTCATGTTGAGCGAGCTGATTCATAATCCGTTTGTGAACGAGGATTTGCTGGCGCGGGGATTGCGGTATTTGCAGTCGGATAAAGGGAAACCGGTGGTGGATCCGGAGACGGGGCGTCCGCTTTGGGATTTGTTGACGAAGGAGGATGTGGTGGTGATTCCGGCTTTTGGCGCAACGGATGAGGATAAGAAGCGGTTGATCCGGAAGGGGATTGCGATTAATCGTTACGACGCGACTTGCATGCTGGTGGAGAAGGTCTGGAAGGCGGCGCAGCGGTTTGGGCGGGCGGGGTATACGGTGATTATTCACGGGAAGGCGGAGCATGAGGAGACGAAGGCGACGTTTTCGAACGCGGCGAAGGCGGGTCACGCGTTGATCGTGCGGAATCGGGAGGAAGTGGAAATTGTGGGGGCGGCGATTTTGGCTGACGATCCGGAAGAGAAGCGGCGGATTTTGGCGGATTTCGCGGATCGCGCGACGCCGGGATTTGACGCGGCGCGGGATTTGGAGCGGGTGGCGGTGGTGAATCAGACGACGCTTTTACGAAACGAGACGCTGGGGATTATCGCGTTTCTGGAGCAGATTTTCGCGCGGAAATACGGGATGGAGGAAGTGGAGAAGCATTTGAACAGCAACAGCAAAGGCGATACGCTTTGCTATGCGACGCAGGTGAATCAGGATGCGCTGGAGAAGGCGTTGTCCATGGAGCTGGATTTGGCGGTGGTGGCTGGGGGGAAGAACAGTTCGAACACGTATCAGCTGTTTCGGATGTGCCGGGAGCGGTTGGGGGAGCGGGCGTTTTATATTCAGTCGGAGCGGAATATTTTGTCGCCGGAGCGGGTTTCGCACTATGAGTTCGCGCCGGGCGGAAAGGGCGGGGAGATGGTGGAGCGGGCGTTTTTGCCGGAGCGGCGGCCGTTGCGGATTTTGCTGACGGGCGGGGCCTCGTGTCCGGACGGAATCGTGCAGCAGATTATGACGCGGATTAACTCGTTTTTTCCGGCGGAGAGTCTGCGTCCGGTGGAGGATGTGTTGGCGGATTGGGAGGAATGAGGGTTTCGGCGGGGGCGGGCGGCGGAGTTATTTTGGCGGCTGGTCTTGTTCGGCGAGTTGTTTTTCGAGAGCGCCGCGGGCGAGGCGGGTGATGGAGATGATGACCAGGATGGTCGCGACGAGTCCGAAGCCGTAGAGGGCCCATTCGAGCGGGGTGCGTTCCTGGCGTTCGCCTAGGCTGGCGAGGTCGGCGGCGAGGGAGCCGATCCAGGCGTTGAGAATCGCATAGGGAAAGATGCCGATGAGGTTGCCGACGAAAAAGGCGCCGGAGCGGACATGGGTGACACCGAAGAGGTAGTTGGAGAGTTTGGCGGGGAAAAAGGGGACGAAGCGGCAGAGCATTACGAGTTTCCAGGCGCCGGGGCCGTGCATGCCGCGACTGACGCGTTCGAGCTGCGGGTAGGCGGTCATTTTGGCGGCGATTTTTTGGTGGAGAAAGGTTCGGGCGGCGAAGAAGGCGATCATGGATCCGGTGGCGGTGGCGAGAATTACGAGAAGGGAGCCATTGATCACGCCGAAGAGGAATCCGCCGGCGAGGGTGAGGGGAAAGCTTGGGAGGAGGAATATGACGAAACCGAGGTAGATCAGGGTGAACCAGATAGCGGCTGTGGGGCCGGTTTGTTCGATCCATTCGAGGATCGGGAGAGCGACGTCCGCGGCGTCATCCAGGGGAATGAAAATGAGCGCGAGCGCGGCGACGATCACCAGCGCTATTGTGATGAGGAGCGGCTTTCTTGGCGGAAGTTTCATGCAACGGTTCGTCCCATCCCTGTTGGAGGCGGGAAGAGAAGATGATAACGGGTTGAGAGCTGCGTGTAAATTGGGAAGGTGGGGATTGGGGTGATTGGTTATTGGTTATTGGTTATTGGGGGGGGGGAGGAGATGGGAGATGGAGGAT
>CAZJCL010000357.1:0-3112 GCA_964544025.1 uncultured Opitutales bacterium | reverse complement strand
CCTCTCCGCGCCGCCGACGAAATCTGGCATCTCGGCGACGTCTGCCGCCCCGAAATCCTCCACGAAATTCAGCAACTCGGCCCGCCCGTCTACCTCGTCCGCGGCAACAACGACTGGACCGAAGAATGGCCGCTCACCCGCACCCTCGAACGCGGCCACCTCCGCTTCCACCTCATCCACATCCCGCCCCGCCGCCCGCCCCCCGGCTGCGACGTCATCCTCCACGGCCACACCCACGTCCCCCGCGACGAAACCATCGACAACATCCGCTACCTCAACCCCGGCTGCATCACCCGCCCCAACCGCGGCGCCCCCGCCAGCTTCGCCCTCCTCGAAATCGAAACCAAGACCCTCCGCTGGCAACTCGTCCCCCTCTCCACCCTCCAATAACACCCCAACCACCGCCAATTCCCCACCTTAGCTCCCTTTTGCTAAATTCCGAGCCTACGTATCTGTGCCCATCTTGTGTCATCTGTGGTCCAACCTCCAGTGCCAAAGCTCCGTGCCCCCCGTGCCTCCGTGCTGAATCCCTCCCCTACACCCTACCCCAACTCCAACCCGAAATACCCCCGCGCGTTCCGGAACGAAATATCCCGCACCAAATTCCCCAGCAGCTTCATGTCGCGCGGCAATTCCCCATTTTCCACATCCCGCCCAATCAAATTGCACAAAATCCGTCGGAAATACTCGTGTCTCGGATACGAAAGAAAACTCCGCGAATCCGTCAGCATCCCGACAAACCTGCTTAGCAACCCCAAACTCGAAAGCGCGTTCATCTGCCACTCCATCCCCTCCTTCTGATCCAAATGCCACCAGCCGCTCCCGAACTGAATCTTCCCCGCCGCGCTCCCGTCCTGAAAACATCCGGCCATCGCCGCGAAAACATAATTATCCGCCGGATTCAGATTATACAAAATCGTCTTCGGCAACTGATCCGTCCGGTCCAGCGCATCCAAATACCACGCCAACGGCCCCGCCTGCCCCAAATCCCCGATCCCATCAAAACCGGTATCCGGCCCCAGCTTCCGAAAAAACCGCGTGTTGTTATTCCGCTTCGCCCCAATATGCAGCTGCTTCGTCCACCCCTTCTCCGCATCCAGCCGCCCAAAGAAAATCATTAAAAACCCGCGGAACCTCCCCGCCTCCCCCGCGTCCGCGTCGCGTCCTTTCCGCGCCTTCGCGAAAATCTCCGCCGCCTCCTTCTCCGAGCAGGTTTCCGACGGACAAACCTCCAGCCCATGATCCGAAAGCCGCCCGCCCATTTCGTGAAAGAAATCATGACGCTGCCGCAGCGCCGCCAAAAACCCCTCCAAATCGTCGCAAGCGATTCCGCTCACCGCCGCCAGTTTCTCCAGCCACGCATTGAACGCCTCCGCCGAATCCACCGCCAACGCCTTGTCCGGACGAAACGTCGGAAAAACCTTCGTCGACAAATCCCCCTGCTCGCGAATCTTCCGGTGGTGTTCCAACGAATCCGCCGGATCGTCCGTCGTGCAAACCGCGACCACCCGATTCGCCTCCAGAATCCCCTTCACCGACATATCCGGCTCCGCCAGCCGCGCGTTCGCCGCCTGCCAAACCCGCTCCGCGCTCTCCCCGTTCAGCAGTTCATCGATTCCGAAATACCGCGCCAGCTCCAGATGCGTCCAATGATACAACGGATTCCGCAACGTGTTCGGCACCGTCTCCGCCCAAGCCTGAAACTTCTCCCGACCGGTCGCGCCGCCCGTGCAAAACTCCTCCGCGACGCCGTTCGCCCGCATCGCCCGCCATTTGTAATGATCGCCCCCCAACCAAATCTCCGCCAAATCCGAAAACCGCTTATCCTCCGCGATCTCCCCCGGCGGCAAGTGACAATGATAATCGAGAATCGGCTCGTGCTTCGCGTGATCGTGATACAACTCCCGCGCCGCATCGCTCTGCAAAAGAAAATCTTCGTGAATAAACTTCTTCATACGATTCTCCAATCAAACTCTTAACCACTAATGAACACGAATAAACACGAATTGAACGCAATAGAGATAGAGAAACCTCGCAAAGCATCTCTCCCAACCTCCCTCATTCGTGTCTATTAGTGTCCATTCGTGGTTAAAAACTCTTCTACTGCCGTCCTTAAATCGTCATCGCCGCGTACCCGCCATCCACAATAATTTCCGCTCCGGTGATAAACGATCCCGCCCCTTCCGAAGCCAGCAACAACGTCGCGCCGATCAACTCCTTCGCCTCCCCGAAACGCTTCATCGGCGTATGCCCCATGATGCTCGCAACCCGCTCCGGCGTCAGCACTTTCTTATTCTGTTCCGCCGGGAAAAACCCGGGAACGACCGTATTCACGCGAATCCCCTTCGTCGCCCATTCCCGCGCCAGATTCTTCGACAAATTATGGACCGCCGCCTTCGTCATTGAATAAGTGAAAACCCGCGAAAGCGGAATCACCCCCGACATCGAGCCGATGTTGATAATCGAAGCCGGTTGCCCGCGCTCCAGAAAATACCGCCCGAAAATCTGACACGCCAACACCACCGATTTCAGATTCACCTGAAAAATCCGGTCGAACTCATCCTCCGGAATATCCAAAAACGGCGTCGCCGCGTTCACTCCCGCGCCGTTTACCAAAATATCGATCTGCCCGTGCTCGGCCAAAACCGCGTCGCGCAACGATTCCAAACTCTCCCGCGTCGTCACGTCCGAAGCGATAAACGAACCGCTCCCGCCAGCCTCCCGAATCCGCTTCAAACGCGCATCCGCCTTCTCTTGGCTCCGTCCGACGAGGACAACATTCGCCCCCGCCCCCGCCAGCCCCTCCGCCATCATCCCACAAAGCTCCCCCGTCCCCCCAATCACAAGAGCCGTCTTCCCCTTCAGAGAAAAAAGATCATTCAAAAATTCAGTACTCATAAAAATTAATGTGGCTCACGCTTCCAGCGTGAGTAACGCACGCAGGATGCGTGCGCTACCTTTACCTGCATCGGAAAACCCACCTCTAAGACCAAGAGCATCCTCTTAACCTTAGCTTCCTTTGCTACCTTCTGTTAAATACCAGATTGCAACCCCCGTGCTCTCCGTGCCTCCGTGGCGAAATCCGTCGTTCAAGTTACCGCACCACCCGCGC
>CAZJCL010000356.1:1364-3113 GCA_964544025.1 uncultured Opitutales bacterium | reverse complement strand
AACGCGTCCGACCGGCTCCCGAAAACCGCCGCCGAAATCACCAGATCCGGCCGCACCTCCAGCAAATCCGCGTTCACCCAGCGCAGAAAATCCGTGTTCTGACGCCGCCGCCACGCCGAAAACCGCGAATCCGAAATCGCCGGTTTCCCCGTCGTCCCAAATTCCGCGTTATACCGCGCCACCGCCACCGGATTATATCCCGCGTCCCGCTGCGGATAACGAATATAATCCCAATGAAACCCGTCGATATCATAACGCGAAACGATATCCATCGCCATATCATAGGTCCATCGCATCGCATCCGGATTTCCCGGATCAAGATAATAACCTTCGCCGATCATTGTCTCTCCGGCCCGGTTCTCCATCAAATATTCCGGATGCTTATTAAACACATGCCCCGCCTGCGAAGGTGGATTCGTTGGCCCCCAAATCAAATGCGTCGTCACCCAAACATGCACCTCGATCCGCGGCGTTCCGTTATGCGCCTTCGCCAGCAAATCCGCCAACGCGTCGTAACTCGACGCGATCGCCGTCGTCCGCGGATCCCCGTTCGGCGCTCGCGGCATGTAAAACGCGTCCCCGCGCCGCCGCATCTGCACAAAAATCGCGTTATAATTATTCGCCCGCGCCGTCTGCACCAAATTCGTCGTTTGCGTCGCATTCAAAAACCCCGCCCCCCACGCATCCACCCAAAGCCCGCGCATCTCCCGGTCCTGAGCCGCGACGGACGAATAAATCGCCAAGCAAGAGATCGAAATCAGCAGGTAACGAGGGAGAAAGGATAACATTTTCATTTTTTGGTCGCTCCCATTCTACAATGGAAGCCGAGGGTTGGCCGGGAAAAAATTCGAGAAAAAGCGGCTACCGCCGCCGCGCCCTCTACGGAACCGCCGCCTGGTCCCGTTTCACGCCCGCAACCAGATCGACCATTTTCTCCCGCAACGCCCGCTGAATCTCCTCCGGCTTCCCCAAATTGTCCCGGATGCAATTCACCAACGCGCTCCCCACCACCACCCCGTCCGCCAACGGCGCGATCTGCCGCACCTGCGCCTGCTTTGAAATCCCGAAACCGACCACCACCGGCAAATCCGTGTGCCGCTTTATCTCCGCCACCACCTCGCCGATATTCGCCGCCAACTCCTCCCGCACCCCCGTCACCCCTTCCCGCGAAACATAATAAATGAAACCGCTCGCCGCCGCCGCGATCTTCTCCATCCGGGCCGGAGGCGTCGTCGGAGCCATGATAAAAATGTTCTTCACCCCGTGACGCCGGCTGATTTCCAGCATCTCATCCGCCTCCTCCGGCGGTAAATCCAGCGTCAAAATCCCGTCCACTCCCGCTTCCCGCGCCCGCCGCACGTAATTCTCCATCCCCTGGGCAAAAACCAGGTTGTAGTACGTGTAAAAAATGATCGGAATCTCCGCGAATTTCCGGATCTCCCGCACCAGATCGAACACCCGGTCCGCCGTCATCCCGCTCGCCAGCGCCCGCTGCGCCGCCAGCTGATTCGTCAAACCGTCCGCCAGCGGATCCGAAAACGGCACCCCCAGCTCCAGCACATCGACGCCATTCTCGACCAGCGTCCGGCAAACCTCCACACACGTCGCGAAATCGGGATCCCCCGCGGCGACGTAAGCGACGAAACAAGCGCGGTTCTCCTTCCGCGCGGCGGCAAACTGATCGGCAATTCGGTCCATAAGCTTCCTCAAGAACTAAACCCGCTTGAAGGAAAGAAAAGCCAATACTTT
>CAZJCL010000356.1:0-1264 GCA_964544025.1 uncultured Opitutales bacterium | reverse complement strand
AACCCGCAACAACCCGTAAAAACTCGGCCCCACGTTCGTCCCCGAAACCGCCAAACGGCACGCGTGAATATATTCCCCGCTCGACGCCCCCGATTCCTCCGTCAACCGCTGCACGACCGCCTCCAGATTCGCCTCCGAAAAATCGTCCGTCTCCGCCAACGCCGCCTTCAACTCCGCAACCCGCGCCCGCGGATCGCCCTTCTTGAAAATCTTCTCCTTCGCCTTCGGATCCGTCTCGAACTCCTCGCTGAAAAAATACCGCGTAAATCCCGGCAAATCCTCCACCGCCCGAAGCTTTTCCTGACAAAGCGTCAACACCGACTCCAAATAACCCGAATCGATCTCGGCGCCCACAACGCCCTCCCGCACCAACCGCTCCCGCCCAATCGCCACAAATTTCTCCCGCGGCAAATCGTGCACATAGCGCGTGTTGATAAACGACAGTTTCTTCTCGTCGAAACGCGCGTTGTTCTTGTTCACCTGCGGCAAATCGAAAATCTCGATAATCTCCGCAATCGGCAAAATCTCCCGGTCATCCTTCGGCGACCAACCCAGCAAACAAAGATAATTCCGCACCGCCTCCGGCAGAAAATCCCGTTCCCGATATTCCTCGATCAGCGCCCCCCGGTCCCGTTTGCTCATCTTCCCCGGCCCGTCCCCCTTCAAAATCAGCGGAATATGCGCGAAAACCGGCGGCTCCGCCCCCAACGCCTTGAACAACTCCGTATGCTTGCTCGTGTTCGACAAATGATCCTCGCCCCGAATCACATGCGTGATCCCCATCGTCAAATCGTCCACCACATTCACGAAATGAAACACCGGCGATCCATCCGACCGCACGATCACAAAATCCTTCTCCTCCGTCCGCTCCACCCGCCCCCGCACCGCGTCCTCGATCACCTGCGGCTCCCCCGAAATCCGGAAATACCCCGCCCCGTCCTTCTCATAAAGCCGCCCGCTCTCCCGCAGCTTCTGCAAATACTCCTCGTAAATCGCCCCCCGCTGACTCTGAAAATACGGCCCGAAATCCCCGCCCGCCTCCGGCCCCTCGTCCCACTGCATCCCCAGCCAGCGCATCCCGTCGAAAATCACCTGCAACGCCTCCTCCGTATTCCGCTGCTTGTCCGTGTCCTCAATCCGCAAAACAAACGTCCCGCCGGTATGACGGGCGTAAAGCCAATTAAAAAGCGCCGTGCGGGCACTTCCGATATGGAAGAAACCAGTTGGACTCGGAGCGAAACGAACGCGGACGTCGGACATAAGC
>CAZJCL010000355.1:0-3128 GCA_964544025.1 uncultured Opitutales bacterium | reverse complement strand
CGGAAAATGTCGAAAACGCAACTCGCGGCGCCGCGCCAACCGCGTTGATCGAGGAGGACTTTTCGCGGGGGCTGGAAAACTGGGTCTGGGTGGGGCCTCCGGGATCAAAGGTCGCCGTGGAAGACGGTGGCGTACTGATCGATCCGCTCGAAGCAAAACATCGTCCGCCGGGAACGGAAGGGATCAATCTCTGGCACCGTCAGCCGCTCGAAGGGGATTGGGCGTTGGAGTTCGATTTAGAGCCGCTTGAGCCTGGGCCGAACGACGGCGAATCGTGCAATCTTCTCTTCCTGTTCGATTATCGTTCGGAGGAGCCGGACGGCGATCTTCTGGCAGGCGTTTCCGAGGAGACCGGACATTATCCGTTGCTGCATGGTGCATCGAATCGGCTTTCGGCCATTGAGGAGGAGACGGGCGCGAATTATCATCCGAAGCGTGGCTACACGATTACTTATTACCGGATCAATCCAAAAGTGGCTCCGCATTTCATGATGGTTGTGCGGCGCAATCCGGGCTTTCACCTGGTTCACCAGGAAATCCAGACGGCGGAAGACCAATGGGATTTTCGCCACACAGTTCGCATCGAGCGTCGCGGCCGGTCCATCCGGTTGTTCCAAAACGACCGTCTTTCGCTGGAAACCGGCGATACCCTAGAGGAAACTGTACCACCGGGCGGCTACTTCGGTATTCGCTCCTGGAAGACAAAGCTAAAACTTCACGCCGTCCGTGCCTACCATCTGCCGGATTTGTAAAGTTTCGATCGCGTGGAAACACAAATCCGCTGGATGTATGGTGAGAAGGTTCGGGAGGGATCGCGGCGAGGGGATGAATGGGACTAAAAGCAGCAAGCGCTTCCAGCCGCTTCGCTTCTTATGGGCGTCAGCGACTGAAATCCGCGTCAGCGACTGGATTCAGTTGGATTTTCCTCAGATATAGCGTGTGTGGCGTAGCGGCATCGTTGTTGACGGAAATGGTTTTTCGTCAGGATTCTGACAGTTTTGCTTTTTAGAACGAGTGGACTACTTTAGCCGACGAGGTGGAATGTGCGTTACCTGGCTTTGATTACCGATTACGACGGAACGCTCGCGCACCATGATCGGGTGAGCGACGAGACTCTGGCGGCGTTGGGGCGGCTGCGATCGACCGGGCGACGGACGATTTTGCTGACTGGGCGGCGGTTGGGGGATTTGTTTTCCGTGTTTCCCCATGAGCGGCTGTTCGACTGCATCGTCGCGGAAAATGGGGCGGTGATTTACGATCCGCAAACCCGGGTCGCGCGCAGTTTGGCCAATGCGCCTCCCAAGAAACTGGTCAAGGCTTTGCGCGAGCGCGGCGTGGATCCGCTCGATGTGGGGGAAGTTGTGATCGCGACCAACGAGCCGAACCGGCAGGCCGCGCAGGAGGCGATTTGGGAGCTGGGCCTGGAGGTGCAGATTATCGGGAATCGCGGGGCGGTGATGCTTCTTCCGGGCGGAGTCAACAAGGCTACCGGAATGAAAGAGGCGTTGCGCGTGCTCAAGTTATCGCGTCATGAAGTGGTGGGGATTGGAGACGCGGAAAACGACCATTCTTTTCTGGCGCGGTGCGAATGCGCTGTGGGGGTTGCCAACGCGATTCCGTCCATCAAGGAGGATGTGGCTTTCGTGACCGAGGGAGAACATGGCGCGGGGGTTTGCGAGCTGATCGAGGAATTGATCGCCACCGATCTTCGGCGCATGGAAGGACGGATTCCGCGGCATCTGATTTCGTTGGGGACGAACGCGGAAGGATGCCCCGTCTCGATCGCTCCTTTTGGGAAAAGCATCCTGATCGTTGGGGCATCGAGCAGCGGGAAATCCACTCTCGCGGCGGCGATGGTCGAGAGGCTCATTGAGAAAGATTACCAGGTTTTCATTGTCGATCCGGAAGGAGATTACGGGACGCTGCCGAATCTGGTGGCTTTGGGCAACCGGTGGCGCGAGCCGAATATTCAGGAGATTATCGCCATCCTGGAGGATTCGCGGATGAATCTGGCGATTAATTTGCTGGGGATCGCGCTGGAGGACCGGCCGGAGTTTTTCGCGCGACTGCTTCCTCATTTTCAGGCGATGCGAGCGCGGACGGGGCGGCCGCATTGGTTTGTGGTGGACGAGGCGCATCACATGTTGCCACCCGAGTGGGGATTCGGGTCATCGGCGGCGCCGAAAACAATCAGCGAAGCGATCTTTGTGACCGTGCATCCCAACCATGTGTCCCCGTCGGTTCTGTCGGAAATCAACCTGGTGGTGGCGGCGGGGCGTGATCCTCGGCGGGCCATGGCCAGTTTCGCCGGGGTGACCGGGAGAGAGCTTCGCTGGCCCGAGGATCTGGATTACCGGGCCGATCATGTGGTCGCGTGGTTCGTGGAGAAAGGAGATCCGTTTTCGCTGCGTCCGGAACCGGGGCGCGGCGAGCGGATACGTCATCATCGAAAATACGCGGAAGGAGATTTGCGCTGGCATAGTTTCTACTTTCGCGGGCCGGAGGGAAAACTGAATTTGCGGGCGCAGAATCTGGCGGTTTTTTGCCAGCTGGCTGCCGGCGTGGATGAGGAAACCTGGATGTATCACTTCAAGCGCGGCGATTATTCGCGCTGGATCCGGGACTGCGTTCGCGACCCGTCGATGGCGGATGAGGTGGAACGCTTGGAGCATTGTCCGGATCTCTCCGCGGAAAAATCCCGGCAGGTCATCCGCGACATCATTTGCACGCGATACACGCTGCCGGAGTAGCGGCTAGGGGGCAGGAGATCTTCTCGCGGGGCTGACACACGCGTCACGCACGTTCTTTTGTGCCTGGCAGGGTGGGGGAGAAACGTATTCAGAAGGAAGGCGGAGAGAGGAACCACGGAAAACACTGAATAAGCGGAAGGGAGACGATATTAGAATCACGACGGAGCGAAGCGGAGATGGCGAAGCAATGCACACGAATGGACGCGAATATGGTAGGGGGATTTGAAGATGGAGGAGGGGATTTAACCACGGAAAACACGGAATACACGGAAGGAAGAGGGTAACCACAAATGGAACGCCAATGAACGGGAATTTAACTCAACGACATGGAGTGAAACGGGCGTTTTCGTAGCATCAGACCTTGTCTGATGATGGGCG
>CAZJCL010000354.1:0-3129 GCA_964544025.1 uncultured Opitutales bacterium | reverse complement strand
CTCCGAAAACGGCGAACGTAAACATTCCGATCTCCCCGCTGGCGTCCCCGAAACCAATCTATCCCAATGGAACGAATACCGCCTCATCGCCCGCGGACCGATCGTCGAACATTGGCTGAACGGAAAACTCGCCGCCCGAATCGAGGATCACGAAGCCGGAAAACTCTCCCGCCAAGGAATCATCGCCTTTCAACTGCACGCCGGTCCGCCGATGCGCGCGGAATTCAAGGACATCGTCCTCACCCGTCTCGACTCCAAAGCCGACGAGGCCAAAACCGACGAGGCCAAACCAGCGAGAGCCGAATGGATCTGGAACCATCCCACCCCCGGCAACGACGAGGAAATTTTCTTTCGCCGCCCCGTCACTATTCCCGAAGGCGTCAAAGAAGCTTTCGTGATCGCTTCCGCCGATAACGAATTCCGCCTCTTCCTCGACGGCAACCAAATCACCAACGGCGCCAGCTGGAATAGCGCCAGCTACGCCGACGTCACCCAAACACTGGCGACTCCCGGCGAACACCTTTTCGCCGCCCGCGCCAAAAACCACGACGGCCCCGGCGGGTTCGTCTTCCGCCTCGAGATGACGCTCGAATCCGGCGAAAAACGCTTTCTCGTATCCGACTCCCAATGGACTTCCACCAAACGCCCCACCGAGGGCTGGCACCGCGCCGGTTACGACGATTCCTCCTGGGATCCGGCCGTCGCCATCGCCAAAATGGGCGCGCAACCCTGGGGCGACGTTTTCGCCGCCTCGCTCCGCGAAACCATCCAAAGCCCCGTCGACGTTTCCGCCGATTACCAGCTCCTCCCGGGCTTCAAAATGGAACAAATTTACGAAGTTCCGAAGCGCCAAGGTTCGTGGGTCGCGCTCGCCATCGACGGCGAAGGCCGCCTCATCGCCTCCGATCAACGCGGCAAACTCTACCGCCTCGAACTCCCGCCGCTCGATGATCCCGACGCCATCGTCACCCCCGAGCCGCTCGACATTCCGCTCACCGGCGCGCAAGGCCTTCTCTGGGCGCACGACGCGCTTTACGTTGTCGTCAGCGCGACCGACGGCGGCGTTTACAAAGTCACCGACAGCAACTCCGACGGCGAACTTGATCACGTCGAAGAACTTCTTCCGTTGAACGGCACCGGCGAGCACGGCCCGCACGGACTCGTCCTCTCCCCCGACGGAAAATGGATTTACCTCACCGCCGGAAACCACACCAACATCCCCGAAAAATTCGACACCTATCTCGTTCCGCCGGTGTGGGACGAAGACCAACTCCTCCCCCGCCGCCCCGACGCCCGCGGCCACGCCCGCACCCGCATGGCTCCCGGCGGCTGGATCGCCCGCTTCACCCCGGAAGGCGACCATTGGGAACTCGTCAGCTCCGGCTACCGCAACGGCTACGACCTCGCCTTCGACCACCACGGCGAACTTTTCACCTACGATTCCGACATGGAGTGGGACCACGGCACGCCTTGGTATCGCCCCACCCGCATCAACCACGTCACCAGCGGCAGCGAATTCGGCTGGCGCCACGGCACCGGAAAATGGCCCGTCTATTACGAAGACAGCCTCCCCGCCGTTCTCGACATCGGCCCCGGCTCCCCCACCGGCGTTCTTTCCGGAAAAAACCTGAAATTCCCGGCCCGTTACCAGCAAGCGATGTTCTTCCTCGATTGGACGTTCGCCACGATTTACGCGGTGCAACTGATTCCCGACGGCGCCACCTACACCGCGACCGCCGAGGAGTTCGTCGCGGGCGAAGGTTTGCCGGTAACCGACGCCGTCGCCGGTCCGGATGGCGCAATGTATTTCGCCGCCGGCGGACGCGGAATCGACTCCGCCGTTTTCCGCATCACCTACACCGGGACCGAATCCACCGATCCCGCCCCCGCGCCCCCCGTTTCCGCCGAAGCCGCCCGACTCGCGGAACTTCGCCAATCCCTCGAAGCGCTCCACGAAAACCCCGACGCTTCCCAGCTCGACCACATCTGGAACGCGCTCGCCCACGACGACCGTTTCATCCGTTTCGCCGCCCGGATCGCACTCGAACATCTTCCGGTCGAAACCTGGAAACCCCGCCTCAACGACAACGCCAACAAACCGTGGCAATCCATCCTCGCTGCCATGGCCATCGCCCGCACCGGCGAAAAATCCGACCAAACCAACGCCCTCGCTGCGCTCGATCAGATCAATCCGGCAACCCTCGACGAACCTCAGCTCATCAACCTGATGCGCGCCTACGGCCTGATTTTCGCCCGTCACGGAAAACCGGATGAAACATTGCGCGAATCGCTCGCCCAAAAATTCGACGCCTTGTATCCGGCACAAGACGACAACGTGAACCGCGAACTCTGCCGCATCCTCGTCTACCTCGAATCGCCCAACGTCGTCGCCAAAACCCTCCGCCTCATGGCCGCCGCCCCCGCGACTCCCGCTCCTTCCTGGGCCGGATTGCTCAGCCGAAACGCGGAATACGGCCAACCGATTCTCGACATGATCGCCAACATGCCGCCGCAGCAAAACATGTTTTACGCGTATTGTCTCCGCGCCTACGAAGGCGACTGGACCGAAGGCCAATACCGCCAATTCTTCACCTGGCTCAGCGAAGCCTCCCAAAAAAGCGGCGGCCGAAGCTACGAAGGTTTCATCGAAGATTTCCGCAAGGAAACCCTCAGCCGCGCCACCCCCGAAGCGCAAAAAATGATCGAAAGCTGGGATCTCCAAGTCGCCTCCAATCCCTTCCAAAACCTGCCGACGCCGCAAGGTCCCGGACGCGCCTGGACGGTCGACGAAGCCGTCGCCGCCGCCGAAAAAGGTCTCGTCGGACGCGACCAAATGAACGGCAAAAAGATGTTCCACGCCACCTTGTGCGCCGCCTGCCACCGTTTCGACGGCGAAGGCGGAAGCGCCGGTCCGGATCTCACCGCCGTCGCCGGCCGTTTCTCGGTTCGCGACCTCGTCGAAGCGATCATTCTTCCCGATCTCGAAATCTCGGATCAATACGAATTCGACCTGATCACGATGAAAGACGGCTCCACGCAAACCGGAAAAATCCTCGAAGAGCGCAACAACAACCTCGTCGTCGCGATCAGCCCGTTCGATTTCTCCCAAACCCGCGAAATCCCCCGCGC
>CAZJCL010000353.1:0-3138 GCA_964544025.1 uncultured Opitutales bacterium | reverse complement strand
CGCTGGCGACGCGGATTCTGTTTACGAAGCTTCGTTACCGGATGGACGATCCGTTACAGGGTGGAAAGTCGAGCGTGGGCGATGCGCTGTTGAAGCCGCATGTGAATTACGCGACGGTTTTGCGGAAAGCGTTGGACGATTTCAACAAGGGCAAAAGCAGCGCGAACCGAAAAGACAACGCGATTTTCGGCGCGGTGCATATCACCGGCGGCGGTTTTTCGGGGAATATTCCGCGGGTGTTGCCGGAGAATTGCGATGTGCGGATCGATACCGATGTTTGGCCGAAATTGCCGATTTTCGAGATTCTCCAGAACGAAGGCGGCGTGACTCGCGACGAGCTTTACGAAGTCTTCAACATGGGAATCGGTATGACGCTTTTCGTGGCGGCGGACGCGGCGGAGGCGGTGATCCAGTCCTTCAAGAAGGCGCGGATCAAGGCATTCGAAATCGGCGAGGTCTCCAAGGGGAGCGGCCAGGTGCATTTGGCCTGAGTTCGCGGGAGCGCGGGCTTGCGGCGCGGAGTTGCGCTACTCGTTTTTCGGGCGGGCGACGGAATCGAAGTTTTCGACGAGCGTTTGGAGAGCGGTGCGCATCTCGGGGCCTCGGAGCGCGGGGCCGTGGCCGGAGGCGAGGATTTCCGGTTTGAGAGCCGCGAGGCGTTTTGCGGATTCGCGGGCGGCTTCCCAATCCTGGGTGAAATACATCGGCGGGCCGTGGAGTTCCGGTTTTTGCGCGCCGACCGCGTAGGCGGATTCCTGGCGGGTCGTGATGATTGCGTCGGCTGAAATCAGCAGGCGATCCGTTTCCCGCCAGAGCGCGATTTGTCCGGGCGTGTGGCCGGGAGTGTGGATCCATTTCCAGCCGGGCATGTGCGGAACGGAGCCGTCGCTTGGGAGAGTTTCGATGCGAGCGAGTTTAAGCGGACTTCGCGGATAAAGGGGAGAAACGGGGGACATCAGGCCACCGCCGGCTTTGGCGTTGGGGGGAGGGTAGGAGGTGGTGCCGTCGAGATATCGGTGTTCGAGCGGGTGGGCGTAGACCGGAATTTTCCATTCCTCCAGAAGTTTTTCCAGTGCGCCAACGTGATCGAAATGGGCGTGCGTCAAAATGATCGCCGCCGGTTTCACCCCTTTTCCAAAACGTTCTTCGGCGGCGCGGCGGATCGCGTTGGCGGAACCGGGAATTCCGGCATCGATCAATACCCAATCGCGCGAAGCCGGAGAGCCGTAGAAGAACACGTTGACGATGGCGGTTCGTTTGGCGGCGAGATCGGCGACGATTTGTTGCGCGGGTTCGTCCGGTGTTTGGTCGCCGACGCGGGCGTTTGGATTAACGGGGATTTGGCTCATGATACAAAAAGGCACCCGACCGCGTTTGCGACCGGGCGCTGAAGATTTCGAAGATTTTGCTAACTCGCCTTTTTGTTTCCGCGCAGGGCGTCACCCAGTTTTTCGGCTCCTTTTCTCATCATGGATTCTTCCTGCTCAATTTGACCATGCGACTCCGGAATCGGCGGCTTTAACCTGGGTTCCTGGCCGAGCGGTTCGCCTTTGATGACGCGGAATTCACCTTTGCCGTCGATGGACCGGCCGCTGCTCCAGCGTCCTTCGGGAGGAGCGCCGCCATTCTTGAGAGTCGAGATGAAGGTGTAGTTGAAATCCTGATTTTCGAGAGATTGCGGAAAGCTATTGGGGATCGGATGGGCCTCGCCGAGTTCTTCGAGAACAGCGAGCCATTGGTTTTGGTGCATCGTGTCCCGGGCGATCAGGAAGGCGAGCATGTCTTTCATTCCGGGATCGTCGGTCATTTCGTATAGACGGGTCACCATCAACCTGCCGGACGCTTCCGCCACCACGTTGGCATGCATATCGGCGGCGATGTTGCCGGTGGCGACGACCCAGGAGCCGTTGAACGGAACTCCGTTGCTGTCGGCGGCGGCGGCGGTGAGTCCGGTGGAAAGAACGTGGCGGGGATCCATTCCGCCGAGCACCGCTTCGACCGCGGGATTTTGTCCGGCGATTTCCTCTTTCAGTTTTACGGGAGCGCCTTCGAGGTTCAGCGCGACGGCGGTGGAGAGCATTTCGATGTGGCTGATTTCCTCGGTGCCGGTGTCCATGAGCATGTCGCGGTATTTCCGGGGGCCGCGGCAGCCCCAGGATTGGAACAGGTATTGGAGGCAAACGCGGATCTCGCCTTCGATGCCGCCGATGGCCTGCTGAAGCATCTTGGCGAAAACGGGATTCGGTTTATCGACGCGGACCGGGTATTGGAGCTTTTTGTCGTGGTAGAACATGTTTTCTTTCGTTGATGATTTCGGTCGTTTCGAACGCGACGCAGAGCCACGATTTCCGCGGTTAGCGTCGTTGCGGTGCCGGGGAAAATCAACAGACGCGCCGCCTGAGTTTCGGGTAGGGAAACGCCCGGAAATTTGTGGTCGGTTATTTGGGGATCAGGCGAGGCCCGGCGTTCGGGGTCGGGTTGTTCTTCAGGTTTTTGAACGTTACTTTGTAATGGAGATGTCGTTACGGAAGGTAATCGCGAAGCCGGGGATGATGGTTTTGGTGGTTCTCTTTTTTGGGGGATGCGGCCCATTTCCGCGCGATCCGGAGGAGACGCTTTCGAACATTCGCAGCGGAGGGACGATGCGAGTCGGAGTCGTGGAGAATCCGCCGTGGACGTCGTTCGATGGGGACGGGCCGGGCGGGGTGGAGGTGGAATTGGTGGAACGTTTCGCGGCGGAATTGGGCAGCGAGATCGCGTGGATCCGCGGGGGCGAGAGCGAGTTGATGCGGGAGCTGGAACGGTTTGAGTTGGATCTGGTGATCGGCGGGTTGACGAAAGATTCGCCTTGGAGCAAGCGGGTCGGTTTTTCTCGCGTCTATTTTTCCGAATCGCGTGAAGGGAAGAAGGAGGAGCATGTGATCGCGGTGCCGCCGGGGGAAAATGGTTGGGTGATGCGGCTGGACCGGTTTTTGAAGCGGGAAGGCGGGGGGATTTCGGGATCGATTCGGCAGGGAGGCGAGGCGGGATGAAAAAGACGTCCGGTCACGAACTTCCTGAAGCGGAGCGGGTTTGCCTGCGCCGGGCGATCCGGTTGCAGGTTTTTACGATGAGCTATATGGCGGTTGTGGTCGTGCT
>CAZJCL010000352.1:0-3148 GCA_964544025.1 uncultured Opitutales bacterium | reverse complement strand
GAACGCAAAATCCTCTACGGAAACGCCAAACGCCTCTTCCGAATCTAACCGTTCCTTCCAACACCTCCCGCCAAGCCTCCCTCTTCCTCCTTCTAAATTCCAACTTCTAACTTCTAACTTCAAAAAAGTTCTCCCTGCACCATCTCCTCCTCTTCCGGCCCAACAAACTCCCGGTACCGCTTCAACCAATCGTCCAGTTTCCGCGCGTAATATTCCCGGTCATACGGCGCCGATTCCGCGTCGTATTCCTCCGCCGGGCGCGCCCGCTGCCAATCCGCCGTCTGCCCCGCCGTTCCCTGCGCAATATAAAACCGCACCCGATCCCCCATTTTCGGCAGCGGCTCCATTCGCAACGCCGCCTCCAACGATGCCCGCCGATTCCCCGATCCCGCCTCGATCGCCCGCTGATACGCGTCCGGATGCTGGCTCAAATTCTCCGACCGCGCGATTTCCTCCACCTCCATTTCCCCTTTCCAAACCCGCGCCCGATACCGCTCCACCTTCTCCCTCGGCGCTTCCTCCTCCAACCCCAACAACCACCGGATCAATCCCGTCGTCAGCTCCTGCAAAAACGGCTCCATCCCCCGCGACCGCAACGCCGAGCCCCGCAAAACCACCTTCTCCCCATCGTAAAGCGCGTAATTCTTCGCCTTGTAACAAAACATCGCCGGATAATGCCCGTCGAACTCCAGATCGATTCCCTCCGGCAAATCCCCCGCCACCGCCGCCAATAAATCCTCCGGTCGCTCCATCCCCTCCGGCGCGTTCAGATAAATCCCATCCGTATCCGCCTCCAAAATACGGCAACCCGCCCGCCGGAAACTCCCGATCAGATTCTGCAAAAGCGCCCGTCCCTCCAGCGTCACTTTCGCCGCCAAACTCCCGTCCGCGAACCGCGCGCCGCTAAATCCGAGATATCCGTAAAACGAGTTGATCAAAATTTTGAAATTGTTCTGCCGCGCTTCGTATTCGTTCCGCAAACTCGCGTCCTTCGTCGACCGCGCCAAGTTCTTGAACTTCAACCGGTATTCCCGCAACCGCCGCAGCAACGGAATAAAAACGCCCAAGCTGTCCGCGGCCGGATTCTGCCCAAACAGCAGCAACAAACTCGGATACAGCGATGCCACGTCGAAATGCCACACATTCCGGAAAACTCCGGTCTCGTAACTCTTCGTAAATCCCCCCTCAAACGCCCCCACTTCCGCCCCCGCCGGCAACGCCTCCAGTCCCCGGAAATATTCCTGCAACAACAGCAAATCCACCTTCCAACTCGTCCCCCGCAGCGACGCCTCCTGCAGCGTCATCGGAAACGATCCCGCCTGCGCGAAATACGTCGGCAACAACCGGTCCGCGATTCCCTTCGTCTCCCGCAAATCGTCCGACAAATACGCCAGAAACTTCTCCCGCTCCCGAAAAAAAGCCGCCTCGATTTCATTCCCCCGCAAACACATTCGCCGCGGCGCGTCGCTTTCCCCGCCTTCCCCATCGCTCGAAATCCCCAAATGCAACGCCACTTCCTTCAACCCGTACGACCCCATTTCCCGCCCCGCCAAATCGAACAGCAACACCATCAAATACGTGTCGAAAACCACTCGCCCTGGAATGTCGCAGCGCGGAAAATCAATCCACCGCTCCGCCACTTTCAACCGGCTCGTCCGAAACGAAGCCTCCCGCCCAAACCGTCCCCACGCCAGCGGCACCCGGTACCGCCGCGACCGCACCCGCAGATAATCCAGATCGAATTTAAAAACATTGTGCCCCTCGATCGTATCCGGATCCTCCTCCGCGATCTTCTCGCAAAACCGCTTCAACAACCGCCGCTCCCCCGCGTCCGAAACCTCGTCGATCGTCAGCAACTCCTCCCGCTCCCCGAATCGCAAACCGATCGCCAACACCCGATCCTCCGCCCGCCGTGCCACACTGAAAACGCCTTCCTCCGCGCAAGCCGTCTCGATATCCAACTGACACCGCCGCAAATCCCCGAAGCGCATTCCCGCAAAAAGCGTTTCGTTCGCCGCGATCAAAAACTGGCTCTCCATCGACCGCAAAAAATCCAACCCCGCCCGCCCCCGGCTGGAAAACTCCTTCCACGCCGCCATCCCCGAAAACCGCATCATCCGGTTAAACGGCCCCGGCCCCCGCAATTCCGCGACCTCCGTCCCCGGCGGCAAATCCAAAATCGAAACCGATTCATCCACCCAGCAAAACGGCCGAAACGCCTCCGTCACCTCCCGCCGCCCGCCCTCCTCCGTCGCCACCGACAAATGCGCCTCTCCCGCCGGATCCACCCAAACCCCGCAAATCGTCCGCTTCGCCGTCGCTTCCTCCATACAAAAACTCTGCCCCGACAATCTCCCTCCGTCAACTTCCCCGCCATCCCCGCCTTTGCGCTTGATCCCTCCGCCGATTACACTCCTTCTTTCCAGAAATCCCGACTCGCATGACGCCTTCCTCCGCTTCGTTCCGCCATCGCCGCCGCCCGCGAATTCTCCTCGCGCTCCTGCTCAGCCTCTTCCCCGTCTCCGCCCACGCCGCCCGCGAACTCATCGTCGTCTCTCCCCACTGGGAAGGAATCATGTACGAATTCGAACGCGCTTTCCGCGAACATTACCGCGAAAAAACCGGCGAAGACGTCATCGTCCGTTGGCGCGATCTCGGCGGCACTTCCCAAATCGAAAAAGCGATCAACGCCAGTTTCGCCGCCAATCCCGCCTCCGCCGCCATCGACATTTTCTTCGGTGGCGGACTCGATCCGTTCGAAAACCAAAAGGCCCGCAACCAACTCCACCCCTTCCGCCTCCCCGAGGAAATCCTCCAAAAACTCCCGCGCGAACTCGGCGGATTTCCCATCGTCGATCCCGAATTCACCTTCTACGGTGCCGCGCTTTCCTCGTTCGGAATTCTCGAAAACCGCCGCGTCGTCGAATTCATCGATCTCCCGCCGGTCCGCGAATGGCGCGACCTCACCGACCCGCGACTCGCCGGCTGGGTCAGCTCCAGCGATCCGCGCAAAAGCGGCTCCGTCCACATGATTTACGAAATCATTCTCCAGGCCTACGGATGGGAAAAAGGCTGGGAAGTCATCTACCAAATGAGCGGAAACGTGAAATCGTTCCTCCAACTCAGCTCCGCGCCGACCAAAGAAGTC
>CAZJCL010000351.1:0-3151 GCA_964544025.1 uncultured Opitutales bacterium | reverse complement strand
CCACCGGCGGCCCCTCCGGAAACGCCGTCGCGAACTTCCCCCGCACAATCCCCGCCAGCACCTGCTCCTTCCCGCCAACATCCAACTGACGCCCAATCTCCTCCGGTCCCGTCTGCCCCAACATCGCCGCGAAAATCGTCCCGCTGCTCTCCGACGTCGTCACCAGCGCCGTCAACTCCAGCTCCGATCCGTCCCGCAGCCCGAAACTCCCCGCTTCCGGAAACAACACCTGATTCAACTGCGCGGTCGGCGGTGCTTCCTTATTGAAACGATCCACCGTCAGCCAAACCGGATACCGCACCGGCTGCCCGCGCCCCGTGTTCACCCCCGTCGCCATTTCCAGATCCCCGACCACCATCGACGCGTTGTATTCGATTCCCCAAGCCGCAAACAACTTCCCTAAATCGCTCGAAGAAGGCGGCGTCATTCCCATCATCATCTGCTGCGGATTCGCCTGCCCTTTCTGCACATACGACGACGGATCCACCGCCGCCAAAACCGGTTTCCCCGACAACAAAAACTGATCGATCTCAAACAGCAGCGACTCCGGCAACTCCTGCGGATGAATCACCGCCAACACATCCAAATCCTCCGGCAACCGGTCCCCCTGCACCCGCTCCACCTCAAACTGATTCCGCAATTCCTCCACAAAAATCCAATCGCTCTGCGCCGGTCCGCCCATCATCGCCGCCATCGGATCCCCGAAAACCGGCAAACTCGTCACGACCCCCAGCCGCGGCAAATCCAACTGCTGCACCCGGAAAATCGCCTGCGAAATATCGAACTCCAAAAACTCCTCCCGCTGCAAGTTGAACATCGGAATCGTCCGCTCCTGATCCGCCTGAATCGCCACCAGCCCAAAGAAAATCGTCTCCCCGCTCGGCAACGGCTGACCCGTCAATCCCGCCCGGATCGCCGCCTCTTCTTCCGCCGTGTCCGGTCGCGGATTGATCACCTCCAGCCGGACTTTCCCCGGAGCCGCGTTCTCATATTGATGCAGCAAATCCTCCACCCGCGTCGCGAAATTCTTGAAGAAAATCGGCACCCCCTCGACGCTCCGGCTAAAATAAAACCGCAACGTCACCGGCTCCTCGATACGCGCCAGCAAACTCCGGCTCCCCTCCGAAAGCGTATACAATTTGTTCGCCGTCAAATCCGCCTGACCGCGCACCATCATCCCGATGAAAGTCACCAGCAACAGCGCCGCGAACAGCAACCCGAACGTCATCCATTTGTTCAGCTTCTTCATGATTTCCGTCCCCGTTCAACGTTCCAAAACAAGCACATTCACGCTCAGGCAAAACGCCATCAGCGCGAAAAAGAAAATCAAATCCTTCAACCGGATCAGCCCCTTCGCCATCGAATCGAAATGGGTGATAAAACTGAAATTCGCCAGCGCGTCCACCAGCCCGACCGGCAACGAAACCGCCAGCAACAACTCGTTGAATACGCTCCATCCCAACAAAACCAGAACCAGACAAACCACCAAACTGATCACAAACGCGATCACCTGATTCTTCGTAAACGACGACGCCAGCGAGCAAATTCCCAAATACGCCCCCGCCATCAAAACCCCTCCGAAATACCCCGCGAAAACCGGTCCCCAATCCGGCTCGCCCAGATACGCCACCGTCATCGGCATCGTCACCGTCAACGCCAGCGCCAGCGAAACAAACGCCCACGCCGCCAGAAATTTCCCCAACACCGCCTGCCACGGCGAAACCGGCAACGTGAACAACAACTCCCACGTTCCCGACCGCCGCTCCTCCGACCAAAGCCGCATTCCCACCGCCGGAATCAGAAACAAAAACACCCACGGCAAGAAACTGAAAAACGCGTCCAGACTCGCCTGGTTGCTCTCAAAAAATCCGCCCAAAAACCACGGCAAACCGACCGCGGCCACCAGAAAAACCGCCAGAAAAACATACGCCACCGGCGAGCGGAAATACCCCAAAAACTCGCGTTTGAACAAGGTAACAACCGATTTCATTTGCCAAATTGTCAGAGAGAATAACTGAAAAACTGCCGCCCGGAAAATCCTGCGAAAACCTCAAACTCCAACCGCAACCGGCTTATCCACCGATTCCGGTTCGACGTCCGCTCCCCCGCTCCGCGCCGCCCCGATTTCCTTCCCCAGCGTCAACGCCGCAAACACCTCCTCCAGCCGCACCGCCACCGGCTCCAGCGCCGTCACCTTCCACCCCAATTCCCGCGCCACCTCCCAAACCCTCGGCCGCATATCACATCCATTTCTCGGATACAACAACAGCGCCCCCGCCACATTCTCCACTTTCCCCACCTCCCGGATCTGCGCCAAAGCCGTCCGCAAAGCCGCCGCGTCCGTCCCCTCCACCGACAACCGCACCGCCCCATATCGCGGATGCCGCTTCAACAAATCTCCCGGCGTCTCGTCGACCAGCAATTTCCCGCCCGCCACGATGATCACCCGGTTGCACATCGCCTGCACCTCCTCCAAAATGTGCGTCGAAAGAATCACCGCCTTCTCCCGTCCCATCCCCGAAATCAATTTCCGCACCTCCTGTTTCTGATTCGGATCCAGCCCATCCGTCGGCTCGTCCATGATCAAACATTCCGGATCGTGAATGATCGCCTGCGCCATCCCCACCCGCTGACGAAATCCCTTACTCAGCGTCTCGATCGTCTGATGCCGCACCGGCTCCAAATGACACATCTCCAAAACCCGCGTCAGCGCCTCCGTCCGCGCCTGCCCCGCCAAACCCCGAATCTCCGCGACAAACCGCAGAAACTCCAGCACCGTCATCTCCTGGTAAAGCGGCCCGTTTTCCGGCAAGTATCCAAAAAGTCGCTTCGCCCGCATCGGCTCCCTCTGAATATCGAAACCGCCGATAGTCGCGGTCCCCTCGCTCGGCGCGAGAAACCCGGTGATCATCTTCATCGTCGTCGATTTCCCCGCACCATTCGGACCGAGAAACCCGAGAACATCGCCCTTCCGGACCTGAAACCGAATCCGATCCACCGCCCGGAAAGAGCCATAGTTTTTGGTAAGGTTTACCGCTTCGATCATAGCCGTTGCCTTGAACTAAATTCGAAAACTTGGGACAGAAGAAAAAACAGAACAATCTAAAAAATGTTCCAAGAAAATTTCCAAAAAAACGCCCCAAAAGTCCCG
>CAZJCL010000350.1:0-3162 GCA_964544025.1 uncultured Opitutales bacterium | reverse complement strand
TTGAACCATTCGGTCCATTTGTCGCCCATGTGGCTGGGGCAGAGGTCGTGGATCAGAACGATCTCGAAGTGGGACATGCCCATGCGGTGCATGCTTTGCTCGATCGATTTACGGGTTCCTTCGGCGGTGAAATCGAACTCGAAATTGAAGGGGGTGGGAAGCTGCCAAGAGACTTTCGGTTTGTCGCGCGTTGGGGTGAGGACGCGGCCAATTTTGGTGGAGATGACGAAATCCTCGCGATCTTTTTCATCGAGGAAATGGCCCATGCGGCGTTCGCCGAGGCCGAGTCCGTACCAGGGGGATGTGTCGAAAAATCGGGTTCCGGCGTTCCAGGCGGTTTCCATGATTTCGTGGGATTGACCGGCGGTCAGCGGTTCGAAAACGGTGGCAATCGGTCCGCCGCCGAGTCCGAAGCGGAATTTGGGGCGGTAGCGGCGGTGGGCGTTGGGATCGTTCGTGGGGAGAGCGTTGGCGGTTGCCGGTTCGGAAGAATTTCCGTGGCGGCGCTGGGCTTGCACTGGTGTCGGGCTGATTCCCGCCAGGGCGACGCCAGCGGTGGCCGCGGTGGCTACGGATAGGAATTCGCGGCGGTTGAGGAGGTGGCGCTTTTCGGGCGACGCCGAACGAGGCGTTTCGGGTGAGGTGTTACGGGGGTGTTTCATGGAAACGAGGATGTGGAAAGCGGATCGGCGTGTCAATCCGTGGGCATTTTATCCGCGGCCGTCGCGCTGGGAGCGGCGGAGGAGGAGCCAGCCGACGAGGATGCTGGCGGCGGCGATGAGCCAGAAGAGGGCGGGGGCGAGGGCGGTTTCGAGGCCGCTGGGGAGGTTGACGCCGAAGATCGCGGAGACGGCTGTGACGGGGAGAAAGAAGGCGGCGAGGAGATTTAAACGGTGACCGGCGCGGGCGAGGTTGGCGGATTCGGCGGATTGCTTTTCGGCTTGTTGCGCGAGGAGGAATTGGAGGCTGTTGCGGGCGTCCTGCAGGGTCATTTCGAACGTGCGTTCGGCTTCGCCGGCGAGATCGCGGAGATTGATGATTTCGGGGTCGGCAACGAGTTCGCGGGCGGATTGGAGGGCTTGGTGGAGGTTTCGGGAAGTGCGGCTCATGGGGGTCGCGATTTGGAGGATGTCGTGGAGAGAATCGGCGTCGGGTTCCTCATCCAGGCGATCTTCCAGTTGGTCGGCGGTGCGGGCGTAGTTTTCGACGAGGCGTTGGAGACTGGTGAGGCCTTCGCTGCTGAGCGTCGATTTCCAGGTGCCGTTGGGCTGTCGCCAAAAGAAGACGCCGCGGCGTTCGGAGGATTTCGGGTCGGGGACGCTGTGGAGGATGAGGAGGAGGTGTCCGTCGGCGGCCATGGCGCGTTGGCGTCCGGCGCGGGAGCCGAGGCGGTTGCGGATGGCGGCGGGAAGTTGCCATTCTTTGGGCAGATGGGGGTTTTCGGAGAAGTTCATGGAACGGATTTTTTGCCGTCGCGGAGGAGGGATGGCAAGCGGGGAAAACGAGGTGGGCGGGTGCGGGGGCGACCGGGGGTAGGGAAATCGTGATTACGCTGGTCGCTGTGGGTGGTGTCGATTAGCCGTGCATTGGGGAGGAGTTTTCTTTTAGATCGGGTTTTCCGATGAGGTTGCGCTTATGGTGGTGAAGAAAAAGAGACGCGGACGGAGGTTGAGGTGGCTGGGCGTTTTGGCGGTGGCGGTTGCCGCGGGCGTTTTTTTTCTGGGGTCGCGCGGGGAGAATCCGGTTTTGGTGGAAGTGGAGGAGGTTTCGCGGCGGGATATTCAGGAACGGGTGGCGGCGAATGGACGGATTCAGCCGGTGACGCAGGTGGTGATCAATCCGGAGGTGAGCGGGGAGATCGTGGAGTTGCCGTTGAAGGAGGGGGCGGCGGTGGCGGTGGGGGATTTGCTGGTGCGGATAAAACCGGATACGTATATCGCGAATGTGAATTCGGCGGAGGCGGGGCATTTGGCGGCGTTGGCGGGGATGGAGTTGGCGAAGGCGAATCTGGAGCAGGCGGAGCTGGAGTTGGCGCGGAGTCAGCAGCTGTTCGACCGGGAGTTTGTTTCGGACTCGGATTTGCTGGCGGCGCGGACGGCGTGGAATGTGGCGCGGGCGAGTTACGATAGCAGCGTTCACCAGAGCAAGCAGGCGGAGGCGGCGCTGGACCGGGCGAAGGACGATTTGGCGAAGACGACGATTTATTCGCCGCTGGCGGGAACGATTACTTCGTTGAAATCGCAGGTGGGGGAGCGGGTGGTCGGGAGTATCACGATGGCGGGGACGGAGATCATGACCATCGCGGATTTGAGCGAGATGGAGGCGCGGGTCGATGTGGGGGAAATGGATGTGGTGTTGATCGACGAGGGGCAGCGGGCGGTTTTGGAGGTGGACGCGTTTCGGGGGCGGAAGTTTTCGGGAGTGGTGACGGATATCGCGAATTCGGCGAACGGGGCGGCGGCGGGGCAGCAGCAGGAGGCGACGCGGTTTGAGATCAAGATTCGTATTCAGGAAACGGAGGCGTTTCGGCCGGGGATGTCGGTTTCGGCGGAGATCGAGACGCGGTTTCGGGAGAATGGGATTGCGGTGCCGATACAGTCGGTGACGACGCGGGTGCCGCCGGAGGAGGCGGGGGCGGTGGAGGGGGAACAAGCGGCGGCGGATGGAGCGGCGGTTGAGGAGACGGAAGCGGGAGGGGAGACTCATGAGAGGAGCGCGCCGGGGCGGCCGGTGGAGGTGGTGTTTGTGGTCGAGGGCGGCGTGGCGCGGGCGGTTCCGGTGACGCGGGGAATCAGCGACGACGCTTATGTGGAGATCGTGGAGGGGTTGAGCGAGGGGGCGCGGGTGGTGACGGGGAATTATCAGGCGATCAACCGGGAGTTGGAGCATGGGAAAACGGTTCGCATGGAGTGAGGGCGATGAGGACTCTGGGGGATTCACCACGGAGCCACTGAGAGCACGGAGGCTGGAATCTGATTTTTTTTGACCACAGATGGCACAGATGAGCACAGATGAGGGAGGGTGGATGGCGGGGACGTTTGATGCTGGAATTTTAACGTTTTACTTGCGGGCGGGGGAAGGGCTGAAGCCCTCACTCCTGCCTATTGCCGGGGGAGGTTTGGGGTGAGCTTGATTCGGTTGGAGAGGGTTTCGCGGCGGTAT
>CAZJCL010000349.1:0-3204 GCA_964544025.1 uncultured Opitutales bacterium | reverse complement strand
CTTCTACCTTCTTACTTCTACCTTTCTTCCCCTTCCCCTTCCGGCAAAATCTCCCGCAATTTCGCCTCCAACGCCTCCCACTTAAACGGCTTCTGCAAAAACCCCGATAACCGCTGCCCCCCAAATCGGTCCGTCGCGTCCATTTCCGTGTAACCGCTCATCAGCAACACCTTCTGCTCCGGGCGCATCCGCCGGATTTCCCCGAACGCTTCGCTCCCGCCGAGCACCGGCATCGTCATATCCAGAATCACCAAACTGATCTCGTCCCGATGCCGATGAAAAATCTCCACCGCCTCGCCCCCGTCTTTCGCCAGCAAAACCGTCATCCCGCACGCTTCCAGCATCCGCGCCGTCACCGCCCGCACCGCCTGTTCGTCGTCCGCCACCAACACCGTTCCGCTCCGCCGGAATTTCGGACGCGTTTCCATTTCCTGTTTCGGCTTCCCCTCATCCCAATCCGGCACCGCCGGCAAAAGCAGCTTGAACGTCGTCCCGGAATTCAGCTCGCTGTAAACCTTCAACGTTCCCCTGTGCCGCTGCACGATTCCCCGGACCGCCGCCAATCCCAATCCCCGCCCGGTAAACTTCGTCGTGAAAAACGGATCGAAAATCCGCGCCTGCGTTTCCGGCGACATTCCGGTTCCCGTGTCCGACACCTCCAGCGTCACATATTGCCCTTCCGGCAAATCCGGTGCCAAAAACGCCTCTTCCAAATACTCCCGGTCCGCCCAAACAGTTCCCGTGGAAATCGTTATCGTTCCGCCCCCGGTTCCGATCGCCTCCGACGCGTTGATGATCAAATTCATCACGATCTGCTGAATCTCCGACGATTCCGCCTCGATCTGCGGCAGCGGTTCCTCCAAATGAAACCGCAAAACGATCTGCTTGCTGATCGATACCTGCAAAAGGTGATTCATCTCCTCCAGCAGCGAGTTCAGGCAAATCAGTTTCATCTCCAACTGCGCCCGGCCCGAATACGCCAACATCTGCTTGCACAAATCCGCCGCCTGCATCGACGTCTTCTCGATCGTCGTCAAAAACGGCCGCACCGTGCTTGATTCCGGCAACTGCATCAACGCCAAACTCGCGTTCCCCAAAATCGCCGTCAGCAAATTATTGAAATCGTGCGCGATTCCCCCCGCGAGAACCCCCAAGCTCTCCAACCTCTGCGCATCCAACATCTTCCTCTCCATCTTCAGCCGCCTCTCCTGTGCTTGCTTCCGTTCGGTCACATCGCGGATATTCGTCAAATACACCCGTTTCCCCACATCGCTTTCGATCATGGAAAGCGCCAGCTCGAAATCCCGCGTCCGCCCGTCGCGCAACTTCAACCGAGCCTGGAAATGCCCCACCCCTTCGTTCTCCCGACAATTCTTCCGGTAATTCTCCACAATCTTTTCCGCGTCCTCCGACTCGTCGTAAGCCACCGTAAACGGCTTCCCCACGACCATTTCCCGCGAACATCCCATCAACCCGCAAAACGCGTCGTTCACCGCCAAAACCGTCCCGTTCTCATCGGTTAACCGCAACCCGTCCGTCGATCCTTCCCAAACGGAACGAAAAAACGCCTCCGATCGCCGCAAAGCCAAATCCGATTCCTTCTGCGCCGTGATGTCACGAATCACCGTAAAACACAACGGCTGGATCCCCGGGTCCTCGATCTTCGTCAACGTGAACTCAAAAGCTCCCCGGTATCCGTTTGCCAATCGAAAAGGCCGCTCAAAACGCGCCTGCCAATTCCCGTCGCGAAACCGCTGCCGGTAACGCCGCAACATCCCGTCCAGATCCTCCTCCTCGGCGAAAATCACGTTCAACGGCCGCCCCAGCAACTCCTCCTCCGTCATCCCCACCATCTCACAAAACACCGGATTCACCGCCACCATCATCCCGTCCGCATCCGTCAACCGCAGCGCCACCTTTGAATTCTTGAAAACCAATTCAAACCGGGCCTTCGTTTCCTCCAACTGACTCAGCGCTTTCTTCCGCTGGCTGATATCGCGGACCAATCCCGCCAACGACCAACTCCCTTCCCCGCACCGCTCGATTTCCACCATCTCGTGCATCCAGCGCACCCGGCCCTCGCCGCCCGCCATGGGAAATTCATGCTCGTACCCATCCTCGTCATTCAAAAGCGCCGTCTCAACCGTCCGCTTAACCCGCTCCGCGTAATCCGGATGCACCGCCTCCCGCCAAGCCTCCGCCTCTTCCCCCGGTTCCGCCTGAAGCCAATCCCGAACCTCCCGCGGCAAATTTACCCGCAAATCCCACCGCAGGTCCCCGCTCTCCCAACGCTCGACCCGCGCCGACCAAACCACAAACCCGCCCCGGCCCAGAATCCGTTCCAAGGCTGGCGGGCGAACCGGCGCATCTTCCTGCACTTCGGGGGTAAAGGATTGTTCGGACATAATTGGGCAAATTCCAGAATGCGTTTTTGGCCACCCAATCTCCCGATTGCAAAGAAAAACTAACAAATCTTTTACACCCGAAAAATGCTCAGTCCTTCCAAGGCAAGAGCGAGAACTCCCGCCCTTCCCCCGCCCCAATTCCCCACACATCCCCGAAACCCCACGCCGCCCTCCCTTGACTTCCTCCCGCTCAACTGGTTAGCTAAACCCTTTTGCCGCACCCGAACCGCCAAGCCCGACCATGCAAAATTTCCCACCTTCCACCAACCAGCCGCTCCTCGATTGGGTCGACGAAATGACCCGCCTCTGCCAGCCCGAAAACGTCCACTGGTGCGACGGTTCCCAATCCGAATACAACCGCCTCTGCGATCTCATGGTGGAACAAAAAACAGCCGTCCGCCTCAACTCCGAAAAACGCCCCAACAGCTTTCTCTGCCGCTCCGATCCCCGCGACGTCGCCCGCGTCGAAGACCGCACCTTTATTTGCAGCGCCCGCAAAGAAGACGCCGGCCCCACCAACAACTGGGTCGATCCCGCCGAAATGAAGGCGAAACTCCGCGAACTCTTTTCCGGCTCCATGCGCGGACGCACCCTCTACGTCGTCCCGTTCAGCATGGGTCCACTCGGCTCCCCCATCGCCGAAATCGGCGTCCAAATCACCGACTCCCCCTACGTCGTCTGCAACATGCGGATACTGACCCGCATGGGAGCGAAAGTCCTTGAAGTCCTCCGCCAAAACCGCTTCGTCCCCTGCATCCACTCCGTCGGCGTCCCGCTTGCCCCCGGCCAGCAAGACATC
>CAZJCL010000348.1:0-3210 GCA_964544025.1 uncultured Opitutales bacterium | reverse complement strand
CCCTCCGCGTCGCTCCCGTAAACCGCGTTCTCCTCCCCCGCGAATTCCTCCGCCAGCGCCCACCCATGCACCCGCAGATCCTCCGTCCCGGATCGACGCCGCGAAAACCCCGCCACCTCCTCCGCCCGGTCCACCGCGTCCGCCCCCATCTTCCGGTAAGTCGTCCATTTCCCCCCAACCACCGTCACCAAACCTCCCTCCGAAACGACAATCGTATGATCCCGCGATATCGCCGCCGTCGACTTCGCCCCTTCCGCCGAAACCAGCGGCCGCAATCCCGAAAACGCGCTCAAAACATCCTCCCGCCCCGGAGCCTTCCGCAAATACTTCGCCGCGTGCTCCAATAAAAACTCAATTTCCGCCTCCATCGGACGCGGCTCCAACCCCGCTTTCTCCACCGGCAAATCCGTCGTCCCCAACACCACCCGCCCCTGCCACGGCAACGCGAACAACACCCGCCCATCCTCCGTCTTCGGAACCATCAACGCGTCGCGTCCCGGCAAAAACTCCCGCGGCAAAACCAAATGACTCCCCTGACTCGCCACCAGCAACGGACGCGTCTTCTCCGCCTCCATCTTCCGAATCCCATCCGCGAAAACTCCCGCCGCATTCACCACGCACCTCGCCCGCACCTCCAACTCCTCCCCCTTCTCCTCATCCCGCAACCGCACCCCCGCCACCTTCCCGCCATCCACCACCAATGCCACCACCCGCGCATAATTCACCAAAACCGCCCCCAACCCCCACGCCGTTTGCGCCAAATTCACCGCCATCCGCGCGTCATCGAACTGCCCGTCATAATACAAAACCCCGCCCCGCAATCCCTCCGGCTTCACCGTCGGCAACCGCTCCAAAGTTTCCTCCCGCGAAAGAATCTCCGACCTCCCCAAACTCAGCCGCCCCGCCAACCGGTCGTACACCTTCAGCCCCATCCCGTAAAACATTCGCTCGTTCCACTTGTAAGCCGGAATCACAAACCCCAACCGCTTCGCCAAATGCGGCGCGTTCCGGCATGCCAATCCCCGCTCCCGCACCGCATCCCGCACCAGCCCCACATTTCCCTGCTTCAAATAACGCACCCCCCCATGCAGCAACTTCGTACTCCGGCTCGACGTCCCCTTCGCGAAATCATGCTGCTCCACCAAC
The DNA here is from genome assembly GCA_964544025.1 of uncultured Opitutales bacterium. GTDB lineage: Bacteria > Verrucomicrobiota > Verrucomicrobiia > Opitutales > T3Sed10-336 > CAZJCL01. The sequence goes on along the minus strand of CAZJCL010000348.1, from coordinate 2,064 downwards.
GCCACCCGATACCCCCGCGCCGCCGCATCCACCGCCGCCCCCAACCCAGTCGCCCCGCCACCAATAACCAAAAAATCCCACGGCTCCCCCGCCCCCCGCAACCGCCCCAACCCAACCTCCCGATTCATACCACCCTTCTCTCCAACTTCATCCTTCAAACCTTCCACTTTCATACCTTCCCACCTTCCCACTTTCCCACCCTCAAACCACCTTCATCCTTCCCACCCCGAAAATGATACCCGATCGACGTCAGATGCCCGCTGATCCGCCGCAAACTATTCAACATGTCCAAAAAGTACGAGCTCCCGTAAATCGCGTTCAAATTCCCGTTCCGAAGCTCCCCGTAATGCTCCCGCTGATGCTGCAAATAAAGATCCTTCGCGATATCCTTCCCCTCCAGAATCTCCGCCGCCAGCGTCTTGTTCCGCGTCGTCAAAATATTGATCGCCAACTCAAATCGCCGGTCCACCATCTCGTAATACGTCCGCAACCGCTGCAAATCCCCCGCCGAAATCGTATCCCCCGCGATCTCCTTCTTGATCACCTGGTGACACAAATTCCGGTCCACGATATCCCCGATCGCCTCCAACTCGCTCGTAAAACTCAGCAGCGCCAACTGCAACTTGCTGTCCTTCGCCCCCATCGACCGCTCGTTCAACCGCGTCAGGTAATTCTTGATCTCGTTGTTCCAGCGATCGATCTCGTTATCCATCGCCTGCACCTCCTTCGCTCCCGCGCTATCCCCGGCCGAAAAACAAACCCAATACCGCTCCAGCATCTCCTTCACTTCCGAAGCCATCAGAAGCGTCTGCCGCGTCGCGTTCGCCAACGCCATCGACGGACTCTCCAACACCGCCTCATCCAAAAAATTCCGCCGAGCCTCCGGCGTCTCCACCTCCCCCTCCGGCGCCACCGCGTGCGCGACCAGCCAATACACCGGCCGCAACAACGGCAACCCCACCAGCGCCACCAACACATTGAAACCCGTATGAAAATTCGCCGCCTGCCGCGACGCGTGCCCCGGCGTCTCCCCCCACCAGCCCAGCAACAGATCAAACGACAAGAAAAACACCAGCGCCAACACCCCCTTCAACAGCAAATTCGCCGCCCCCAATCTCCGCCCCTCCGTCGTCCGCCATCCCGCCAGCAACGCCGTACACGCCACCCCCAAATTCGCCCCCAACACCACCGGCAACAAAAACTCCAGCCCGCCAATCCCGCCCTGCACCAACGCCAGCCCCAAACCGATCGTCGCCGTCGAACTCTGCAACGCCAGCGCCATCGCCCCCGCCGCCACCAGCAACATCAACGGCTGATCGATCAAAATCTCCAAAATCTGTGCAAACGCCCCGTCCGCCGGAATCGCCGAAGCCGCCTGCGAAATCGACCCGATCCCCAAAAAGATAAATCCCAACGCCAGCAAACATTGCCCCACACCCCGAAAAATCTCCCGCTTCAAAAACTGAAACGCGAAAACCCCCGCCACCAAAAACACCCCGTACGCATTCGTGATCTTGAACGCCAGCATCTGCACCACCACCGTCATCCCGATATTCGCGCCCAGAAAAACCGCCAGCATCCGGTCCGCCGTCAAATTCCCCGCCTGCAACATCCGCACCGTCACCAGCGCCAAAGTCGTCGAAGAAGGGGCCAGCGTCGCGATCCCGATTCCAGCCACGAACGCCCGCAGCCGGTGCGCCGTCATCTGGTGCAACCAATGCACCAGCCGCTGCCCCAGCAACCGGTCAAACCCCTTCCGCAAGTAACGCGCCCCGAAAAGGATCAGCGCGACACCCGCCAAAATCTGGATAAACGTAAAATTCACAACCAATCCGCGACCCGCTCATTCCACGCCGCCAAAATATTCCCGTCAAGCAACATTCCTTACCATCCAGTCAACCCGCCCAACTCAGTCCCAAGTTTCCAGTCCAAAGTTCAAAGTTCAAAGTTGGACGTTGAACGTTGAACGTTCTCCCCCTCCCCCAACCCCGCGCCTCCCCAATCTCAAATCACAAATCTCAAATCTCAAATCCCTCCCCACCCCCCCTCTTTCTCCTTCCGCTC
>CAZJCL010000347.1:0-3236 GCA_964544025.1 uncultured Opitutales bacterium | reverse complement strand
TCCTACCCCCCTTCCCACCTTCCCACCTTCCCTCCTTCCCACCTTCCCACTCCCCCTCCCTCCTCCACGTTTGACATTCCCCCGCCCCCCGCCCCAATTAAACGAATGCCAAAGCAAGGGGTTCTCCTCGTAAACCTGGGTTCGCCAACCACCACGTCCAACGCCGACGTGCGCGCTTATCTCATGGAGTTCCTCTCCGACCGCCGCGTCTTCGACGCCCCTTCCCCCATCCGCGAATACGTCCTCTACGGCCAGGTCTACCCCTTCCGCGCCCAAAAAACCGGCGCCGCCTACAAAAAAATCTGGACCGATCAAGGCTCCCCCCTCCTCCTCATCACAGAGGAAATGCAAGCCCTCCTCCAGGAACGCGTCTCGCCCGTCGTCGAAATCGCCATGCGTTACCAAAACCCCAGCATCCGATCCGCCCTCCAAAAACTCGCCGCCCAAGGAGTCGAAGAACTCCTCCTCGTGCCGCTCTACCCGCACTACGCGATGTCGAGCTACGAAACCGTCGTCGTCAAAGTCCGCGAAGATCTCGCCGAAGTCGCCCCGCAAATCAAACTCGACGTCCTCCCCCCCTTCTACGCCGAACCCGACTACATCGATTCCCTCATCGAATCCGCCAAAAATTATCTGCAACAAGACTACGATTACCTCCTCTTCAGTTTCCACGGAATCCCCGAACGCCACCTCCGCAAAGGCGATCCCTCCAAAGCCCACTGCACCATCGCCCCCGATTGCTGCCGCTCCTGCAGCCCCGTCCACGAAGTTTGCTACCGCGCCCAGTGCATCCGCACCGTCGACGAATTCGCCAAACGAGCCGGCATCCCCGTCGAAAAACACGGCATCTCCTTCCAATCCCGCTTCAGCAAAGAACCCTGGCTCGAACCCTACACCGACCAGGAAATCGAACGCCTCGCCCAATCCGGCCAAGCCAAGAAACTCCTAGTCATCTGCCCCGCCTTCGTCTCCGACTGCCTCGAAACCCTCGAAGAAATCGCCATGGAAGGCAAAAAATCCTTCCTCGAAGCCGGCGGCCAGGAATTCATCCAAATCCCCTGCCTAAACACCCACCCCACCTGGATCCAATTCCTCCAACACCGAGTAGAAGCCTTCCAACAAAAAATGACCGCTCCCCCAAAAGTCACCCCCATTCCCCATTTCCGCTAACCACGCCGAAGGTTCAAATTTCCCGGTTCAAAGTTGAACGTTGGAAGTTGAACGTTGAACGTTGAACGTTGAACGTTGGAAGTTGAACGTTCTCCCCATTCTACATTCTAACTTCTTAATTCTACCTTTCCTCCCCCCCTTCCCACTTTCCCACTCCCTACAACGACAGCTCCAAAAACGCCGTCGCGATCGCGAAATAAATAAGCAACCCGATCGCGTCCATCATCGACGTGATCAACGGACTGCTCGCCACCGCCGGATCCAGCTTCGCCTTCACCAACGTAAACGGCAGCACCACCCCGATCAAATTCGCCACCATCACGATCGCCAACATACTCAGTCCCACCACCAAACCGATCGCCAACCCGCCCCGGTAAATCCCCAGCAAAAACGTCAAAAACCCCGTCGTCAGCCCGAGCATCAGCCCCACCAGCAACTCCTTCCCGAACGCCCGACGCCACCGCCCCATCTCCAAATCCCCCGTCGCCAAACCGCGCACCATCAGCGTCGCCGACTGCGCCCCGGTATTCCCCCCGCTCGCGATCAACAAAGGCGCGAAAAAGAACAACACGAAAAACTCCGTCAAATACGGCTCGTACCGATCGATAATCCGCGCCGAGATCAAATTCACCCCGATCAAAATCGTCAGCCACCCCACCCGCTTCCGAAACAAAAACGCCGCCGGCGCCTGACTATACGGCGTCTCCAACGGCGCCACCGCCCCCGACTTATGGAAATCCTCCGTCGCCTCCTCCTCCGCCACGTCCAGCACGTCGTCCACCGTCACGATCCCCAGCAAAACCCCCTCCGAATCCACCACCGGCAACGCGTAAAGGTCGTAACGCCGAATCATCTGCACCGCCATCTCCCGGTCGTCGAAAGCCGACATCGAGACAAACTTCCGGTCCATGATCGATTCCACCCGCACCCCCGGATCCGCCAAAATCAGCCGCCGCACCCGCAAACTATCCAGCAACATCCCCCGCTCATCCGTCACATAAATCAAATTGAACGTCTCGCTGTCCCGCCCCGTCACCCGGATATGCGCCAACGCCTCCGCGATCGTCATCTCCGGCCGCACCGCGATATAATCCGGCGTCATCAACCGCCCCACACTCTCCTCCGGATACCCCAGCAACTGACGCGCCTCCGCCAAATCCTCCGGCGACAACAACTTCATCAACCGCTGCGTCACCTCCGCCGGCAGCTCCTCCAACAACGCCGTCCGGTCGTCCGGACTCAAATGCGCCAGCAAATGCCGCGTATCCTCCGCGCTCAGCTCCTTCAGGAATTCATCCTGATCGTCATACTCCAGATGCGAAAAAATATCCGCCGCCCGCTTCCTCGGCAGCGACCGAAACAGCAAAACCCGATCCGCCTTCTCCAAATTCAGCAGCAAATCCGCGATCTCCGGCTCCGGCCAATCGTTCAAAGCCTCCGCCACCGCCCGCCACCTATGCTGAGCGATCAGACTCTGAATCTCCGGCTGAACTGCAAAATGATCTTCCGTCATGGCTCCGATGCGAGGATCAATTAAACACCCCCACCCCCTCAAAGAGAAGCCTTAACCCGCCTTCACCTCTCCAAAGCCCCCACCCGTTCGAGACCGCCATTAAGGCAGCTCCTCCTCTCCTAGATCGGACCTTTATACATCTTCAGGCCGCCATGCCGCCTCGCTGAACTCGACGAGATCACAGCTTGTAACCCGCGAGGCGCAGGTCTTGGCGGTCAAGGGAGCCGGTATTTCATCGATCCGGGAAATCACAACTCGTTTCCCTGCTGAGGTCGCGCCGGCACGGCGGCATCTCCACCGATCCCGGCAGGGATCACAGCTTGTAACCGGTATTTCATCGATCCGGGAGATCACAACTTGTTGCCCTGCTGAGGTCGCGCCGGGACGGAGGTATCTCACCGATCCCGGCAGGGATCACAGCTTGTAACCGGTATTTCATCATCCCGGCGAGATCACAACTTGTTGCCCTGCTGAGGTCGCGCCGGGACGGCGGTGTCTCACCGATCCCGGCAGGGATCACAGCTTGTAACCGGTATTTCATCGATCCGGGAGA
>CAZJCL010000346.1:0-3237 GCA_964544025.1 uncultured Opitutales bacterium | reverse complement strand
GGAATTCCGGACGATTGGGAAATGACGTTCTTCGGAAATCTGGACGCGACAAGTGAAGGCGATCCGGATGACGACGGGTTCACCAATTTGGAAGAATATCTTCGCGGATCGGATCCGACGCGCGCGGAAGAAATCGCGGCGGTGGGATGGCTGGTTACATTTGTTCGTTATCGCCGGTTCCGGATGAAAAGTTTTTGCGGAAGAAATCCATTGACAGCCAGTACAGAAAAAATTCTTCTGAATAATCTTTCTGACAGGCAGCTGCCTTTACTGAACCTAAACCCAAAAATCGCCCCCGGGCGTACTTTCTCTATGATCAAGTTACTCATGCCCGTACTCCAAAGCTGCGCTTCGCGGTTGATATCTCGCCCCATTCTGTCGCAGGTTCGGCATTTTTCGGGGATTCTGGCGTTGGGGGCGTCAATGGCTGCATTCTCCTTACAAGGAGAGACACTTCTTGTTTACGATACCACGCTCCAACCGGGCGATCAGTTGGCTACGGAGGCGACAACGGTGGCGAGAGGTCTTTTTGCGGCACCAGTTATTCACGGTCCGGGAATCAATCCGGCTGGATTGATACGGAGCATTTCCTCGAACGGCTGGAATAATATGAGTTCTGGAACGCCGGAGAGCGAGCGGATGAATCCGACGCGGGAGAACGCTTTGATCGCCGGGGATTATTTTGAATTTGGGATTACGATCCAGCCGGGATGGGTCGCGTCGTTGGACGGACTTGATCATATGTTGCGACGTTCGGCGGCGGTCGCTCCGCGATATTTCGAATGGCAATACAGTTTTGACGGATTTGCCACCGAGGGAACGACAATTGTTCCGGTAGGACCGATCTGGACGGATCTTGGCTGGAATGAAACGTATTTCGAATATCGAGCCCGAACAGGAGGAACCGCGGTTCCTGCCGATAACTACAATTACATGGTGCAGAATGTGGATCTTGACGCCAACGGTAGTCCAATACCGACCATGGTGCTCACGGGAATCGAGGACTTACAGAATATTCCGGGCGGCACGACCGTGACCTTTCGTTTATATGGTTGGGCAGGCGATGGTGTTACGACAGGCGCGAATTCAAACAGCGTTGCTTTTGGCCGTGATCATCCGACCCACGTGGGCGGCCCGATCCTTTCGGGAACGGTGGTCGTTGATCCGAATCTTGGCGGCGAGATGCCGTTGTTGGTGATCTCGGAAGTTGCGAGCACGGACCCGGTACCGGGATTGCACCGATATGCGGCGGGGAGCACGGTTACCGCAACAGCGACTCCTCCGGAGAACGACGGTGATGTACGTTATGGTGCCGTGGGTTGGACTGCCAGGCGGGCATGGACGGAGGTAGAGCCGGTTATTTCGGGCGATGGAGATAGCGCGACTTTGACGCTGGATGAACCGCTCACGCTTGAGTGGGAATGGGCGCAGCAAAACCGATTGCGAGTGACGGCGGAAGGCGATGGCGTGGTAAATGTGATAACGACCGAGTTGCGTCCGTTGCTTGGCTGGGATTTTACCGGTTATGTTTATAAACCCGATTTGGAACCGGGCGAGATTTCGAATGAGAATGGCGTCCCGACTTCTTATGAGGCTCCAGAGCTGGAACCTTCGGTGGTGACGCGCGCGCCGTATAGCGAGGATGCGGAGATCGGAGTGCGTCCGACCCATCTGAGTATTGGCGGTCTGAGTTCGGACATGTGGAGGGATACGCCAAATTTGGCGGCGGCGATCGACCGGCAGAAATATTATCAATTCGAAGTGACTCCGAAAGCGGGCGAAGCGGTTTCGCTGCACTCGTTGTTTTATCATTACCGTTATACGCAAACTGCTCCGCACAGCGTGGCTTTGCTTTACAGTTTCGATGATTTCGCCACCTATAAGATTATAGATTCGTTCCGGATTCAGGATCAGGCTTCGGGGACGCAGGTGGCGAGCCGGACGATACTTTTTCCGAGCGATCCGGAGTTGCAGGACGTTTCGCAGAAGATCACGTTCCGGATGTATGCTTGGGGCGGAACGGCATCGGGCGGCACTTATGCATTCCGCAGCGCCGTTGCCAATGAAATCGACATGATTTTGTATGGCGGCTTGCCTTCGATAACGACGGTTGCGGAGAGCGAGAGCATCTGGCTGGAACCGAATTCGTTGTTTGATATTCAGGCTGCGGCGGGAAGCGATGCGGTGTTCACCGGATGGAGCGGAAGCCTTTTTAGCAATCGCGAGGATGTGCGGGGGCTCGACATGCGTCAGCCGCTGGTGATGACAGCGACTTTCGCGGCGGACGTGAACGGGAACGGGATTCCGGACGATTGGGAAATGACGTTCTTTAAAAATCTGGATGTGGCGGCCGGCGACGATGCCGACGACGACGGGTTTACGAATCTGGAGGAGTATTTGCGGGGAACGAACCCGCGGGCAGCGGAAGAAGTGGCCGCGGCGGGCGGTGTGCCGTTGTCGGTGTGGGAAAATCCCCAGCGCGATCCGCTTTTACCGGGAATATTTATTATCCGTGATTTCGGAAGCGGTTTTCGCGGCGTGTGGGAAGGAAGCAACGACAATCGCAGCGCAGAGGATCCGTTTCATCCGGAGGGCGTTTTGGTTGGGGTAGTCGATAACGTGAGTTTTGACGGTCCGCGAATGATTGTTCGCGAGGACAGTTGGCCGGAAGCGTGGAATGACGCGACGGTGGAGACGGTGTTCTCGGCTGGCGACAACGACGGCAACACGTTCTTTTTTCGCTATCAGGATGAGTTGAACTGGTATCGCGTTTCCATCGCTGGGGAAACTCCGTCGACGCCAACGCCGACGCGCCCGATGCGTGGGATTACGATTCAGAGCCGGATCAACGGGCATTACGGCGATTTGCAGCCGTTTGTGAATCCGGGTTCCGATCCGCTCGATACCAATGGTTACAAGAGAATGCGGGTTCGGTTCACTCCGGTTGACGGTAATATACAGATCGCAGTTTCCGGTTGGGACGCCACGAAGAACGATTGGGAGACGGCGAGTTCGGGCCATCGGGAGTTTACAATTGTGGACGAACTCGGTTTTGGCCGAGCGGGATTCGGCACTTGGGCGCAGGCTGATTTTCCGGAAGGCACGGCTGAATGGAATCCTGTGAATGAGGGGACGCTGTTCGAGAGTTTTTCGGTTACGCTTGGCGAAGAAATTTTCTTCAACGAAGACTGGGCGGGAGCCGTCGAGCCGGATGCGCTTCCGGCGGGCTGGATGAAT
>CAZJCL010000345.1:1255-3237 GCA_964544025.1 uncultured Opitutales bacterium | reverse complement strand
AGTCGAAGTTCGACAATTTCTACGGTTGCCGGGAATCGCTCGCGGACGGAATCAAGCGGGCCACGGATGTGATGGTGGCGGGCAAGGTTTGCGTGGTTTGCGGTTATGGTGACGTCGGCAAGGGATCGGCGCAGAGCTTGCGCGGGCTCGGGGCGCGGGTGATCATCACGGAAATCGATCCGGTTTGCGCGTTGCAGGCGGCGATGGAGGGTTACGAAGTGACGACGGTCGAGGACACGCTCGGGCGCGGCGATATTTATGTGACCACGACCGGCAACAAGGACGTGATCACGTTGGAGCACATGCGCCGGATGAAGGATCAGGCGATCGTCTGCAACATCGGGCATTTCGACAACGAGATCCAGGTGAGCCAGCTGGAAGAAGAACCGGGCGTGAAGAAAGTGACCGTGAAGCCGCAGGTGGATCAATACACGTTCGTGGACGGGCATTCGATTATCTTGCTGGCGGAAGGCCGGTTGGTGAATCTTGGTTGCGCGACGGGGCATCCGTCGTTCGTGATGTCGAACTCGTTCACGAATCAGACGTTGGCGCAACTCGATCTCTGGGAAAATCGGGAGACGTACGAGCCGGGGGTTTATCGGTTGTCGAAGAAGCTCGATGAGGAAGTGGCGCGGTTGCACCTGGAGAAGATCGGGGTGAAACTGACGCGACTGACGCCCGAGCAAGCCGAATATATCGGTGTGGACGCGGACGGGCCTTACAAGCCGGAGCATTACCGGTATTAAGAGCGGGAATGCTTCGTGAAACCGTCGCCGGGGTTTGGCCGAAATAAATTCGGAAATTTTCGAAAAAGAGCTTGAATTCCCGGCGGCATGTGGTTTGTTAGAAGCATTACAAATTTCCCCTGCTTAGCAGGGGTTTTGGGGTAACTAAGAAAGAAAGCAGCTGGCCGGTCGTTTAGGGGTAGGCGACCGGCCTTTTCTTGTACGGATTTCGAGGTCGGCGGCGGGGCGGTGGTGAATGGAGGAATGGGCGTGCAGTGGGGGCTCAGTCGTCCCTTCGGGACTGGTGTTGGTGGTTTCGGGCGAACCCAACGCTGAAGCGTTGGGCTATTTTCGTGGTGCCCCTCCGGGGCGAAGTGCGCGTTATTCACGGTTTGCGAGGGGCGGAGTGCGGAGGCTGCGGGTTTCAGGTCGATATTTCGAAACTGGTGTTGATTATGACGACCGAACCCAACGCTGAAGCGTTGGGCTATTTTCGTGGTGCCCCTCCGGGGCGGAGTGCGGTTGGGAGAGGTGCAAGGTTGTTGGAGGAGGTGACGTGCGAACCGGGGCGGGTGCGGAGAACGGCAAGACATGGTTATCAGGGCCAGATGGGCGTGCGTCCTATCGCGCTCCGTTTCTGACGTTTCAGCCGTCCCTTCGGGACTGGGGTTTGTGGTTTGGGGCGAACCCAACGCTGAAGCGTTGGGCTATTGTCAGTTGCCCCTCCGGGGCAGAGTTGAATTTATGTCATTGGAGGGTCGTCCAATTTTGGAGCGTTGAAGTTTGTTTCGTGGTGCGTTTCCAGGACGGAGTGCAACTTTACCGAGAGGAACCCGACGTTGAAGCGTTGGGTTCGCGGTTGGTGCTGATTTCGGGGGACTTTGGGGGAAGTCAGAGGCCGGTGATGTTTAGGCCGACGGGGTGGTCGACGGCGAAGGTTAGGGGGAGGTGGATTTCTTCGTTGGGGGCGAGGGCGATTGTCCAACGGTAGATTCCGGGTTCGTTTTCTTCGGGTTGGCCGCCGGAGAGTTCGATGAGGTGGACGGTGATTTCTTCGTGTTGGGAAACCGGAACCTGGTCTTTGATCACGATGGTTTCGGCGGTGGAGCGGCGGTTGACGATCTTGGTCAGGAACTCGAAGCGGGTGCGGGTGGTTTTGTTGATGATGCCGCGTTCTTCCACGAAGCGCCCGAGGAGTTCGCGTTCGATGGAGATGGCTTCGTCGATGCCGAGCGGAAGGTCGAATTCCTGTTGCGG
>CAZJCL010000345.1:0-1155 GCA_964544025.1 uncultured Opitutales bacterium | reverse complement strand
GGGGTGCCGCCGAGGGAGGGGCGGGCGGTGGAGAGGGTGAGGGCGACGTTGCTCCAGTCTTCGCCGGTTCGTTGGGTGATCAAGCCTTGGTAATCGAGCTGGATTTCCTTGGCGGCGGAATTGACCCGGACGTTGTAGGCGGGGGTCCAGCCGGCGTTCATGATGGCATAGGAAAGGGTGAATTCGGCGGTGGCGGGATTCGCGGTTTCGACGCGGACGATGGCGGCGCGGGTTTCGGTGCGTTCGGCGCCGCGGGTTTCGGCGATCTGTTTTTTGACGGCCTGGAGGCGTTCGTCGATTTTCTCCCGGGCTTTTTCCTGGGCGCGGATTTCGGGAAGCAGTTTTAAGCGGGATTCGTGAAAGTGTTGAGAAAAGGCGGCGAGTTGATCGGGGGTCGGAAGTTCGCCTTCGGTGCGGGGGGCGGTGACGGCGTTTTCCGATTTGGTAATGAATTCGGTTTGCTGGCGCAGTGTGGTGAGGAGGATGTCGATTTCCGCGAGTTGTTCTTCGAGGTTTTCCTGTTCTTCCACGAGCGGGGCGAGCCGGTCGATCGCTTCGGGCGTGGTGTGGCGGGTTTCGGAACGGACGTCGAGGAGCGAAACGGGTTGGCTGGCGGTGGCGTCGATTTGAATCGATTCGGGCAGGAGACCGAGGGGGAGGCCGGTGAAAACGAGTTCGTGCGTGCCGGCGGGAAGCTCGGTGGTGGCGGCGCGGGTGACGACGGCGCGGTCGGGGTAGACCGTGACAGCGCGGATTTCGGAAGGGATTTCCGATCCGGAGAGGGTGGAGGCGGCGAGGAGCGCGAGGGCGAAAATGGCGGTGAATCGATGTTTCATGACGAGAAAATGTGAATACGGATAATGATGAAGACGCGGGAATTGAGGAGATGTTTCAACGGGGAGTGTTTATTTTGATGCGCTGGCGGCCGTAGGCGCGGATCATGTCGTTTTCGAGTTCGGCGATGGTGCGGCCGTCGAGGAGATGGGTTTCGGCGGCTTCGGCTTGAGGAAGGCCGTTGCGGATGGAGGCGAGGTAGCGGCGGATGCGGGCGGCGTCGTTTTCGCCGTCGAGGTGGTAGAAGTAATAGGTGAGGAGGAAGGCGGTGAGGTAGTTTCGCGAGACGGTATCTCTGGCGGTGCGGAAAGCTTCGTTCCA
>CAZJCL010000344.1:0-3252 GCA_964544025.1 uncultured Opitutales bacterium | reverse complement strand
GCGCCGGCATCGATCTCTACCCCGCCCAGGAAGAAGCCATTCTCGCCATCTTCGACGGACAAAACGTCATCCTCAACACCCCCACCGGCTCCGGAAAATCCCTCGTCGCCACCGCGATGCACTTCAAATCCGCCGCCCTCGGCCGCCGCTCCGTTTACACCTGCCCCATCAAAGCCCTCGTTAACGAAAAATTCCTCGCCCTCTGCCGCGACTTCGGACCCGAAAACGTCGGCATGACCACCGGCGACGCCTCCGTCAACCGCGGCGCCCCCATCCTCTGCTGCACCTCCGAAATCCTCGCCAACATCGCCGCCGCCGAAGGTTCCGCCGCCCCCGTCCACGACGTCATCCAGGACGAATTCCACTACTATTCCGACCGCGAACGCGGCGGCTCCTGGCAAATTCCCCTCCTCACTCTCCCCCAGGCCCGCTTCCTCCTCATGTCCGCCACCATGGGCAGCCTCTCCGTTTTCTCCGACCGCCTCACCCGCCTCACCGGCGCTCCCACCGCCATCGTCCAATCCACCGAACGCCCCGTCCCCCTCGATTTCACCTACTCCGAAACTCCGCTCGACAAAACCATCGAATCTCTCGCCGAGTCCGGAAAAGCCCCGATCTACGTCGTCCATTTCACCCAACGCGAAGCCGCCGAAAACGCCCAAAGCTTCACCAGCCTCAACATTTCCACCCGCGAGGAACGCGAACAAATCTCCCGCGCCCTCGACGATTTCCGCTTCTCCAGCCCCTACGGCGCCGAAATGAAACGCCTCCTCCGCCAAGGCATCGGCCTCCACCACGCCGGCCTTCTCCCCAAATACCGCATCCTCGTCGAAAAACTCGCCCAACAAGGCCTCCTCAAACTCATCTGCGGCACCGATACCCTCGGCGTCGGCGTCAACGTCCCGATCCGCACCGTCCTCCTCACCCAGCTCAGCAAATACGACGGCGAGAAAAGCCGCATCCTCAGCATCCGCGATTTCCAGCAAATCTGCGGCCGCGCCGGTCGCAAAGGCTACGACGACCGCGGCTGGGTCGTCGCCCAGGCCCCCGCCCATTTCATCGAAAACAAAATCCTCGAAGAAAAAGCCGCCGCCAATCCCGCCAAACGCAAAAAACTCGTCCGCAAAACTCCCCCCAAAGGCTTTATCTCCTGGGACGCCAACACCTACCGCCGCCTTATCGATTCCCAACCCGAGCCGCTCACCTCCAGTTTCCAAATCACCCACGGCCTCCTCCTCCAAGTCCTTTCCCGCCCCGGCGACGGCTGCCGCGCCATGCAAAACCTCATCCGCGACAGCCACGAATCCCCCATCAACCAACGCGCCCATCTCCGACGCGCCTGGCAACTTTTCCGCTCCCTCCTCGAACGCGGCATCGTCGAAATCCTCCCCCGCCAACCCGGCGAAACCAAAAGCCGCCTCCGCGTCAACGCCGACCTCCAGCAGGATTTCTCCCTCCACCAAACCCTCTCCCTCTACCTCATCGACACCCTCCCGCTCCTCGACCCCGAAGATCCCGATTTCCCCCTCGACGTTCTCACCCTCGTCGAATCCATCGTCGAAAATCCCGAAGTCATCCTCCGCGCCCAGCTCAACCGCGCCAAATCCGACCGCATGGCCCAGCTCCGCGCCGAAGGCGTCGAATACGAACAACGCATGGCCCAGCTCGACCTCGTCGAATACCCCAAACCCCGCCGCGAATTCATTTACGAAACCTTCAACGCCTTCGCCGCCAAACACCCGTGGGTCGGCGAAAACAACATCCAGCCCAAATCCATCGCCCGCGAAATGTTCGAACGCTGGATGTCGTTCGAAGACTACATCCGCGACTACGGCCTCCAGCGCAGCGAAGGCATTCTCCTCCGCCACCTCTCCGGCGTTTACAAAGCCCTCGCCCAAACCGTCCCCGAAAACGCCAAAACCGACGCCGTCCTCGAAATCGAAAACTACCTCGGCGAACTCATCCGCAACATCGACTCCAGCCTCCTCGAAGAATGGGAACGCCTCCGCGATCCCGACTACCGCCCCGCCGAACCCGGCGAAACCTCACCCCGGCCGCCCGCTCCCCGCGACATCACCCGCGACCGCCGCCAATTCACCTCCCAAATCCGCGCCGCCATCTTCCACCGCCTCGCCGCCTTCGCCCGCCGCGATTTCGAACAAACCCTCGCGGATCTCGACCCTATCACCGACGTCGATAACGAACCTTGGACCGCCGACCGCCTCGCCCGTCTCGCCGAAACCTATTTCGCCGACCACGAACGCATCCGCCTCGACCCCGAAGCCCGCAACATAAAGAACACCCACATCCGCGAAGAACCCGCCCGCTGGATCATCGACCAAACCCTCATCGACACCCAAGACCTAAACGACTGGACCCTCACCTTCTCCATCGACCTAAAAAAAGCCCGCGAAACCTCCACCCTCCCCCTCCAACTCCTCCAATTCGCTCCGATCATCGATTAACCGATTCCCGTAATTCGGAAAAAAGAACTTCTCACCCTCGCCCCGCACCGATTTAATCTCCGCATGGCGAATACACTGATCCTGACTGTTATAGGCCCCGATAAACCGGGACTGGTTGCCCAAATAGCCGCTTGTGTGGCCGATCACGGAGGAAACTGGCTGGAGAGCCGGTTGGTCCGCCTCGGCGGGCAGTTCACCGGGGTTTTGCGCGTGGAGGTTCCCGAAGAAAAAGCGAGCGCGTTAAACACGGCTCTTCGAAACCTCGAAGGCGGCGCATTAATCGCACACGCGGTCTCCGAGAACATTTCCGTCGAACCACCGGCAGCCCAACTCGTTCACGCGGAAATCCTCGGCTCCGACCGTCCGGGAATATTGAAAGCCATTTCCAAAGCATTTTCCCGGCACGCGGTAAACATCGAGGAACTCTCAACCGAACGCCAAACCGCGCCGATGTCCGGTGCCTTATTATTTCATGCCCGCGCCCGAATCCGCCTCCCCTCAACCGCTCCGCTCCCCGAATTACGCGCCGAACTGGAACAAATCGCAAGCGACCTCATGGTAGAACTCACCCTCAGCGAAGACCCAACAAATCCCACCCTATAAAGTGCAACCACGATAACACGCACTCGATTCCCACAACAATCCCTCCTCCTCCCTTTCCCCCTATATTCCTTCCCTTCGTAGCATCGGCGCTTCGCCGATGACCCCGCCCTTCCTCCACTGTCTCCCGTCCGACCGTCCCTCGCGCAACGCGTACACAAGAAGGCCCGGTTCCTCTTTTGGAAGA
>CAZJCL010000343.1:0-3263 GCA_964544025.1 uncultured Opitutales bacterium | reverse complement strand
AACGCACATTCCACCTCGTCGGCTAAAGTAGTCCACTCGTTCTAAAAAGCAAAACCAGCCGATCGGGACGAAAAACCATCTTCGGGCCGACACCGATGCGGCCACGTCGCCATACACGCAGTATCCGAGAGCCCTTTTTTCTGCGTATTAACAGATGAAGCCGCTGCCAATTTTGATCAATTTATTGCCATCGATCCCTCACCGGCCACGCCTCTCAGATGAACCAAGTCGATCTTGTGGATGCGTTTGAACTGCAATTAGAGGACGGGGAATTTGGACTCGCGATCAACCAGACGTCGCTGGCCGTTCCCCCAAGGGAAGTTCGACTGGCTGAATTGCGTGTGGTGTGAGAGAGTATATTCGCCGGTTCCATCGAACCATTTCGAGGTAAAGGCCAACAATATGCCACAACGACAAAATCCGCCCACCGCTATTTCAGGAGCAGGAGAACCTCCCTACGAAGAGGAACTTTTTCACATGGGCGAACTTCTCCAGCGGGACGGATGGAAGATCATGGAGCGTTGGTTTCAGCGGGCCGATGCCGAACAGGTTCATGCTTCCCAAAAGGACCGTAAGGAAGTCATGAACGATTTGCACGATATGCTTAAGGTGATTGGCCTCAGGTTGTGCGCGCAAAGCCCCGAAGCATTTACCGAGGCTATCGAAATCGCCCGGGACCACGGGCAACAACGGGCGCATTTCGGGTGGAACATCGTGAATCTGGTCAAAGACTACGAAATTCTGCACGGAGTAGTTTTGGAGCATTTGGGCGAGACAATGAAAGAGCGCCTAACCTATCGCCAGTCGGCCGTTTTGGTCGCCATTCTCGACCGGGCGATCGGCAGTGCAGTCGAGGCTTTCAATGAGATGACGGAGGCTCGCCTGGAGGCGGCGAACACCAAACTGGAAAAACAGGTTGCGCGGCAAAAGAGAGAACTCCGCGAGTTGGTCCTGAGACTGGCGAAAGCCGAACATCAGGAACGCCAGCGAATCGCCCAGACTCTTCATGACGACTTTCAACAGATTCTTGTCGCTACAAGGATGAAGTTGCAGGCGGGAATGCAGGATGTTTCCCCAGCCGTCCCGGCTTTGAAAGAGGCTGCCTCTTTCCTGGATCATATGCTAACGGTTTCCCGGCAACTCAGCGCGGATCTTTACCCGGCGGTTCTCGATGCTCAGCCTTTTCCCGCTGCCATCCAATGGTTGGCAGAGTTGTTTCAGCAACGTTACAATCTCGTCGTGACCGTTGATTTACAGGTTCCCCCGGAAAGCACCCTCGAAACCGTTTCATTACGGAAGATGGTTTACGACGCCGTGCGGGAATTGCTGTTCAATATCGTGAAACACGCCGAGACGAACCAAGCGTGGGTAAGAATCAACAACGAAGGCGATAAAACATGGACCTTTGAGATCGAGGATCGCGGCATAGGTTTTACGGAATCTGATATAGGCAACCGAGCACCAGGCGATACCAGTCTCGGTATCGAAAGCGTCGTCGATCGGATTCAAAAGATCGGAGGAACGATCGATTTCGAAAGTCGTCCAGGTCACGGAACCAAGGTATTATTCACGGTTCCGTTGGCTTTGTAATTCGGAAATAGTTCCCGAGAAGGAGCCGCAGGCTTTTAAACCTCCGGCTTCAGGTGGCAAATCCTACGGGTTGATCAGCGCCCAGACTTGCAGGTCGTAATCGCGGTAGGTGGTGTAGCGGCCGTAGAGCCACATCACGACGGTGCGGTCGCCTTCGGAGACGATGATCGGCCGGATGTTGTCCTTTTGGGAATTTCGGGTGATTGGCGTCCACTTCCATGTATCGGTTTCCGGATTCCGGTTGCCGCGGAAAATTTCGTAGCGGCGCTCGCCGTCGGTCAGGAGCGGCTCGTTCGTGACCGGATCGACGTCGGCCGAAATGTAAACGATATCGGGATCGCCGGGATGTAGCGTGATCAAACCGCTGTAATCCTGCTCGGCCGGATACAGCCGCGAGCCGGCGTAGGCGATTTCCTGTTGCTTCCAAGTTTCGCCATCCCAACGAGCGTAATGATATCGCAGATCCATCCCCGCTTCCGGATCGTTCTCCTGGCGGATCGGATGCTTCGAAACCGAAAACGCCATGTACGGACGCCCTCGCTTATCGAGAGCGATATCGCTCGTCCACGCCGCTTCCTCACCTTGCACTTCATAAATCAGCGTAAAATCCGCCGGAGTGATTTCCGACGCCGCTTCCGTGCTCAGCGGTCCGATGCGGGTTCCGTCGGAAGTATGCAAAGCGCCGTCCTTGATGTAAGCGTGATAGATGTTGTTGTTATGGAAACGCGGATGGCTTTCGGTCGTGGTGAAGTGTATCTGATCTATGTTATTGGAAGTATAGCGAACATACGGAATCCCATCATCGCGGCTAAATAACATACCGCCATCTTCCCAAGTCGACCCGTCGTCCTTCGAGATCATATAATGCGGCAAATATGGATAACCGTTCACCCTCGCCCGGAAGAAATTATAGGTGATTCCGGAATCCGCGAGGCGGTAAACATTCGAATACGTGACACGCGCATGCACATCGAGAATCTGTTCCGGCTCCCATTCGTAAGGATTGCCCGGCTCGGCGGAAATCCGGTAGCGGATTTTTCGCTCGTGATTATGTCCCGCATACACGCAAAGGTAGCGGCCGTCCGGTCGCACGAGCAGCGCGCCCGCGTTGTGATCGTCCGCCTTGAACCGGTCCGAATTCATGGCGGAAGTCTGCGCTTCCTTCGTCTCGAAATCGTAAGCGGTGACGGTGATCGCACCAGCGTTGTCGACTCCGGAAAACAAAAGCCGGCCGCCGTCGAGAATCGCCCGCTCATCCTGAAACCAGCACCAACTGCTGTTTTCGTTCAGCAGAATTGGTTGACCCGCGTCCGACTCGGCCATCGCCGGTCCGTCGCCGGTTTCCGCGAATCCGGAGGCGAAGCCAAACGCCACGGCGGCAACGGCGGCCGCGGTTCTCCGAAAGCGGAAGAAGAAATCTTCGAGTGAGAAATACATAATCAAAAAAATTAAATAATTAAAAAACGGAGATCATCCGAAACGCCGACCGTCCACGATCAACGCCCGACCGCCTTCCGCCACCGCCGAAACAGGCGGTTTTTCGCCAAAGTGGAAAACCCACCAAATCGTTTCGCCCGTCGCCGGAACTTCCACCGAGAGCGTGAGTTGCCCCCGAGACCCGCGAAGCCGGTCGATATCTTTTCCCGCGAACTCCACCGCCGGATTCTGAATCC
>CAZJCL010000342.1:0-3274 GCA_964544025.1 uncultured Opitutales bacterium | reverse complement strand
GCCGCCCCCCGCAACGGCGGCCGAAAATTCATCCCGAAAATCCCGTCGAAACAGACCGCGAACCGCCCGCCACACCGTTCCCGCAACTTCTCCCACACCCCCGTTTCCCCCGCCGAAAACCCCAAAACCCGCTCGCCCCCCGCCTCCCGCAAAACCTCCCACGCCCGCCCCGCCAACGGCACCAACGCCTCCTCCCCCAACACAAAACAAACCTCCGCCGTCGCCCGCCGCTTCTCCCGCAAAATCTCCGCCGCCGCCAAAAACGCGTCCCCCGCGTTATGCCCTTTCCCCGCCAAAATCAGCACCCGGCAATCCTCCCGCAACCGCCCGATCTCCCGATAATCCTCCAAAACCGCCGCCGCCAACGCCGCCCCCGCCCGCCGCATCGCCCCCCACTCCGCCTCCACCCCGCCCCGCAAAACCCGCTTCTCCAGCGCCACCGCCTCCGCGCAACTCAACACCGGATGCCCCGCCGCGCTCATCGCTCCTCCGCCTTCTCGTCCCGCAAAACCAGCGCCACCGCCTGCGCCAGCGTATCCGTATGCGACAGCGTCACCCAAACGCTCGTCCCCCCGACTTCCGCCAAAAGCGCCTCCCCAAACTCGTCCAACCGCACCAACGGTTCCTGCCGTTCCCCTTTATAAATCGAAACCGATTTCCACCCCAGCTTGGCCCCGATCCCCGTCGTAAACGCTTTCGATACCGCCTCCTTCGCCGCGAACCGCGCCGCCAAATGCTTGTGCGGAAACTTCATCGACAAACAATACTCCAACTCCTCCTCCGTAAAAACCCGCTTCGAAAACCGCTCCCCCTGCCGCTCCCAAACCCGCCGGATCCGCTCCACATCGACGATATCCGACCCCAGCCCCACCACAAAACCACCCGGCGTCAAATCCAGTTTCATCGTCCGTTCATCCTCGCTTTCATTTCCCGCACCGCCTCCCCGATTCCGCCAAACAACGCCCGGCTCACAATGCTGTGCCCAATATTCAACTCATGCAACCACGGCAAAGTCCGGATCTCCGCGATGTTCGTATAATTAATTCCATGCCCCGCGTTCACCACGATTCCCGCCTCATGCGCCAACTCCGCCCCCCGACGCAATTTCTCAAATTCCTCCCCCCGCTCCGGCCCATAATACCCGTTCGCGTACGCCCCCGTATGCAACTCCACCAACGGACTCCGCAACTCCGCCGCCGCCTCGATCTGCCGCGGATCCGCATCGATAAACAAACTCACCGCGATCCCCTCCTCCAGCATCGCCTCCACCACCGCCCGCACCCGGTCCAAATTCCCCGCCACGTCCAGCCCCCCTTCCGTCGTCACTTCCAACCGGCTTTCCGGCACCAGACAAACCGTTTCCGGACGCAATTTCGCCGCAAACTCCGCCATCTCGTCCGTGCAAGCCATCTCCAAGTTCAAACGCGTCCCGATCGACTCCCGCAACCGCCACACATCCCGATCCTGGATATGACGCCGATCCTCCCGCAAATGCACCGTAATCCCGTCCGCCCCCGCCCGCTCCGCCTCCAGCGCCAGCGCCACCGGATCCGGCTCCACCATCTGCCCGCACGACCGGTCGTAATCCCGGTACCGCGCCTGCCGCACCGTCGCGCAATGGTCGATATTCACCCCCAAAAGAATTTCCGAAGACATAAACGAAAAAGTGTAACCACCCGCCCCTCCCCGCCAAGCCTTTCCACAACTTCCCACGCTTTCTACTCTTCCCACTTCATCATTCTAACTTCATCATTCTAACTTCAAAAATGTCGCGCTTCGCTCCAGGAGAAAAAATCACGTGGGTGAGCTTATGGCTCAACCTCGCACTCGGCATCGCCAAATGCGCCGTCGGCTTCTGGGCAAACTCCCGCGTCCTCGTCGCCGACGGCCTCCACGGCTTCACCGATCTCGTCGCCGACGTCGCTGTCCTCGCCGGTTTCAATTTCGCCGCCCGCCCTTCCGACGAACAACACCATTACGGACACCACAAAATCGGCACCCTCGTCACCGTCGGCATCGGCGCCAGCATCCTCCTTTTCTGCCTCGTCCTGATCATCGACGGCATCGCCGCCCTCGGCAATAAAACCGCCGTCCCCCCATCCGCCCCCGCGCTCTTCTGCGCACTCATTTCCCTCGCCGCCAAAGAATGGATTTACTTCCGGACCCGCGACATCGCCCGCGAAATCAAGTCCCACATGCTGATGGTCAACGCCTGGAACCACCGGACCGACAGCATCACCTCCGTCCTCGCCGCCATCGGAATCGCCATCGCCATGCTCGGCGGCGAAAAATTCGCCATCGTCGACACCCTCGCCGGCATCGCCCTCGGCGGCTATCTCGGCATCGAAGCCATCCGGATGACCTGGCGGGGCATCAGCGATCTCCTCGACGCCGCTCCCGCCCCGGAAACCCTCGACGATCTCCGCGAACACATCCTCGCCACCCCCGGTGCCCTCGCCTACCACGCCTTCCGCGCCCGCCGGTTGGGAGATTTCATCGAGGTCGACCTCCACCTCCTCGTCGACCCCGAAATCACCGTCGACGCCGGACACAAAATCGCCCGCGAAGTGAAACAAAACATCATGAAAACCCACCCCGAAGTCCTCAACGTCCTCGTCCATGTCGAACCATATCTCCCGGAACACGTGGAAGAAAAAGGAATCTGGGACAGCGCCCCCGACGCTTGAAACTCCCGCCCTCGCCCATAAACTCTCCTCATGCTAATCGCCTGGACCACCATCCCCACCCGCTCCGACGCCGAAAACCTCGCCTTCGGAGCCATCAACGAACGCCTCGCCGCCTGCGCCCAAATCGACGGCCCCATCGTCTCCATTTACCGCTGGGAAGACGGAATTCAGCGCGACGAAGAATTCCGCGTCACCTTCAAACTCCTCCCCGAACAAGCCGATTCCCTCGCCCGCTGGATCCAGTCGAATCACCCATACGAAACCCCGCAATGGATCGTGGTGAAAGCGGAAAAAGTTTCCGAAAAATACTTGCTCTGGGCCCAAAACGCGGCAAGCTGATCGGTTTCACAAATTTCGACAACACTTTACCAGACGCATAACATGTCCCAGCACAACAGCTTCAAAAGTCTTGCCACCGCCTCCAGTTCCAAACGGACGGTGCTAAAACGCTTCGAACGCGTCGAGCTTCTCCGCAAGCGCGGACAATGGAAGGAAGGCGATCGCGTCCAAGGCCTCCGCAAGACCCGCCCGGAAGAATAAGAATTCTTCCCATCTGAATTTCGCAAAACGCCTCCCGGCCCGCCCGG
>CAZJCL010000341.1:0-3282 GCA_964544025.1 uncultured Opitutales bacterium | reverse complement strand
TCTTCATGGGGGAAATTGAAGCAGGTTTTGGGGGAGTTGGAAAGTGGGAAGGTGGAAGGTGGGAAGGTGGGAAGGGGAGTTATTGGTTATTTGTTATTGGTTATTGGTTATTGGGGGGCGATGCGGTGGGGGGATCGGATTGTGTTGGGGGCGGGGGTTCGCGTATTTTGACAGGCGATCGTTCTAGGAGGCAGCTTGAGCGGGCCGAAAAGAGGGTTGAAGAGAAGCGTGGAGGAAAAAGCGGATGAAATACGCAAGCGTTGGATCGAGCACTTTCGGGCCTGAGGTTACTGATATATCGGCTTTCGGTATTTGGATTTTGTATCGGGGGAGGGAGTATTTTTTGGCGTATGAGGATTTTCCTTGGTTTTTACATGCGCCGATTCAGAAGATTTTCGCTGTGGTGGAGGAAGGACCGGGGCATCTGCGGTGGCCTGAACTCGATGTCGATTTGGCTTTGGATTCGATCAGGCGTCTTGGGGAGTTTCCGCTGGTTTACGAACCGGGCGGAACGTTTCGTTCTGCGGATGGGGAAAGCGGGGAGTGAGGCGGTTCGGCGGTTTTGTGGCGTTTGGGGAATGGGCTGAGGGCTTTGCTATTGGCTTGAGGGATGGGGTTGGGCTTTGGAAGCGATGGGAGGGGGCGGTTTCCGCTTGTTTTTCGGGGGGAGGTGGGGTTGATTGATCCTCTTCCGTTTCGGGAGTTATTGGCATCGGGGTCGCGGTTGGGAATCGCGACGGGTTTTGAGGAGCCGCTCCAGGGATTTTAATCGCGATTTCCGCGCGAGTTGGCTGGGAATCGCCGCAGTTTCGTTTTTTGTTATGAGTTTTGAAAAACCAGCCGCGCAATCGGTGGACGGCGCCAGTTTTCGGTTTCTTGTGGTGGCCGCGCGTTATAATAGCGACTTGGTCGACTCGTTGTTGCGGAGCACCGTGCAGGGGCTTGCGGGGGCGGGCGTGCCGGAGGATTCGGTGACGGTGTTGCGGGTGCCGGGGTCGAACGAGGTGCCTTATGCGATTCAGCTTGGCTTCGAGACCGGGGATTTTGACGCGGGGATCGGGCTTGGGGTGTTGATCCGGGGGGAGACGAGTCATTACGAGCATATCGCCCAGAGCGTGAGCGACGCGTTGCAGATGGTGGCGCTGAATCAGGGGTTGCCGGTGATCAACGGGATAGTGGTGGCGGAGAACCGGGAGCAGGCGGCGGCGCGGGCTTCGGGGGCGCTGGATCGCGGCCGGGAGTTTGCCCAGTGCGCGTTGGAGATGGCGGCATTGCGGAAAGGGAGGCTGGAATCGTATGAGCAACAGTAACGTTTCGCGGCGGCGGGAATCGCGGATCGCGGCGATTCAGTTTCTTTATATCTGGGACGTGAATCCGGCGGACAATCTGATGGA
This sequence comes from uncultured Opitutales bacterium, assembly GCA_964544025.1. Lineage (GTDB taxonomy): Bacteria > Verrucomicrobiota > Verrucomicrobiia > Opitutales > T3Sed10-336 > CAZJCL01. The sequence goes on along the minus strand of CAZJCL010000341.1, from coordinate 1,888 downwards.
GGCGGTCCGGATGTTTTTCGAGGGGAAGGACCGGGAGCGCGATTATTATTCGTTTGGCGAGGAGCTGATTTTTGGGGTGATCGAGAATCAGACGGCGGTGGACGAGAAGATTCGTTCGTTGGCGAAGAACTGGGATTTCAAGCGGATTGCGAAGGTGGATTTGGCGATTTTGCGGCTGGCGGTTTACGAGATTTTGTTCCGGAAGGACATTCCGCCGATTGTGTCGATCAACGAGGCGATCGAGTTGGGGAAGACGTTTTCGAGCGCGGATTCGAAGCGGTTTATCAACGGGGTGCTCGACCGTTTGAAGGACGGGCTGGACCGGCCGTTGCGGCAGGCGGCGACGGATTGAATTTTAGGGCGATTTTCGATGCGCGGTTTTTTCAAGAAATTCAAGGACGGGTTCTCGAAGACGAGTCAGGATATCTGGGCTTCGAGTTTGGGGCTCTTCGGGGCGGGACGGCTGGAGGCGACTTCGGTCGAGCAGTTGGAGGAGGCGCTTTACGGGGCGGATTTCGGGGTGGAGACGACTTCGGAGATCGTGGACGAGGTGAAGAAGGCGGCGCGGGAAAAGGAGTTGCGCGGGCAGGATGTAAGGACGATTGGGGCGACGGTGTTGAAGCGGGTGCTTCAGGGGGCGGAGGGAACGATTTCGCCCGCGGCCGAATCACCGACGGTGATTTGTCTGATCGGGGTGAACGGGTCGGGGAAGACGACGACTTGCGCGAAGTTGGCCCATCATTTGCGGGGCGGGGGGAAAGAGGTGATTTTGGCGGCGTGCGACACGTTTCGGGCGGCGGCGAACGAGCAGATCAAGAGCTGGTCGCAGCGGCTGGAGATTGAGCTGGTGGCGAGTCATCACGGGGCGGACGCGGCGGCGGTGGCCTTTGACGCTTGGCAGGCGGCGAAGAAGCGGGGGAAGGATTATCTGTTGATCGACACGGCGGGGCGGTTGCACACGAAGAGCAATTTGATGGAGGAGCTGGCGAAGATTAAGCGGGTGTTGCAGAAACACGACGCGACGGCGCCGCATTATTCGTTGCTGGTGGTGGATGGGAGTTTGGGGTCGAACTCGATCGAGCAGGCGAAGGTGTTTCACAAGTCGTTCGGGTTGGACGGGTTGATTGTGACGAAGCTGGATGGGACGAGCCGCGGCGGGGCGTTGGTGGGGATTTACCGGGAGTTGAAGTTGCCGATTTTCTTTTTGGGGCTGGGGGAACAGCCGGAGGATTTGCAGCCGTTTACGGTGGAGAAGTATGCTTCGGCGGTTTTCGGTCGGGCGGATGTGCCGGTGTGAGATAAAGTGGAAGACGCGGAAGCTGGGGAAACGGAACTGGGACGGCGGGAGCTTGGGTTCTGGTTTTTTTTAACCACGGAATACACGGAATACACGGAAACTTGGGCTCGGTTTTCAACCACGACGGAGCGGTAGCGGAGATGGCGAAGCAATGGACACGAATCAACACGAATGTTTGTGGGGAGATGAGGTGGGGAGGAACGGGTTTTTTTGCGCCGCTGATTCGTGTTTATTCGTGTTCATTAGTGGTTGAGGGATTGGGTTTGGTGGGAAGTGGTTGCGTGGAGAGGGGGCGTGTTGCAGGATGGCGGGCGTGATTTTTGTGTGAACGGATCCGGGGTGGATCGAACTTGCTGTCTTTGAAATGAAGAAAAACCTCTACTCTCGGCGGGAATTTGTGAAACGGAATGCGCTGCTTTGCGCGGGATTGGCGATGGGGGCGGGGGCGGCTCCGGGGATTTTGCGGGGGGAAACGGGGGGCGGCGGGGCGGCTGCGATTTTGGGTGGGAAACCGGTGAAGACGGGGAGTTGGCCGAGGTGGCCGCAGTGGAATCCGGAGACGGACGAGGAGCGGTTGCTGGAGGTGGTGCG
>CAZJCL010000340.1:0-3284 GCA_964544025.1 uncultured Opitutales bacterium | reverse complement strand
TTCTTCGAAATTAAAGTTCGAAGTCCACTCGGCACCCGGCTTTTCCTAAAGAACATTTCTCCTGAAAGGCCGAAGCCATCGGAGAAGCGATCAACATGCCACACCTCGCATCCGGATCAAGAGCTTTTTTGCACTTTCTTCGTTTTTTTCTCCGAAGCCGCCTTCCCGGCCGAAATCCCGCCATTCCGACCCCGATTCGCCCGCCCCAAAGCCCGCCCCGTCCGCGATTCCTCACACGTCCGAATCTCCTCCGGCGTTCCCGCGAAAACCAGCCGCCCCCCTTCCCGTCCACCTCCCGGCCCCAGATCCACCACCCAATCGCACAACCGGATCACATCCAGATTGTGCTCGATAATCAGAATCGTGTTCCCCGCGTCCCGCAGCCGGAAAAGCAAATCCATCAGCTTCTGAATATCGATCCAGTGCAACCCGGTCGTCGGCTCGTCCAATATATAAAGCGTCTCCCCATGCTGCCGCTTCGACAACTCCAGCGACAACTTCAGCCGCTGCGCCTCTCCCCCCGAAAGCGTCGGTGCCGGCTGCCCCAGTTTCAAATAATCCAGCCCCACCGCCGCCAGCGTCTCCAGCTTCTCCGCAATTTTCGGAATCGCCCGAAACAACTCCATCGCCTCCCGCACCGTCATATCGAGCACCTCCGCGATGCTGTGTCCCTTAAAGAGAATCTCCAACGTCTCCCGGTTATACCGCTTCCCCCGGCAACTCGGACACTCCGTATAGGCGTCCGCCAAAAACTGCATATCCAATTTGATCGCCCCGTCGCCCTGACACCGCTCGCACCGCCCGCCCCGCACATTGAAACTGAACCGCGCCGGACGATACCCCCGCACCCGCGCCAACGCCGTCTGCGAAAACAACTCCCGCAACAAATCGAACAACTTCACATACGTCGCCGGATTCGAACGCGGACTTCTCCCGATCGGCGACTGATCCACCTCCACCACCCGGCTAAAATGCTCCCACCCCAAAATCCGCTTATGACGCCCCGGAATCGCCTTCGCCCGGTTCAACTTGAACGCCGCCGCCCGCGCCAAAACATCGTTCACCAAACTGCTCTTCCCCGACCCCGAAACCCCCGTCACGCACGTCATCAACCCCACCGGAAACGCCACGTCGATCTCCCGCAAATTGTTCTCCGCCGCCCCCTCGATCGTCAGCCACCGCCCCGTCGGCCGCAGCCGCTCCCCTTCCGCGACGATCGACATTTCCCCCGCCAAAAACGGCCCCGTCCGCGACGCCGCCGCCTTCTCGCAATCCTCCGGCTTCCCCTCGAAAAGCAAACGCCCCCCCTCCGGCCCCGCCCCCGGCCCGATCTCCACCAAATGATCCGCGATCCGCATCGTCTCCTCGTCGTGCTCCACCACCAGCACCGTATTCCCCCGATCCCGCAACGCCGTCAACATCCGCAAAAGCCGCTCGTTGTCCCACGGATGCAACCCGATGCTCGGCTCGTCCAACACATAAATCACCCCCACCAACCCCGTCCCCAACTGCGTCGCCAACCGCACCCGCTGCGCCTCCCCGCCACTCAACGTCGCGTATTCGCGCTGCAACGACAAATAATCCAACCCCACTTCCCGCAAAAACCCGATCCGCTCCCGCAACCCCGTCACCACTTCCACCACTCCCTCCGGACGCCCGCTCCCGCTCTCCTCCACCACCCGCGCGAATTCCGCCGCCTCCGCGATATCCGCCCCGAAAAACTCCGGCAAACTCTTCCCCGCCAAAAACACGTTCGCGCTCACCGGATTCAACCGCCCGCCCCCGCAAACCGAACAAAGCTGCGCCGTCTGAAACGTCGTCAACCGCGCCCGAAATCCCTCGCTCTTCGTCGTCCGCTTCGATTCCTCCAACTCCGCCAAAACCCCGCGAAACGGCACCGGCTCCACCGCCTTCTTCGACCGCCCCAGTCTAAATTCAAACAACCGCTCCCCGCCCCCGCGCAAAATAACCTCCCGCGTCTCCTCCGGCAAATCCCGCCACGGCAACTCCGGATCAAACGGCAACTGCTCCGCCAGCTGCTTCAACACCGCGTTGTTCCGGATAATCAATTTCTTCCCGCCGATCCGCCACGGCTTGATCGCCCCGCCCCGCACCGTTTTCCCCGGATCCGGCACCACCAGCGATTCCGCGAACCGCATTTCCTGCCCAATCCCCCCGCAATTCGGACACGCCCCCTCCGAATGATTGAACGAAAAATGCCGCGGCGTCAGCGCCTCGAAAGTATCGCCGCACGTCGTACACGCCAAATCCTGGCTCACCGCAATCTCCCGCCACGGCCCCTCCCGCCCTTCCTGCACCAGCGCCACCGCCCGATTCCCGCCCTCCCGAAACGCCAACTCCAGCGAATCCGCCACCCGGCTCCGCTGATCCTCCGCCAACACGATCCGGTCGATCACGATCTCCACCGCATGCTCCGCGTTTCCCTTCCCCGGCAACAACGGCTCGTCCAGCGACCGGATCTCCCCATCCAGCCGCACCCGCTGAAATCCCCGCTGACGCAATCGCGGCAACTCCTCCCGCAACACCGACGTTTTCGCCCGCAAAAACGGCGCCAGCAAAACCACCCGCGCCCCCGCCGGCTCCTCGAAAATCCGCGCCACATTGTCATCCAGCGACCGCTTCTCGATCCGCCCCCCATCCTTCGGACAAAACCGCTCCCCCTCCACCGTCCACAGCAACCGCGCGTAATCCGCGATCTCCGTCACCGTAGCAATCGTGCTCCGCGGCGAACCGCCCCCCGTCCGCTGCTCGATCGCCACCACCGGCGAAAGCCCGTGAATAAAATCCACATCCGGCCGCTTCAACTGCTCCAAAATCTGCCGCGCCTTCGTCGACAAACTCTCGATGTATTTCCGGTAACCCTCCGCGTAAATCGTATCGAACGCCAACGACGATTTCCCGGAGCCGCTCACCCCCGTAATCACCGTCAACTTCCCCCGCGGCAACCGCAGCTCCAGATTCTTCAGATTATGCTCCCTCGCCCCCTTGATATGAATATCCATACGCCAAAAAAAACCGCGAAACCTCCCGCCGCCGAAACGCCAACCGCTTGCCTCCGCCTCCCTTATGTTTTACACTCCGCCCATGAAATCAAGGCCGATACTCTACATCAAATCCGGATGCCCTTGGTGCGACGACGCCCTCGCCTACTTCTCCCGCCACAAAGTCCCACTCGACATCCGCGACGTTCGCAGCGATTCCGAAGCGATGAAACGCATGCGCGAAATCAGCGGCCAATCCCTCACCCCCACCTTCGAATACGG
>CAZJCL010000339.1:0-3316 GCA_964544025.1 uncultured Opitutales bacterium | reverse complement strand
GCGACGCCCAACCCGGAACCGATTTCCAACCGCTCCCGCAAAACCTCCTCATCCCCGCCGGCGAATCCTCCGCACAAATAACCCTAATTCCCCTCCCCCATCCAACCCCCACAACCGCCACCCTCCGCCTCCAAGTTTCCTCCACCAACGGCCATCCAATCTCCCCGGATCCCATCGAAATCCATTTCGCTCCCTACCGTTTCGAAAACTGGCAAAACTACTTCGCCGCCCAGGGAAGCGAACCCTCCCCCGCCGCCATTCCCTCCGCCGACGGATTCCCGAATCTCCTCAAATACGCCCTCGGCCTCCCGCTCGACGAAACCATTCCCCGCACCCACCCCAACCTCCCCAAAACCGCCCTCCACCGCGAAACCGAAAATCCCCATCTAACCCTCACCTTCCGCCGCCCCACCGCCGCCACCGACCTCGATTTCATCCCCGAATTCCTCGATCCCGCCACCGGCACCTGGCACCCCCTCACCGCCCCAATCGAAACCTCCCCCCTCCCCAACGGCTACGAACAAATCACCATCCACGACCCCGTCCCCCTCACCGCCACCACCACCCGCCTCCTCCGCCTAAAAATCCGCCTCCACCCCACCAATTAACAAATTCCCACCTCATTTCCCTTCTTCCCATTCGTGTCTATCAATTCACAAATCTCCCTCCATCAATCTCAAAAAAACCCGAAATCCTACCTCCCGGGATCCCCTCACCCAATTAGTGTTTATTCGTGTCCATTCGTGGTTAAAAACTGAGCCTCAGCTTCCACCCATTCCGTGTATTCCGTGTATTCCGTGGTTAAAACCCTCCTTCTCCTCTCTACCCTTCTCCCCGCCGCCGTACAACCCTTTCCGCAATGAAAATCATCCTCATCGCCGCCATCTCCCTCGATGGCTTCATCACCCGTCACGATCAACCCGGAAGCAGTTTCACTTCCCCCGAAGACAAACGCTATTTCCGCGAAACCGTCCTCCAGTTCGAGACCCTCCTTTTCGGCTCAGCCACCTACGAAACCTCCAAAAACTGGATCGCCTCCCACCTCCGCCCCGACCAACTCAAAATCGTCCTCACCCGAAACCCCGCCCGCTACTCCGCCGACGCCCGCGAAAACGAAATCGAATTCACCTCCGCCACGCCCGCCGAACTCCGAAAAGCCCTCCTACACCGCGGCCGCCAAAACATCGCCCTCCTCGGCGGCGGAAAAATCTACGGCTGGTTCCTCCAGCAAAACGCCGTCGACGAGCTCTGGCTCACCCTCGAACCGCGCATATTCGGCTCCGGCACCAAACTCGCCGACACCCCCATCGACCCCCGCCTCGAACTCCTTTCCTGCCAAACCCTCGGCCAATCCACCCTCCTCCTAAAATACCGCCCCCTCCCAACACCCAAGGCATGAATGAGAACTTCAGCCAACCATCAGCCCTCCGGCCCGCGCCGCATCTTGACCTTCTAGCGTGATTTACTCAATTTAATTTGACCACCCCGCCTCGACCGTCATGCTTACATAAGTATGGCGATCGATTTGGCTGACATTTTATCGGTGAACACCGACCTCGAATCCGCGTCCGCAGAGGAACGGGTTTCGTGGGCTCTGGACCAGTTCGGAACCGGCCTCGTGCTCAGTTCCAGCTTCGGAATCCAGTCAGCCGTCATGCTTCATCTCGTTACTCAAATCGAGCCCGACATCCCCGTGATCTTCATCGATACCGGTTATCTCTTCCCCGAAACCTACCGTTTCGTCGAGGAACTTCGCCAGCGCCTCAACCTCAATCTCCGCAAATTCCACCCCACCAAAAGCGCTGCCGAACAGGAAGCCCTTTACGGAAAACTCTGGGAACAGGGGCTCGAAGGCCTCGAGAAATACAACTTCCTCAACAAGGTCGAGCCGATGAACCGCGCCATCTCCGAAACCGGCGCCGTCGCCTGGCTCGCCGGCCTCCGCCGCAACCAATCCAGCACCCGCGAAAACCTCCGCGTTATCCAGAAGCAAAACAAAATCTTCAAAATCCACCCGATCCTCGACTGGACCGACCGCGACGTCTACCAATACCTGAAGAAATACGACCTCCCCTACCACCCGCTCTGGGAGCAAGGTTACGTCTCCGTCGGCGATTGGCACAGCACCTCCAAACTCATGGACGGCATGAACCCCGAAGACACCCGCTTCAACGGCATCAAACGCGAATGCGGCCTCCACGAACTCTCCGGCCGCATCGACTTCCAAATTTAGCCGCTTTCCGTATACTTCACTTCAGCCGAATTCCCGGCGGCGCATCACCAGGAGAAACACCATGATCATCGATCTTTCAGGAAAAACCGCGGTCATCACCGGCTCGACCGGAGGGATCGGGCTCGCCATTGCCACCGGTTTGGCCAAAGCCGGAGCCAAAGTCGTCATCGCCGGCCGCGAAAAAAGCCGCGTCGACGCCGCCCTCGCCGAAATCCGCGAAACCTCCGGCCGCGACGATCCCGCCGGCGTCGTCTGCAACCCCGGCACCGCCGAAGGCTGCCAAACCTTGATCGCCGCGCAACCCGACGCCGATATCCTCGTCAACAACCTCGGCATCTACGGAGCCCACGAATTCTTCGCCATCGACGACGCCCTCTGGGAACAGTTTTTCGAGGTCAACATCCTCAGCGGCGTCCGCCTCTCCCGGCATTACGCCACCGGCATGCGCGATCGCGGCTGGGGACGCATCCAATTCATCTCCAGCGAATCCGCCCTCAACATCCCCACCGAAATGGTCCACTACGGCGTCACCAAATCCGCCGTCCAAGGCCTCTCGCGCGGCCTGGCAAAAGTCCTCGCCGGCACCGGCGTCACCGTAAACGCGATTTTGCCCGGCCCCACCCGCACCGAAGGCTCCGTCACCATGATGGCCAACTTGGCCGCCGAACGCGGAGTCTCCCCATCCGAAATGGAAGCGATTTTTCTCCAGGAAAACCGGCCCTCCACCCTCCTGCACCGCTTCGCCACCCCCGAGGAAGTCGCCAACCTCTGCGTCTACGCCGCCTCCTCGCAAGCCAGCGCCACCACCGGCGCCTCCCTCCGCGTCGAAGGCGGCATCGTCGAAAGCATCGCCTGAAAACCGCCTCTCCCGTAGCATCGGCGCTTCGCCGATGCCACGCCCATTTGCCTCTTCCCCCGACATCGCGTATCTTCCGGACGTGGATCCGCAAAAAATTCTCCGCGAAACCGCCCACCGCCCCTGGCCGCTTCAATCCCTCCCCTGGGCCATGCAAATGAGCTGGCGCGACCTCGCCTTCTTCCATTGGCCCATCCCGCCCCACCTGCTCCGCTCCCGCCTCCCCG
>CAZJCL010000338.1:0-3319 GCA_964544025.1 uncultured Opitutales bacterium | reverse complement strand
GCGGTCATCGGCGAAGGGGCGATGCTGCGATTGGTTGGGCGATAGGGGGATTTTGGTTTTGCAGGGGGGCGGTTTCGGGGTAGGTTGGGAGTTTCGTTGGCACCGGCGCGTTTTATGCGTGTCGATTTGGAGCCGAGGGCGGTTGTTGTTTATCTCTCAGACCTAATCTATGCAGGAGGACCAATTTTCGGAAGTCGTCGATCTTATTCGCCGGGAGGATTCGCGTTATGGGAAAAAGGCTTATTTCTTCGTGCGGAAGGCGTTGGACTTCACCATCAGCCGGGCCGAGGAGGAGGAGCCGGAGCGGGGGACGCGTCATGTGCGCGGGCCGGAATTGCTGGCGGGGATCCGGGATTATGCGCTGGAGCAATTCGGTCCGATGGCGCTGACTTTGCTGGAGGATTGGAATATTCGGAATTGCCGGGATTTCGGGGAGATTGTTTTCCAGCTGGTCGATTACGGGGTTTTGGGGAAGACGGAGGACGACTCGATCGAGGATTTCGCCGACGGTTACGATTTTGAGGAGGCGTTTTTGGGGCCGTTTCTTCCGTCGGGGAAGACGGATAAAAAACGCGGTCCGTCCGCCCGCGCCCAGAAATAATCGGGCCCTTTTTCATTTATTCATGAGTTCTCATTTTATCGCTCCCGCGGCCAGCCGGCTGCTCGAATCCATTCACGCCGAAAAAGCCGAACGGTTTACGTTGCCGAACGGATTGACGGTGGTTTTCAAGGAGGATCACAGTTCGCCGATCACGTCGGTGCAGGCTTGGGTGAAAACCGGCAGCATTCACGAGGCGGCGAATCTCGGATCGGGGTTGTCGCATTACCTGGAGCACATGCTCTTTAAGGGAACGAAAAAGCGGGCCGGGCGGGAAATCTCGATGCTGGTGCAGGGGAGCGGCGGTTATATTAATGCTTACACGACGTTCGACCGGACGGTGTACTACATTGATATTCCGAGCGATCAGACTTCGGTGGCGCTGGATATTTTGGCGGACGCGGTTTTCGATTCGACGCTTCCGGCCGAGGAGGTGGAGAAGGAGCGGGGGGTGATTTTGCGGGAGATCGACATGTGTCTGGACGATCCGCAGCAGCAGCTTTCGCAGTCGCTTTTCGAGACGGCGTTTCGGGAGCATCCGTATCGGGCGCCGATTATCGGTTACCGGGAGGTTTTCGAGACGGTAACGCGGGAGGAGTTGGTGGCGTATTACGAGAGCCGGTATGTGCCGAACAATACGGTGCTGGTGATCGTGGGGGATTGGGACGTGGAAACGTGTCGCGCGGAAGTGGAGAAATATTTTGGCGGGCTGACGCGGCGGAAGATCGCGCCGGTTTTCATTCCGGCGGAACCGGAGCAGCTCGGTTACCGGGAAAACCGGTTGCGCGGCGACGTGCATGTTTCGCACACCGGGATGGGTTTCAAGATTCCGGGAATGGCGCATCCGGATTCGGCGGCGCTGAGGATTTTGGCGAGCGTTTTGGGTTACGGAAGCAGTTCGATTCTGTGGAAACGGTTGCGCGATGAACGGCAGTTGGTGCATCAGATCGACGTTTCGACGTGGAATCCGGGAACGGCGGGGTTGTTTTTTGTTTCGTTTGTCGCGGATCCGGAAGATCAGGAGGAAGCGATCGAGGCGATCGGCGAGGAGTTGGAGAAGTTGAAGAGCTCGCTGGTGGACGAGAAGTTGATCCAGAAAACGATCCGGCAGGCGCTGGTCGGGGAGATCAATGTGCGGAAAACGATGCAGGGTCAGGCGGCGCGGTTGGGCGCGGCGGAAGTGGTGGCGGGGGATTTGGATTTTGCATCGGTTTACCTGGAGAAACTGGCGGCGGTGACGCCGGAGGATTTGCGGCGGGTGGCGACGGAATATTTGCGCCGGGAGAAGTTGACGCGGGTTTCGCTGGATCCGGAAGAGGCGGCGGCGGTGGCATCGGCGGCTCCGGCGTTGGCGAAGGAAAGCCGGCCGTTTTCGCGGTTCGATTTGAACAACGGATCGCGGTTGCTGATGCAGCAGGACCGGCGGTTGCCGAACGTGCATTTGCGGGTGATCATGCGGGGAGGTCCGCTTTATGAGAACGCGGAAAGCCGCGGGGCGACGTCGATTTTGGCGACGCTGTTGACCAAGGATACGGCGAAGCGATCGAAGGAGGAAGTGGCGGAATCGATCGAGAGCGCGGGCGGTTCGTTTCAGGATTTTTCCGGGAACAACACGTTCGGATTATCGGTGGAAGTTTTGCCGGACGATCTTGATTTGGCGTTGGAATTGTTGGAGGAGGCGCTGTTGTCGCCGGCGTTTGACGCGGAAACTTTCGAGCGGGAACGGGAGGCGGAAATCGCGTCGTTGAAGGAGGATTTGGACGAGATTTTCGATTTTGGAAGGAAGGCGTTGCGGCGGCGGTTTTTCGGGGAGCATCCGTTTGCGATCGAGCCGGAAGGAACGCTGGAGACGTTGGAAGCGCTGAAGCTGGAGGATATCCGAGAGCTGTATGCGCGGCTGGTTTCGGCGGAAAATGTGACGTTGAGCGTGGTCGGGGATTTCGCGGAGGAGGAGCTGCGGCCGCGATTGGAAGCGTTGTTGGCGAAGATTCCGGTGCGAGGGTTTTCTCCGCGGACGGCGGTTTTCGCGGGGCCGCCGGAGCCGGGGGTTTTTAAGGAAACGATGGCGCGGAAACAGGCGATCGTTTTTCAGGCGTATCCGGATTTGGGGATCACGCATCCGGCGTATCCGGTGGGGGAAGTGGCGGACGAGTTGTTCAGCGGGATGTCGAGCAACCTGTTTGAGAAGGTGCGGGAGGAGTTGAGTTTGGCGTATTTCGTCGGGTCGAGCCGCAGCACGGGATTGGATACGGGCGTTTTTTATTTTTACGCCGGGACGAATCCGGGAACGGTGGACGACGTGATTCGCGAACTGGACCGGGAAATTTCGCGGGTTCAGGAAGGGGGAGTGACGGAAGAGGAGCTGCGACGGTGTCAGCGGCGCTTGAAGGCGCGGAAGCGGATGGGCTTGCAGACGAGCGGGGCGCGGGCGATGGACGCGGGGTTGTCGCTGTTGTTCGGGTTGCCGCTGGATTGGAAGCAATATGACGCGCGGATCGACGCGGTGACGCTGGAGGATTTGCAGAGGTTTGCGCGGGAGCATTTCCGGGAGGAGAAGAAGGTGTTGTTGGTGGTGGGGCCGGATGAGGGTGGCGGGGCGTAGGGGGCGTTGTGGTGGTTGCGGTGGGGGGTGGTTTGGGGAAGAGTTTAGGGTGTTGTGGGCGGTTTGGCTTGGGCTCTGAAAAGGGCTGAAGCCCTCACTCCTACCTTGAAGGTCGGGGC
>CAZJCL010000337.1:0-3319 GCA_964544025.1 uncultured Opitutales bacterium | reverse complement strand
GAGTCTTCTTCGTCCTCGTCGGCGTCCTTTTCGTCTTCGCCGTAGAAGTCGTCTTCTTCCTCTTCCTCGTCGTCCCAGCGCATCGTTTCGTCTTCTTTGAGGGTGTCGGTGTCTTCTTCCTCTTCGATGTCGGGGAATTCGACGTCGACGTCCTCGTCGGAATCGTCATCGGATTCTTCCTCGTCGGGTTCGAAACCGGCGGGGACGTATTCGAGGATGGAGACGACCTCTTGGAAGGTGTGGACGGAGCGGCCTTCAATGAAGCTGTTGTTTTCCTCGTCCCGGACCTGTTCTTCGAGTTCGTCGACGGTGAGCTTCTTTTCGAAGTTCATCGAGTCGTTGAGCATTTTCACCCGGAGTTTGGTGATCGTGTCGATGAAGTCGGCGTAGGGGCCGGTTTCCTCGTCGAGGATGTTCGGAAGGGCGAACAGTTTCTCGTCGGATTCCAAGATGCTTTCGCTGGAGCGGGAGAGGCGCACGCGGCCTTTGCCGAGGTCGGAATCGATTTGGAAGCTGAAGAAGGCGCTTTCCAACAGGTCGGGTTCGAACCCGTAATCCTGAAGCGGTTCAAGAAGCTCGATGATGTGCGCCATTTGGCGGGGGTCGATGATGCTCAAACCGTCGACGTCCCAGTGGATCTCGTCGCTGATTTCGTCTACCCACCAGTTGAAGTCCTCCCCTAAGCGGACAATGCACCATTCTAACTGCGGTGAAGTCTTTGCCATATTTAAAAGTGTCGTAGCTTGTGGTCAGCATCACCAGAAAACCGCATTTTGGGTGTAGTCAACCTAGGAAAAATAATTTTTGCCGGTTCGGGAGGTTACTTGCTCTTTGCGGGCGGCGGTTTCACAATTTCGTGCCAAATATGGGGTTCTGTTACGATAAATTTCTTCGGCCGCTTTTCTTCCGGATGGACCCGGAGCGGGCTCATGAATTGGCGGCGCGAAACTTGAGGATGTTGAGCGCGGCGCGGCCCCTTTGCCGGTTGATGGAGAGGTGGAACGGGGTGCCGGATGGGAAGGGGGAGGTGGAGGTTTTCGGGCTGAGATTTCCGAACGCGGTGGGGCTGGGAGCGGGTTTTGACAAGAACGCGGAGTTTTGGCCGGCGGCGATGGCGCTCGGGTTTGGGCATGTGGAGGTGGGGACGGTGACGCATCTGCGTCAGCCGGGGAATCCGCGGCCGCGGGTTTTCCGCTATCCGGAAGAGGAGGCGGTGATCAACCGGATGGGGTTTAACAACGATGGGGCGGAGCGGGTGGCGGCGCGTTTGAAGCGTCAATTGCGGGCCGGGCGTCCGCGGGCTCCGCTGGGGGTGAACATCGGGAAATCGAAGGCGGCTTCGTTGGAGCATGCGGCGGAGGATTATTTGAAGTCGTTCGAGGCGCTGGCGGATTTCGCGGATTATTTCACGATCAATGTGAGCAGTCCGAACACGCCGGATTTGCGGAAGTTGCAGGAGGAATCGCGTTTGGCGGAGCTGTTGCAGCAGTTGCAGGAGGCGAACGAGGCGCGGGCGGTGCGGTTGGGGAAGAAGAAACTTCCGCTGCTGGTGAAGATCGCGCCGGATCTGACGTTTCCGCAGATCGACGCGGTTTTGGCGACGATTGAGCGGTTGGGGTTTGCGGGAATCATCGCGACGAATACGACGCTGGAGCGTCCGGGGCGATTGGCGGGGGTGAACGAGCAGGGGGGATTGAGCGGGCGGCCGGTGCGGCGGAAATCGACGAATATTATTAATTATATTTACCGGCGGACGGAGGGGAAATTGCCGATTATCGGTGTTGGGGGGATTTGCGATATGGAGTCGGCGGCGGAGAAGATGGATGCGGGGGCGTCGCTGGTGCAGATTTATACGGGAATGATTTACCGGGGGCCGTTTTTTGCGAAGGAGGTGGCGCGGGGATTGGCGGCGCGGGGGACGGAGTGGTGGAGATTTTAGATTTTAAATTTTAGATTTTAAATTTGGCTTGGGCTCGGGGGGAAGGGCTGAAGCCCTCACTCTTACTTTTGCATTTCTTCCAGGAGTTTCCAGGAGTAGAGGAGCATGCGGGGGAGGTGGAAGGGGCCTTTCCAGAGGTTGCCTTTTAGGCGGTTGGCGACGGTGCCGTCGCGGTGGAGGTAGCCGAACCATTCGCCGTGGTCGGGGTCGGGGAAATGGCCGTAGGACCAGTCGTGGATCTTGCGGTGCCAGCGGGCGTATTTGTCGTCGCCGGTGAGGTGGTGGGCGAGGAGGGTGGCGTAGATGGCTTCGTTGTGCGGCCACCAGAGTTTCATGTCGTGCTCGTATTGGGGGCACGGTTTGTCGTGGAGATCGCGGAAATAGTAGATGCCGCCGAAGGTGTCGTCCCAGCCGGTTTTGAGGGACCAGTCAATCATTTTGAGGGCGAGCGGCTGGAGTTTGGGATCATTGCGGTAACGGCTTTCTTCCAGGATGAACCAGGCGGCTTCAATGGCGTGGCCGGGGTTGATGGAACGTCCTTCGGGGGAATCGATGAACTCGCCGTTGGGGCCGACGGTTTCGAGAACGGCTTCGAATTCCGGTTTCACGAAATGGTTTTCGATCTCGAAAAGGGATTGGTCGGCGACTTGTTTCAGGATCGGATCGTCGGTGACTTGGCGGAGGATTTGGATCGTGCCGAGGAGAATCATCGGGACGGCTAGGCCTTTGGTTTGGAGGGTTTCCGGGATGGTTTTGGGTTCAAGGAGGCCGGGAGTGGTGAGGTAGCGGTGGATGAGTTTGAAGAGGTCGAGGGCTTTCCGGGCGAGGGCTTCGTCGGCGGTGGCTTTGGCGAGTTCGGCGAAGGCGATGGTGGCGAAGACTTCGGAGAAGATGTAGCGGCGTTTGCGGAGGGGGCGGCCGTCGCGGGTGACGGTGAAGAACATGCGTCCGTCGGTGTCGAAACAGTGTTTTTGGAGGAAATCGGCGCCGTGGCGGGCGAGCTCGAGCCATTCGGGGCGGCGTTCGACGGTGTTGTAGAGGCGGGCGTTGAGCCAGGTGTAGCGGCCTTGGATCCAGACGGGTTTGTCGGTGCCGTAGACGGAGCCATCGCGGTCGAGCTGGAAGACGAAGCCGCCTTGGTCGCGGTCGGGGGCGTTTTTTTGCCAGAACGGGACGACGTTTTCGAGGAGGTCGTCGCGGTAGAGAGTTGCGAGAGATTGGATGCGATCGGGAGACATTGGTGAAGTTAGAATTGAGAATTAAGAATGAAGAATGAAGGAGGGGGATGGGAAGAGCGGGAGGGTTTGGGCTCTGGTTTTAACCACTAATAAACACGAATGAACACGAATGGTTTGGGGTCTGTTTTTTTAACTACGGAAG
>CAZJCL010000336.1:0-3324 GCA_964544025.1 uncultured Opitutales bacterium | reverse complement strand
ATCCTCTCCATCGGCGTCAGCGCCACCATCCTCCTTCTCCTCGAAAACTGGCAACCCCACCTCACCCTCCAACAAACCCGCCTCTTCGCCGACCTCGCCCTCCTCACCCCCCTAATCCCCCTCCTCCTCTACTAAATCTAAAATCTAAAATCTAAAATCCAAAATTCCCTACCGTCCCACTTTCTCACCTTCAAACTTTCCCACCTTCCCACTCCCGAAACTCACCTCATCGGCAACGGCAACCGGTTCACCCGGTTCCGAATCGCCGACAAGATCTGCGAGCTGTTCGCCTCCTCCCCAAAATTCATCCGCAGCCCCGGCACGAAATTATCCACCAACACGCAAAACTCGTTGTTCACCATTATCCCGATCAACTCGTCCGACTTGCTGAAAACGAAATCCCCAGTCGACGGCGAAAATTCCCCGAACAACCGCGTCATGATCCGCGTCTGCATCCGCACGTAATTCGGCGTCCCCGGATCAAGCTTGAACGTCGATTCCCCATAGTAATTCCCGCTCCCATTAATCAAAACCGCCTCCGGGAACTTGAACGGATCCCGCGCGATCTCGTAAATCTTCACCCCCAACGATTCCGCCGTTGCCCGGTCGATCTGCACCGCCACCACCCGCGGATCGAGCGACAAAAACGAAATCTGCCGCACCTGAAAACGCTTCTCCCCAATCCCCAACCGCCCCGTAACCCGCGCCCAATCCTCGATCTCGCTCAAACTCAGCGCCGTATCCTCCAAATGGAGAACCGCGAAAACATTGGCCCCGTCGCTCACCAAAATCGACCGCGTCCGCTCATGCCGGTTGATCGGTCCCAAAAACGCCTGACGCGTCGCGTAAAACTCCCCTTCCACCCGGTTCGCCAAAAACTCGCTGAAAATCGTGTTCGACGTCTTCGGCTGCGCCCGCCGCACCTCCTGCGCCAACTCCCCCGACCTCTCCGCCAACGTCGTCACCCCCTGCGCCAATTCCCGCGCCTGCTCCTGCACCCGCGCCTTCTCCTGGCGAACCACCTCCACCTCCGTCCGCGCCTGTTCCAGATTTTCCCGGATCATCCGCTTCTCGCTCTCCGAAAGCTCCAACTCCGTCGAAAGCCGCCGGTTCGCCTCCTCCGCTTCCCGCCGCGCCGCCTCCAGTTGCGTTAAATTCGTCTGCGTCCGCTCCAGTTCCGCCAATTTCTCCCGCAACTCCCGCTCCATTCGCAACGCCTCCTCCCGAGCCCGCCGCGCCTCCTCCTCCGTCGCCTCCCGCGCCTGCGTCAACTCCACCATGCTCGATTCCGTCTCCGTCACCTTCTCCGCCAACTCCGCCCGCTCCGCCTCCAGACGCAACCGCTCCTCCTCCAACCGCTGACGTTCCTCCTCTCGCCGCGCCAAATCCTCCTCCATCTCCCGCAAACGCGCCTCCCGTTCCGCCAGCGTCTCCTCCCGCTCCTGCAACTCCTGTTGCGTTAAATCCAAATCCCCCGCCAAATCCTCCCGCGACGCCGCCTCCGCCTCCAACGACATCTTCAAAACCTCGATCAAATCCTGCTCCGCCTTCAAATTCTCCGCCACGACCACCTCCTCCACCGGCGCCTCATCCCCCTGCTCCGACTGCGTGAAGTCGATCAAGCTCAGCATGCTCAGCAAAAGAAAGTCGCAGATAACAATAAGAAGCGCCCGATTCATCTTAAATCAAAACCCACCCATCCCGCGTCCAACCAGTCCACCTCTTCCATCCAATCCATGCCCATCACCCCTCCGAAGCCTGCGTCTCCAAAATCAACCGCCGCCGGTACGGCCGCAGATGACAAATCTTGAACAACGCCACAAAAACGATCCCAAACAGCGTCGACGCGTAAGCCGCCATCATCCCGCCCGTCGCGAATCCCAACGCCAAAAAAATCATCGAGCCCACCGTCCCCGCCAGCCCGACATACAACCCCGTATCAAACAAATTATCCTCGTTCTCCAAAAGCGATAACTTCAGCCGGCTCGGAATCGGCTGCCGGCGAATTTCCATCATCTTCACCCAGCAAACCACATAAACGATCAACTGAATCGCGAGAAAAGAAGTCAGTGCAATAAGAGAAGGCTGATCCATGTTCAAAGGAGTTTCTAATTCCGACAAAGTTTCTGTCTGATTCGTAGCCAAGGAAAGCGGGATGGCGATGCGGAACTCCGATTTCTGACCCGTCTCCCCCAGCAAAGGTTCATTGACGACCAAAAACGTCAGCGCAAAAGCCGTCGCCAACAAACCCGATTGCAACAGCGTAAAAGAAAACGGACGCCCCAAAACCCGCCCCCGCGTCCACCACTGCGGAGCCAGATTCAGCGCCAAAAAAAGCGACAGCATCCCGCCGAACAACACCAACGCCTTCCCCGCCGTCGCCGCCTCCGGAGACAACAACGCCAATCGCGGAAACGCCACCGGCATCCCCGAAAACCGCTCCCGCAACGCCGATCCCTCCACCGGCTCCTGCCTCGCCACCAGCAACCGCACCGCCCCTTCCCCCGCCAACATCGCCCGCCCCAAATCATCCAAACCCTCTTCGCCACGCTCCACCAAAAACCGCGACAACTCCGCCGCATCCCGCACCCAAAGCGCTCCCGCCACAAAAACCGGCCAATCCGCCTCCAACACCTGCGTCAAATGCGCCGTCCTCCGCAACGCCTCCCGATCCGGCAAAAGCGGCAACAAATCCACCAGCGGCTGCCACTGCATCCGCACCCCCAACGCGAAAATATCCAGATAAACCGTCTCCAGCCCGCCCAACCGGTTCTCCCGAACCGCCTCCTCCGCCAGTCGCCGCAAATCCTCCTCCAGCCCCGCCGAAAAATGATTTCCCTGCAACAAAAGCCCCGTCAGCAAAATCGTCGCCTCCAACGGCTGCCCCGCCGCCGTCCCCACCGGCATAAACCGGTTCACCCCCTCCACTTCCCGCGTCTCCATCACCGCCCGCACCGCCGGCTTTCGCGATCCCGCCAAAAACGTCCGCAGCCGCTCCCGCGAATCCCGCGCGATAAAAAGCGGGATCACCGGAGGATTCTCCACCGCCAACCGCGGCGGATTCTCCCCGAAAATCTGCTGCAAAAACGGATCATAACCGCCCCAAATTCCCGCCTCGCCCGCCGCGTTTTCCGCCTCCGCGACCTCCGCCGCCACCACCGGAAACTCCCCGCCTTCATCGCCCGCCGCCGCCAGCCTCCCCTCCGCCAACACGAAAATCCGCGCCGTCCCCGGCTTCTCCGATCTCTCCCAAACCTCGCCCGCCTCCCGAAATTCCGCCGTTCCCCGACCCGCCACCGCCAAAACCGCCGGATCGATCGCCCC
>CAZJCL010000335.1:0-3330 GCA_964544025.1 uncultured Opitutales bacterium | reverse complement strand
GAAAACGTCACCAGCCCTGCACTCGAGTATGTGCCGCTGCTGTTCATCGATGAGGAGTTGGTGACACTGACTTATCTGTCAGGCAACAATTCCAACGAAATCACGTACACGCTTTCGCGTAAGGTTTACGCGGGCGAAGTTGCTACGTTGAACTACGTTCCGCCCAATTTTGAAGTTTCGCAGATTAAAGGTGGTGACGACCTAACTGCCTTTCTGGAGGCATTCATCGATTTCGAGGTGGATAACGAGCCATGTCTGGCGGGTTCAATGCTTGCCGGTTCCGCCAGCGTTTCGGCCACAAGCGTTCTAGGCTGCGAAATCGGCGAATCGGCGAGCGACAACTTTCTGGTTTCCAATAATCCCGGTTTGGAGAGCCAACAGTTTTTCAACGTGACTTCCACTCCCGCGGGCGATTTCTACGAAACGGGGAAGGCGGCCACCGGTGCGGTTCGAGGCGAAGGCGAGGGGGAGTTTATCTCTTTTGAGGCGGGATACCTGTTCGGCAAAGATTATCCGGGAAAGTGGACGGGCAGCATCTACGAGGACGACTTTGGGAGTATTTCGGGACAATCGCTTGTGCCGGGATCGCTCGAATACAGCTATGATCGTAACGGTGTCATTCGGGCGCCAGTGCCGGCGGATCGCTATACCGCTTCCGCTTCCGGGCTGGAGATAGATCTCGGTTTCCTTGGAGGGGACGTGGGTGACGGCCAAGTCGATTCGGAATTACGAATTTATTATAAGACCACGGTTTCCGATGAGGCGTTGGGCGGCCGCGAAGCGCAGTCGATGATTCAGCGGACGAATTTAATTCTCGCAGACATCGGAGAAACGGTGCCTGGAGGAATCTGCAACGAGAGCACGCGGTTTCGCTTTACCCAAGGCGCGTTTTACACGGTCGGACGGGCGACGGCCACGATCGGTATCAGCGAAATTTCATCGCAAATTGAGGTGTGTGGTCCCGAGTTCGTCACCATCACGGTGAACAACGCGAACAGCCAAGCCATCCGGAACGCGGTGATCACCGTCGACCTTGGGGAGAAGTTTGTCCAGGACACGAGTGTCGACCCGGAATACGGTGGCGCGTTCGCGGGCGGCGGGACTTTAGCTTTCACGGAAACGACCGGTGCGAATCCCATCTTGGAATTTCGTTATGAGGGAGACGCTTCTCCGGACGTTTATCAGAATCCACTGCCGAGTAGCGGTACGATTCGGTTGGGGGTGATCCGCAAGGTGACCGGGGATACCGACAGGACCGGGTTTTCGGCCAGGGTGGATTACGACAGTTGGGAAACGGCGGAGGCGAAGGGGCGAGTTTACCGCGCGACGGCCAACTACACGCCGCAGATCGTTCAAAAGGCCAACCTGACAGTTCGGGTGACGCCGGGGAAGCTGGCCGTTACGGGTTCGCAGATCCGGTATTTTATTTTTCTCAGCAACACCGACGCGGGCAAAGCCTATGGAGCCAAGGTGGAGGCTATCTTGCCTCCGGGTTTTGAGTTGCGGGAAGCGGAGACGAAAGCCGCCAACGGTACCCATTCGGTGGATGTGGCCCCGGGCGTCGATGGCGCTCAGGTATTGACCTGGAACCTGGGCGATGTGGATTCCGGGGCGTCCCTGAGACTCACGGTCATCGCGGATGTAAAAAACGTGCCGGATTGCGAAGTGGAATCGGCGGGCAATATCGTGGCCTCTTGGGGTTGCGGGGGCGGGGAAATGGAAGCGACGGCGTCACCGCCGGATTTCTTCTTCCCCCCGGGGAAAATGCAGGTTTTGCATGTAAGCGATACTCTCGATACCTTCGCCTCACTTTGCGGGAACGGTAAGATATCGATTCTGGTTCGCAACACGGGTTCGACGGTAATCGCCAACGCGAAAATTACCGAGATCATTGCCGGGGCGGGGATCAGTTATCTCATGGGTTCGACCAAGGTTGGAGACGATTCGGTAGGTGATCCACAAGTGACGGGCAGCCAACACATTTGGACGAAAAACGAGATTGCCCGTCTTGCCTTGATCCAGCCGGGAGAGGAAATTCGGATCGATTTTGAGATCGCGACGACGAATGAAATAGCGGGAACCTCGCCGACGCTGAGCGTTTCCGCGACAGCCGAAATTCTCTGTGGAACCCAAGTCGAGTCGGTGGGCGAAAAAGCGTTTCCGCTGCACATGATTGAACCGCGGATCGTTTTGAACAAGACCGGGCGAAATCTCACGGCAGGGCAAAGCGCGTACACCGAGACGGTTTATGGGGGCACGGGAGATGTGATCGAATGGCGATACGAAATCACCAATACCGGGAATGCGGTTGCGGAGAATGTGCGCCTGTCCGATCCGCTTTCGGGTTCGCTCGGATTGGCGGAATTCTCCAGCGTCCAAGGAACAATCGGCATCGAAAATTTAAGTGATCCCGGCACCGCTTACGATTCCGGTTATGCCGTGGCCATCGCCGATCTCGCGGCGAACGGCGGAACGGCGACTTATTACATCCGCGAGCAGCTGGGTGGAAATTGCACGGACTCGACACCTGTTGCCAGCATCACCTGGGGCTGTTCGGAGCCTGCCGCCGGTTTGCCCAACGAAGTCAGCCAGCCGGGCGATCCGACAGACGGAGCCAAGCTCGCGATGGTACCGGTGGTGGGGGGTGCCCGTGTTTCGCAGACCCACGAATATCTTCCCGGCGGCCGGGCCAAGATCACGGTCAAGATCATTAACGAGGGCGGGAATGCTTACGGATTAACGTTGAAGAACCTTTTCCCGAACACTGGCATGATTTTGGACGAAAACGCGTCGGTGGAGGTCACCCATGAAAGATTGTCGGGAAGTCCTTACTCCGGTGCGCTGACCGCTCCGGTTATCTCGGCCACCATTGCCGATGCCGCCGCGCAAGAGCCGAAGTTCACTTTGGCTGGTGCCGGTCATGCCAGCTTGCCGGGTTTATACAATCACGTTGTCCGATACCGGGAGCAGGTCACTCTTGTTTATTATGTATTGCCGAATGTATTCGACGATATTTACGCGACCACATTCCCGGCCTTGGCGAACGCGGAAACCACCGCGGGCGGTTTCGACAAGGATCCGCCCGCCAGTGGTCCGAACAAGGTGACGCTCGAATATTACACCGGCTGCGGATCCGCGCCCGCCGTCGAGAACTCCGTTGAAATCAATTTGCGGACGCCGGATCTCGACATCGTGGCGGTTCCGGCACCGGCGGTTTTTTCGGAAACGAGCAATATCGGCAATCGCATTTTCGACATTCGTAACCGGGGTGAGGAGGGTTCGTTTGCGACTCATATTACTGTCGTTGTTCGAGTTGGGAAGGGATGGAAT
>CAZJCL010000334.1:0-3346 GCA_964544025.1 uncultured Opitutales bacterium | reverse complement strand
ACAACTCTCATGCGAAAATCACTAAAACAACCGCCACCGTAAGCAAGCCCGCCCCAATCAGCCGCCTCGTCATAATCTCCCGGCCCACCGCCCGCTCCTCATTCCCAAACCAATGCCCCACCCCCCAAACCAGCAAAACCGTCCAGACCCCGCGTCCGCTGTAAGCGATATTCATCGCCGTCGCATGACCAAACCAGACCAACCCGCTCGCCATCGTCAACGCCTGCAACCCCAGCAACAAACTCCCTCCCGCCAGCCACCGCCACCCGCCCGGCTTCACCGAAAACAACCGGTTCCGAAAAAACGGCACAAAACCCACCGAATACACCGCCACCATCCCGAACATCACCGGCATAAACCGCGTAAACCCCCAGCTCGGCGCCCACTCCTGCATAAAAATATCCGTCAGCGCGAAAAGAAACGCGCTCGTCAACGCATACGGAACCGTCGGCCAAAGCTTCGCCTTCAACGCACTCTTCCCGCCCCCCAGCAACCCCAGCGCCGCCGTCGCCAACCCCGCCGCGATCCACCACAACAACGGCAACCGCTCCCCCAGCATCAAAACCGTCAGCAACGCCACGAACAAGATCTTGCTCCCCATCAACGGCGTCGCCACCGAAACGTCCCCCTGAAACAGCGCCAAAAACGTAAAAATCTGCCCCAAAAAAAACGTGAAACCCGCGATTACCGGCAAATACCACAAAATCTCCCCCGACGACTCCACTGGAATCAGCAGCAACGGCAACGCCGCCACCGCCAGCCCGCAATTCGAAAAAAACGTGATCCTCCACGGCCCCACCCCGAACGCCATCGCCCGCTTCAGCATCAACGCCGCCACCGAATACCCCGCCCCGGCCGCCAGCGGAAGAAGAAGATAAAAAGGAAACCCCATCGCCAAAGCCTCCAGTACACACCACCCGCCCCTCCCCCGCAAGCAAACCACGCACCCAAATTCCAATTCCCAATCCCAAATTTCCAATTTCGAATTCCCCGTAGCGAATCTTCCCAAGAAGATTCGACCGCAGAGCAAAAGCCCGCCCTGAAAGGTAAAAGCAAAAACCACAGCCCTTCGCCTCTAACCAAAGCCCTTCGCTCCCTTTGCTACCTTCTGTTAATCCCCCATCCCAACTTCCTCCCCAAATCAGTGTCCATCAGTGTGCATCAGTGGTTAAAAGCCGAACCCAAGCCCCATCTGTGTCATCTGTGGTTTCCCCCCTCAGAGCCAAAGCTTCCGCGTATTGCTTCGCCATCTCCACTTCGTTCCGTCCGTGTCTTCCGTGGTTAAAAAACCAGAGCCAAAGCTCCGTGCCCTCCGTGCCTCCGTGGTGAAAATCTCCAAACCCTCAACCTCCCGTCATCTCGCCAACCGCCTCATCCCGCAATTTCATTTGCCAAACCCGCCCCGCCATTTCAAAACTGGCCGCCTATGACTTCCATCACAGACATCCGCGCCAGAGAAATTCTCGATTCCCGCGGCAACCCGACCATCGAAGTCGATGTCGAGCTCGCTGACGGCTCCATCGGCCGCGCCGCCGTGCCCTCCGGAGCCAGCACCGGCGAACACGAGGCGCTCGAACTCCGCGATGGCGACAACAAACGCTACCTCGGCAAAGGCGTTCTCAAAGCCGTCAAAAACGTCCACGAACTCATCGCGCCCGAACTCGAAGGCCTCGACGCCACCGACCAGGTTCTCGTCGACCGCACGATGCTCGATCTCGACGGCACCCCCACCAAAAAGAAACTCGGCGCCAACGCCATCCTCGGCGTCTCCCTCGCCACCGCCCACGCCGCCGCCACCTCCGTCGGCCTCCCCCTCTACAAATACCTCGGCGGCCCCAACGCCAAAGTTCTCCCCGTTCCCATGATGAACATCATGAACGGCGGCGCCCACTCCGATGCTCCCATCGACATCCAGGAGTTCATGATCATGCCCAAAGGCGCCGACTCCTTCCGCGAAGCCCTCCGCATGGGTACGGAAGTTTTCCACGCCCTCAAAGCCGTTCTCAAAGGCAAAGGCCTCTCCACCTCCATCGGCGACGAAGGCGGATTCGCCCCCAAACTCGCCTCCAACGAGGAAGCCCTCGAAGTCATCGCCCTCGCCGTCAAAAACGCCGGCTACAAACTCGGCGAAGACATCTTCCTCGCCCTCGACGTCGCCTCCTCCGAGTTCTACGACGCCAAGAGCAAGAAATACATCTTCAAAAAATCCGACGGCTCCCAGCGCGACGCCGCCGAAATGGTCGCCTTCTACCAGGACCTCCAAAAACGCTACCCGATCATCTCCATCGAAGACGGATTCGCGGAAAACGATTGGGACGGCTGGAAGAAAATGACCGACGCCATGGGCCACAACACCCAGCTCGTCGGCGACGATCTCTTCGTCACCAACACCGCCTTCCTCAAAAAAGGCATCGAAACCGGCACCGCCAACTCGATCCTCGTCAAGGTCAACCAAATCGGCTCCCTCACCGAAACCCTCGACGCCATCGAGATGGCCAAGGAAGCCCGTTACACCTCCGTCATCTCCCACCGCTCCGGCGAAACGGAAGACACCACCATCTCCGACATCGCGGTGGCGACCAACGCCGGCCAAATCAAAACCGGTTCCCTCTGCCGCACCGACCGCGTAGCCAAGTACAACCAGCTCCTCCGCATCGAAGAGGAACTCGGCCGCAACGCGATCTACGGCGGAAAGCTCTAAAAATTCCCTCAACCTCCCACGCGAGCCGGTCCCACCCGACCGGCTCGCTTCTTTTCCAAAATCCCAACTTCTCCACCCGCCCCCCCTCTCCTCCACGAATCCGTAGCATCGGCGCTTCGCCGATGACCCGAACCTAAGCTTCCGTGTCTTCCATGTATTCCGTGGTTAAAACCAACAGAGCCCCAGCCTCCATCCCTCTCTCCTTTCGCCCCCCTCCCCATCCGTATTCGTGTCCATTAGTGTCCATTCGTGGTTAAACTCCGAGCCCAAGCCAATCCTCCATGAGCCAATCCGCATCCATCCGTGGTTAAACATCCCTCCTCCTCCACCTCCTCCTCCTCCGCCGCCATTCCACCACCGCCCGCCTACCCAAGCTGGCTCGAATCCTGGTGGACCAACCGCGCCCGCCAAACCCTCCGCGCCCGCGATTTCACCGAAACCCAATCCGCTCTCCAAGCCGACATCCAACGCCTCAGCGACCTCTTCACCACCGCCCGCCAAACCGATTTCGGCGACTACGGCCGCGACCCCCGCCTCCTCCTCGCCTACGGCCTCTTTTATTTCCCCCAAACCTTCACCCGCATCCAATTCCCCCTCCGCGAAGCCCTCCTCCTCCGCGGATGGCACCCCCACGAATCCGACCAA
>CAZJCL010000333.1:0-3351 GCA_964544025.1 uncultured Opitutales bacterium | reverse complement strand
GATGTTGAATATGAGACGGTTAAGCGGGTTTGGCAACGGTGGAAGTTCGAAGTTTGGAGTTCAAGGTTTGAGGATCAGAGTTTAAGTTTCTGGTTGGGGGTGGTTTGCAGTTGTCTTTGAGAGGGGAGAGGGTTTTGAAGGTGGGGATGGAGCGGAGATTGGATTCGCGGTGGGGGGCTTTGGTGGCGCTTTTGTTGCTGGTGCCGGTGCCGACGATCGGGACTTGGTTCGGGTTGTTCGCGGAGGGGACGCGGGGGACGGGGTTGGGGCAGGGGATTTACGCGGCATCCAAGTTGTGGATTTTCGTTTTGCCGGCGGTTTGGTTTTTGGCGGTGGAGCGGGGGCGGGTTCGGTTTTCGTGGAGCCGGGAAGGTTTGGGTGTTGGGGTGGCGACGGGGGTGGCGGTTTCGTTGGCGATTTTGGCGGGGTGGTGGATCGCGGGGCGGGAGTTGGTGGATGCGGAGGCGATGCGGGAGACGGCGGCGGGGGCGGGGATCGGGTCGCCGATTTCGTATGTGGCGTTCGCGATTTATATTTGCACGGTGAACGCGGTGTTGGAGGAGTATGTTTGGCGGTGGTTCGTTTACCGGAAATCGGAGGCGTTGCTGGGGAGGGCGGGCGCGGGCGCGGTGGTTTTGAGCGCGTTGTTTTTTACGGTGCATCATGTGGTGGCGCTGCGGGCACAGCTGGATTGGTTGCCGACGATTTTGGCTTCGGCGGGGGTTTTTATCGGCGGGTGTTTGTGGTCGGGGCTTTATTTGCGATACCGGTCGATTTGGCCGGGGTATGTGAGTCATGTGATCGTGGATGTGGCGGTTTTCGGGTTGGGGGCGTGGATTTTGTTTGGGGGGTGAGTGGCTGTGCGGGGTTGCGGTTTTGGCGTGGGGGCGAGGGGCGCTGGATTTTGGCAAGACAAGCGGCGTCTGTCTTTTTCGTGTGGGGTTGCGGTTTTGGCGTGGGCGCGAGGGGCGGGCTTGCTTTTGGGGGAGTTGGCGGATGAGAATGGGGGATGCAATACCCGCTTACTCTTACTTTCAAGCTGATCGCTTTGGCCCCGCAGATTTCCGTGCGCGACGCGGCGGGAAACGAGATCTGCTATGTGCGGCAGAAGCTTTTCAAATTGAAGGAGAAGATTTCGGTTTTCGCGAATTCGGAGAAGCGGGATTTGTTGTGCGAGATCGAGGCGGACCGGATTTTGGATTTTTCGGCGGCGTATTCCTTTATGGATAAGGGGCGGAGTTTCGGGTCGGTGAAGCGGCGGGGGATGCGCTCGTTTTGGAAGGCGCATTATGAGGTTTCGGATACGGGCGGGCAGAAATACACGGTGACGGAGGGGAATCCGTGGATCAAGGTGCTGGATAGTTTGGTGGATGGGATTCCGGTTGTCGGGGCGTTCGCGGGGTATTTTTTTCATCCGTATTATGAGGTGAAGGATATGGCGGGGGAGGTTTGTTATGTGTTGCGGAAGCAGCGGGCGTTTTTCGAGGCGAGGTTTACGATCGAGGAGACGCGGGAGAGGGACGACGATATTTTGGTTTTGATGGCGTTGATGATGGTGACTTTGCTGGAGCGGAATCGGGGATGAGCGGGAAGGGGAGGAAGTCGCCGGTGAGGATCGAGTGGCGGGCGTTGCGGGAAGGGCGGGGTCTGGCGATGTTGGGGGCGCTGGCGCTTTCGGCGGTGCTGATGGGAATTTTCGGGACTTGGGGAAAGGTGCCGCGTTACGTCGAGCGGGAGGAGGTTTGGCGGGTGGTGCAGGTGGAGGCGGCCAAATATGGACTGGAGCCGGAGTTTGTGTATGCGATCGTGGCGGCGGAGAGCAGTTTCAACGCGCACGCGGGGAATTCGGGGGCGCGGGGTTTGATGCAGTTGCGGAGGCCGGCTTGGGAGACGGTGTCGGAGAAGCCGTTTCGGCGGGCGTGGAATTGGGAGGAGAATATTCGGGCGGGGACGGCGTATTTGGGGTGGTTGAAGGCGTTTTTGGAGCGGCATGAGCGGTTTTCGTATCCGCTGCTGGCGGCTTCGTATCATCAGGGGCCGTACCGGGTGAGGGGGGCGGATTTCAAGATCGAGGCGTTGCCGGGGTCGCGGAACCGGATTTACCGGGCGTTATATGGCGGAGAAGTGGCGCCGGTGGAGACGCCGTATGAGGGAATTTTCGAGGAGGGGGGAGTTGCAAAGAATTGACAGTATTCGATTCGCGGATTCTGCTTCGGTTGCTGCCGAAGTTCCGCGCGGGCATCTGATGAGGTCGCGGACGAATCGAATTCTTTACCATGAAATACCACATTGCTCGGGGAGAAACCCAACTTGGCGCTTGGACGCCGGATGAATTGGCCGCCAAATACAACGCGGGAGAACTTCAGAATTCGGATTTAATCTGGAGGGAGGGTTTGGCCGAATGGAGCGCTTTCGGGGATTGGCTGGGGAGTCCGGAAGGGCGGGAATTCGAGGCGCGAGCGAGGTCGGGCGGTGGGTTTCCTCCTCCGCCGCCCGCAGGAATTCCGGCGGGGAGCCGACCGCCTTTGGGAACGCCGCATGGCTTTGGGGGACCGCCGAAGCCGAGCAATTATTTGGTGCAGGCGATTCTGGTGACGCTTTTTTGTTGTTTGCCGCTGGGGATCGTTTCGATCGTTTTCGCGGCGCAGGTGGATTCGAAGTATTCGGGCGGAGATTTTGCCGGGGCGCAGAAGGCGTCGGAGAACGCGAAGTTGTGGTGCTGGATCGCTTTCGGTATCGGCTTGGCGGGGGTTTTGGGTTACGGGCTTTTGATGGGCTTTGGTGCTTTTGCGCAGGGATTCCAGTCTTATTGAGCGAGTAGCAAATTTGTGCAGGCCGCGGGCGGTGATTCCGCTGGCGGCTTTCGCGGGTGTCGTCGCGTTGGGGATGCTGAAACTCGGGGCGGGCGCGAAGTTTTGGCCGGGGTGCTTCTGGTTTCGGGTCACGGGATGGCATTGTCCGGGTTGCGGAAACACGCGGGCGGTTCTCGCGCTTTTGGATGGGGACGTTTTGAAGGCGCTGGGGCATAACTTCGTCGGGATTCTGGCGGTGGTGGTTGGAGGGCTTCTTTATGCGCGTTACGGCTGGATTTCGTTTCGCGAAAATCGTTGGACGGGGCCGGTGTTTTCGAATCGGACGGGATGGGTTTTTTTGGGGGTGGCGGCGGTTTGGATGGGGTTGCGGAATTTGCCGTGGGAGGTGTTTTCGGCGCTGGCTCCGTGAGGTTATTCGGTGGGCGGTTCCGGAGGTTTCGGTGGGCGGAGATCGTGTTTGGGATGGGCATGGGTTTGGGGATCGGATACGCATTCGAGTGTTTATGCGGGCTGGCGTCATCAGACCGTCATCAGACAA
>CAZJCL010000332.1:0-3362 GCA_964544025.1 uncultured Opitutales bacterium | reverse complement strand
CGATCCCGGAGGGATCACAGCCTGTAGCCGGTGGTTGAGCGAAGCGACACCACCGGAAAACAATTAAAAAACCTTTGCACCCCGGCAGGGGTGCCAGCAAGTCCGCCCACCCTCCTCGCTCCATCCCCCACAAAACCTCCCTCCGTATCCCAAAACAGGAACGCAAAATGCTTCCCTCCGCGCACCATGCAGTTCAGTCCAGAATTCTCTTCATCTTCCCAATCCACATCCAATCTCCAGCCAAACTCAGGCCTCCTGAAAGATCTGGTTCTCCTCGTCGGGATCATCGCTATGTTTGTCCTGCTCTGGCCGGAACAGGCTGACGGCCCATCGCCACTCGCCCAAAACCTGAGAATCGTCTTCGAAGCCACCAGCGGCACTCCCGAAACCGCCGAATCCCTCCTCACACGAATCGAAAACGCCCAGAAAAACTTCGGCAGCCAGGCCGACATCAGCGTCGTCGCTTACTGGGACGGCGTCCGCATGTTCCGCGCTCCCGGAAATCCGCTCGCCGACCGTCTCGCCAGTGCCGCCGACAACGGCCTCGACATCATCGTTTGCGAACAAAGCATGGCCGACGCCGAAATCCGCTCCTCCGATCTTCTCCCATTCGTCCGAACCGTGAAGTCCGGATCCGAAGAGGCTCGCCAAATGGAGAAACAAGGCTGGGCCCGCGTCCGCGACGGCGATTCCTACGTCAACCCGCTTTGATCACGCCATAACTTCGCTCCAGCGCCGCCGGGCCGCGGATACCTCGCACAGCGATATTGCCATTTGCCCGCTTCTTCGCTCATCATCGATCATGGTTACGATGAATACATCCGCGGCGGCGGTCGACTTTCCGCCCTTCAGTCTAACGCGTCTTCTTCGGACCGTTTTCGCCCCCAAAGGAGGCGAACGCGTCTGCATCCTGATCGACCTCGACGATCCCCGGGAAATGAAAGACTTCGGGTTCCTGAAAAACCCCGAACTCACCATCCAGCGCCACGCCCACGACACCTTTCTTCAAGGCCTGAAATCCAGCACCGCCGCTGACCTCAATCTCAAAGGCGGCGAAATGTACGCCTACAAAATCACCGGCGGCAGCAACCTCGATCTCCCCGACGAAGCCTACGACGCCGAAGGCCGCCAGCTCAGCCTCGAAAAAGACATCTACCCCAACTACGATATCATCCTCTGCATCTCCACCTACTCCGCGACCGCCCCGCTCACCGCGTTCGCGAAAAAATACGGCTTCCGCGGCGCTACCCTCCACGGCGTAAACGACATCATTCTCCGCTCCGGCCTCGCCGTCGACTACGACGAAGTCAGCCGCAACGCCGAAAAACTCCGCCTCGGAATGACCAACGCCGATTGGGCCGAAATCGACTTCGCCATCGACGGCTCCACCCACACCCTCCGCCTCGAACTCGGCCAACAGGAAGCGCAAAAAAGCCACGGCCTCTGCCGCGGCGGCCCCGACGTCGCCAACCTCCCCGCCGGCGAAATCTATTACGTCCCAACAGGTGCCAGCGGCGAGTTCCCCATGAAATACGAAGACGGCACCATCGGCATCATGAAAGTCGCCAACGGCCGTATTCAAAAAGCCGAACTCCTCCGCGGAAACGCCGAAACCGTCAAAACCCACAACGAAAAACTGAAATCCGATCCCGTCACCGGCGAACTCGGCGAACTCGGCTTCGGCACGCAAGTTCTCCCCCCATCCGGACGCGACATCCAGGACGAAAAAGTCCTCGGCACCGTCCACGTCGCCACCGGCCGCAGCGATCATCTCGGCGGACATCTCACCCCCGATCTCTTCGCCGAAGCCTCTCACGCCACCCACGACGACATCCTCTTCGCCCCCGAAAAAACTCCCGAGATCAACGTCACGCAAGTCCGCCTCCAGCGTAACGGAAAGACCGAAGTCCTCATCGAAAACTTCCGCCCCGCCGCCTACATGCAATCCCTCCTGGCACAGTGACACCCGCCCGCCCTCGACGTATCTCTTCGTCCCGAGGGACATCCGAGAATAACCCGGCGTTTCAACGCCGGGTTTCCCACCGCCCTGCACCCAAGTCCCGAAGGGACGACTGAACCGCCCCCCACCTCCAGACATCCGCAGACTACGCGCAATGCGACCCATCCACCTCCGCAAATCATTCTGTCCCGGAGGGACATCCGAAAATAGCCCGGCGTTTCAACGCCGGGACTATCATCACAGGAAGCACCAGTCCCGAAGGGACGACTGACACCCCCGCCGACCCGCCATACTCCCCACATCCGCCACCGATCCACCATGACCGCGCCCTTCTACGAAACCGACTCCGCCCTCTCCCAATATCTCCTCTTCCACTACGGCACACCCGAGGAAACCCTCTCGTTCCCGGAAGGACCGGCCGAAGCCCTCAATTTCCCCGTCCGCTGCGTCTCCGAATGCCTCGACGTTCCCTCGCTCCCCCTCAATGCCCGCGCCCTCGATCTCGGCTGCGCCGTCGGCCGCTCCTCCTTCGAACTCGCCCGCACCTGCTCCACCGTCCTCGGAATCGACGCCTCCGCATCCTTCATCCGCGCCGCCCAACGCCTCCAATCCGGCGAAACCCTCCGCTACCGCATCCCCATCGAAGGCGACCTCTTCACCGAAACAACCGCCACCGCCCCCACCGATATTCCCCTCCAAAATGTCTCCTTCCAAACCGGCGACGCCACAAACCTCCCCGAAACACTCGGCCCATTTAACGTCGTCCTCATGGCCAACCTCATCGACCGCCTCCCCGATCCCCGCCGCTGCCTCGCCCGCCTCCCCTCGCTCCTCCGCCCCAACGGCCAACTCATCCTCACCTCCCCCTACACCTGGACCGAAGAATACACGCCAAAATCCAACTGGCTCTCCACCCCCGGAAAAACCGCCTTCGATTCCCTCCACGAAATCCTTTCCCCCCATTTCGAACTCGCCTCCCGCCAAAACCTCCCTTTCCTCATCCGCGAACACGCCCGCAAATACCAATGGAGCGTCGCCGAAGCCACCACCTGGCGCCGCCGCACATAAAATAACTCACCATGCTCGTCCGCCAATCCGACATCCCCGCCGAACCCGTCGCCAACGCCCGCGGCGGCGAAGGCACCATCTTCGCCCAGCAACTCCTCGCCGCCCATCCCGGCAGCGCGTTAAAAAGCGTCGGCATCACCCGCCTCCCTCCCGGAACCTCCGTCGGCCTCCACGAGCACCACGGCGACGAAGACTTCTACTTCTGTCTCTCCGGCCAAGGCATCGTCCTCGATCACGACACCGAAAAACCCTTCACCCCCGGCACCCTCCAAATCACCCGCCACGGCCAATCCCAAGCCATCCGCAACACCGGCCCCGAAGACCTAATCTTCCT
>CAZJCL010000331.1:0-3363 GCA_964544025.1 uncultured Opitutales bacterium | reverse complement strand
CGCGCCGCAATCACGTTGTCTTCGACGAGCTGGAGCACATGCAGATGAACAATAATCGGTTTATGCGGCCGGGGGCGCTTGGCGACATGCCGGCGGTGGCCGACACGACCGATATGGATCTGGATGAAGCTTACGAGGCGATTCTGGAAAGTCTGGTGGAGATCCGCCGTCGCTATGATGAAGCGAATATACAACCGGTAGTCGAAATGGTTTGGCCGTCCATGCATCATCTATTCGCCCGGGCCGGCTGGACGCTTTCGCCAAAGATTCTTAAAGAAGGATGGACGCCTGTTCCGGTGGCGATGGCGATGGGTGCGGCGATCCAATATCAGCAAAACAATGTGGAGTTCTGGCTGAATCCCGATCTCTGGTTTTGCGGGCATTATCCCGGTCACAGTGTGGACGCGCTTCGGAGCTCCTTGCTGTTTTCCCACTGGATTGGAACTCCGCGGATTTATGCGGAAAACCTGGATCATGTGAACGTTCGCAACGTCATTCATCAGCCCGACAAGGCGATGGGATTTGCGTATTCGGAAGCGGAGCAGGGCCCGGCGCATCCGGACGCGCAAGGCGTGGTCGGCAGTCTTTTATCGTATCCGGATCCGAATACGTTTGAGCTCACCGGCTATGGCGAAGCGCTGCGCTGGTACGCTTCCGAATACCGATGGGAAAACCCCGTTCCCTTTTCCTGGAAGGATGCGAAGTGCGATTTCGCGATCGTGCGTTTTCCCGATTCGACGTGGGGTCAGCGCAACAGCTGGTTTGAGGATTCGCTGCTCGGTTCGAGAATCGCTCACTCGACCCCTGAAACGGAAGCGTGGTTCGAGATTTGGAACCTCCTCAGTCACGGTACGATTCCGCTTGAGGGACTTTCCTTCCATGCCAATGGTGTCAAATATATCGAACCGCCGCGTTTCTTCGTACCGAGTTCGCCGACTCTCGTGTTCGATCATCGAATCGGTGATGAGCATCCGGACTTCGATTTTCGTTCGGCTCGTGTCGTCTTTTTGACGGGCGTTTCTGTAACGCCGGCCACCTTGGCGGTTGCGGAATCTTATGCCCGGCAGGGCAACACGGTGGTTAGTTTGCCCCATCTCTCTCCCGCGGGATTACGGAAGCAATGGGAGGATCGCGACTCGTCGACGGAGGCGGTTGAATTTCCGATGGGCGAGGGAAGCTGGATCATCACGAACTCTTTCCTGGGGGAAGAAGTCCGCGACCATGTCGAGCCTCTGCTGGCAGCCGAAGATGAAATGGCTTATCGTTTCGGCGACGAGCGAGTGGTATTTCGGAAGGTGGATTCGGACCGTATTCTTGTCGAGTTGAACGGCGAGAAAGTCAGCCCGATATTCGAGCCTTCTAAGCGGGCTGTATGGAATAAAGAGCGGCGTCTCGTTGCTCCGAAAAATTAATATAAAGCAATATAACGCATTCCCTCCGACGCGCATCTTGGGGTGAGCATCAGCCACAGGGGGGCATCAGGCTCCGCCGGTAACTCGGCTGATCAGCTCCCCGCGATCCATCCGCCGCCTTGCGAATATCGGGATTGTTGAGAGATAACGAATCAGTTTACCTTTAGGAATGACCAAAACCGAAGTTGCCAAAGTTGTTCGCGCCCTGAACGGGTTTGCCATTGAAACCCCCAGCTGGGGATATTCCGATACGGGAACCCGGTTCGGGAAGTTTTTTCAGGAGGCGGCGGCCATCGATCTGGACGACAAGCTTGCCGATGCCGGACAGGTCCATCGGCTGACCGGTTGCTGCCCGACGGTCGCGGTGCATGTGCTGTGGGATTTTAGAAAAGATCAGGATCCGGCGGAGGTGACGCGGCTCGCGGAATCCCATGGAATGAAGATCGGCTCGATCAATCCGAATCTGTTTCAGGACCAGTGCTACAAATACGGTTCGTTTGGAAATCCGGATCCCGAGATCCGCCAGGCTGCGGTCGATCATGTGCTGGAATCGGTTGCATTGGGCAAAGCCGTGGGGAGCGACCTCGTTTCCCTTTGGCTGGCGGACGGAACCAATTATCCGGGGCAGGACAGCATCCGTGCGCGCAAACGCCGGTTTGAGGAATGTCTGAAAAAGGTTCACGACACGCTCGCGGACTCGCAGACCTTGCTGGTCGAATACAAGCCGTTCGAGCCCGCGTTTTATCACACGGACATCGCCGATTGGGGGATGGCGCATTTGTTTGCGAAAAAAGCCGGGCCGGGAGCAAAGGTTTTGGTCGATACGGGGCATCATTATCCGACGCAGAACATCGAACAGATTGTGGCGTTTTTGCTGGATGAGGGAATGCTCGGCGGATTTCATTTCAACGACCGTCGCTACGCGGATGATGATCTCACGCTCGGGTCCATCGACCCGTACCAGGTTTTCCGGATTTTCCACGAGATCCACAGTTACGCGGCCGATGCTGGAAAGTATCCAGAAATCGCCTACATGGTGGATCAGTCGCACAACATCAAGCCGAAGATTGAGGCGATGATCCAAACGGTGACGACCGCGCAGGAACTGTACGCGAAAGCGGCGCTGGTGGATCACGAGGCGCTCAGGCGGAATCAGGAAAAGAATCGCGTGGTCGACGCCGAGGAGCTTTTAAAGCGGGCATTTCACACCGATGTGTCTGAAGCGCTCGTCGAGTGGCGGCGAGAAAACAACTTGCCGGAAAACCCGCTTCAGGAACACCGGAAAAGCGGCTACGAAGAAGCCGTGGCGAAAGACCGCTCCGCCCGGCGCCGCGAACTGGGGATTGTTCAGTCGGGTTCCTACGCGTGAGCGGCAGGGGAGGCCCGTAAAATAGACTAGTCTAAATCCACGGAAACGGAGGCTCTGCTTCTTGGAAATTTGAACCGTGCTGCAGCATCGGTTTTTATCCACAATCCGGAACAAGAGACGGTATTCCCGATTTCGTGTATTTTGTATGTTTCGTGGTTCAAAAAAATTCTGGTGTAACTGCCGGTGTTGAACCACGGAATACGCGGAACACACGGAAGCTTAGATGTAGGAGTGCCATCCTGCGCTTTGAAGCGGAGGGGAAAGCCCCTTCTCTTTTCGAAAAGAATAGAAACCGAGCGCAGAGTCTTCGCTACCTTTGCTTCCTTTTTCCGTGATGGATGGAGATGAATACGAAGGACGGGATTAACCACGAAAAACACTAAATACACGAAAACTGAGGCTCTGCTTTTTTGAAATATAAAATGTGCTTAGCCAGACAATGACCGACCAGAGCATTCAGATTCGTGTGTTCAGGCTTTCGTGTATTTCGTATGTTTCGTGGTTCAAAAAAATCTGGTGTAACGGGCACTAATATATAGCGTTTAATTACCGGTGTTGAACCACGGAATACGCGGAACACAC
>CAZJCL010000330.1:0-3369 GCA_964544025.1 uncultured Opitutales bacterium | reverse complement strand
TGGGTTGGGTGGGTGTGTGTGTTGTGGGGTGTGTGGTAATGGGTGTTTTTTTAAGGGTGGTGACGTTTTTTTTGTTTTTTGGGTTTTGTTGTTGGGGGGTTGGGTGGGGCGGGGGGGATTTGGCAGGGTTTGGGGATGAGGTGGTTTTTTTGGTTGCGGTGCTTTTCGGTGGGCGGGATGGCGGTGGTGGGGGCGGCGGTTTGCGGGGCGGGGGCGTTGGAGGAGTTTCGGGGGGAGTTTGAGGCGACCGTGGAGAATCGGGAGCGGCCGGAGGGGGAGGGGCCGGTGGGGATGGTTTGGATACCGGGTGGGGAATTCAGTATGGGAATCGCGGATCCGCGGGGGTTGCCGTCGGGCGGGAATGGGGGAATGGAGGACGCGCGGCCGATTCATCGGGTGAGGGTGGATGGGTTTTGGATGGACAAGACGCCGGTGACGAACGCGGAGTTTGCGCGGTTTGTGGAGGAGACCGGTTATGTGACGGTGGCGGAGCGGCCGCTCGATCCGCGGGAGTTTCCGGGGGTGCCGTCGGAGAATTTGGCGCCGGGGTCGCTGGTGTTTGCGACGCCGGAGCGGGTGGCGGGTTTGGGGAATTTTACGGATTGGTGGCGGTGGACGCCGGGGGCTTCGTGGAAGGCGCCGTACGGGCCGGGGTCGGAAATCGGGGGGCCGGATTTTCCGGTGGTGCATGTGGCGTGGGAGGATGCGAAGGCGTTCGCGGAGTGGGCGGGGAAACGGTTGCCGACGGAGGCGGAGTGGGAATTCGCGGCGCGGGGCGGTTTGGCGGGAAATCCGTATCCGTGGGGAGGCGAGCTGAAGCTGGAGGGGAAGTGGATGGCGAATATTTGGCAGGGGGAATTTCCGGTGAGGAATAGCGAGGCGGACGGATTTGGGGGATTGGCTCCGGTGGGGCGGTTTCCGGCGAACGGTTACGGGCTTTTTGATATGGGCGGGAATGTTTGGGAGTGGTGCAGCGATTGGTATCGGCCGGATGCTTACGCGCGGCGGGCGGGGGCGGATGGGGGGCCGGTGGAGAATCCGGCGGGGCCGGCGAGCGGTTTCGATCCGATGGAGCCGGGGATTCCGAAACGGGTGACGCGGGGCGGATCGTTTCTTTGCACGGACCAGTATTGCACGCGTTATATGGTCGGATCGCGGGGGAAGGCGGAGCCGAGGTCGTCGGCGGTTCATATTGGGTTTCGGTTGGTGAAGTCGGTGGGAGGGGAGTGATGGGGGGAGGGGGGAAGGGGGAGTGGGAAGGTTTGAAGGTGGGGAGGTTTGAAAGTGGGAAGGTTGGAAGGTGGGGAGGTTTGAAAGTTTGAAGGTGGGGGAGGTGGTTATTGGTTATTGGGGTACAGATTTTTTCGGGGGCGGGGCGGTAGCGGTTGCTTTGGGGGGCGGGCGGGGTAGGCTGGGGGGCGTTTTTCTTTTGGAGATTTTTACATGACAAAGATTTCGAATACGGCGTTGCGTTATGAGTCGGAGCCTTTGCGGCATCCGTTTGGGTTTAAAGGCGGATCGGTTTCGGAGCTGTGGCAGGTGGTCGCGGGTCTGGAGGGCGAATCGGGGGAGCGTGGTGTCGGGCTCGGTTTGCAGAGCGTGCTTTGGTCGGACGCGGATGTTTTCGCGGCCAACGGGGACGCGGAGGGAAATCGTATGATGTTTTCGGTGACGGATTTCGCGTTGCGGGAGATTCGGGGGGCGGAGTTCGGATCGCCAGCGGAGATGTTACGGGAGGTTTTTCCGAAGGCGTATGAGTTCGGGAAACAGGAGACGGGGCGGGCGGATCTTCGGCAGACGTTTGCGCTGAACGCGTTGGTGCCGGTGGATATGGCGGCGTGGACGCTGTGGGCGCGGGAGCGGAAGATCGGGAGTTTCGATGAATTGATTCCGGAATCGTGCGCGGCGGCGTTGGGGGGGCGGCAGGAGCGGTTGGCGAAAGTTCCGCTGATCGCGTATGGCACGAGTTTGGCGGAAGTGCGGAAACTGGTCGATGAGGGGTGCTTTTTTCTGAAGGTGAAGATCGGCGCGGATCCGGCGGGGGATGGAGATCAGGAGAAGATGTTGGAGTGGGATAAGCGGCGGTTGTCGGAATTGCATGAGTTGCTGGCGGATGTTTCGTGTCCGCATACGGAGAACGGCAAGATCGCGTTTTACCTGGACGGGAACGGGCGTTACCGGACGAAGGAGCGGTTGTTGCGGTTGCTGGATCACGCGGAGAAGATCGGGGTTTTGGAGCAGATTCATTTGCTGGAGGAACCGTTTCCGGAGGAGATGCGGGAGAATGTTTCGGATATTCCGGTGCGGGTGGTGGCGGATGAGAGCGCGCATACGACGGAGGACGCGATCGAGCGGATGGAACTCGGGTATGGGGCGATCGCGCTGAAACCGATCGCGAAAACGATCAGCATGAGTTTGGAAATCGCGCGGGCGGCGCATGAGCGGGGCGTGCCGTGTTTTTGCGCGGATCTGACGGTGAATCCGTTGATGGTGGAATGGAACCGAAATTTCGCGGCGCGGTTGGCGCCTTTGCCGGGGTTGAAGGTGGGGGTTATTGAAACCAATGGCGACCAGAATTATAAGAATTGGGATGCGATGTTGGGATATCATCCGCGGGGGGAAGCGGAGTGGGTGAGGGATAAGGATGGGTTTTTTATATTAAGTGACGAGTTTTATCGTTCGGGAGGAGGGATATTCGACGAAGCTAAACATTACGAGGAAATCTTAGGGAACCGATAAGTTTATGATGAGAGGCGTAGTTAAGTTTTGGTTGATCGCGGGATCGCTGTTGCATGTGGTTGTCGGGGGATTGTTCGCGGCCAGTGTTCGCGATTTTGGCGCGATTGGCGATGGGGTGGCGGATGATACGGAAGCGATTCAGCGGGCGGTGCGTGAAGGGGAGGGGATGATCGAATTTCCGAAAGGGGATTATCGGATCACCCGGACGATTGAGGTGTTGTTGTCGGAGGGCAGGCGGATCGGATTGAATGGGCAAAACGGAGCGGGACGCGTGGTGATGGAGGGGACGGGACCGGCGTTTCGGTTTGTGGGGACGCATGACGGGACGGCGTTGGCGACGTCGTTTGCGCAGGGCGTTCTGGAGACGGAACGGATGCCGCAGGTGGTTGGGTTGGAGGTTTTTGGAGGAAATCCGGAGGCGGATGGACTGGAGTTTATCCGGACGATGCAGGCGGTGGTTTCGCAAACGGTGATTCGCGATGTGCGTTACGGGATCAAGCTGACCGAGCGGAACCGGAACCTGATTATCGACGCGAGCCATGTTTACAACTGCCGGAAGATCGGGATTCTGTTCGATCATGTCGATTTGCATCAGGCGGTGATTACGGGGAGTCATATCAGTTATAATAA
>CAZJCL010000329.1:0-3409 GCA_964544025.1 uncultured Opitutales bacterium | reverse complement strand
GGGATGAGGAGGTTTTGCGGGAGCGGTTGGAAATCGGTTCCGGGTTGGGCGTCGCCGGTGAGGTGGAGGGCGAGGTCGGTGGCGGTTTCGACGGGGCGGTTGGCGGTTACGCGGAGGGTGACGGGGAACGCGGGATGGCGGATGGTTTCAGTGCGGTCGGCGGAGATCTCGAACGTGAGCGGTGGAAGAGCGGGGGCGACTTCGATTTGGAGAAATTTCGCGAGACGGAGGCCGCTGTTTTCGGTTTCGTAGAGGAGGCGGTAGGTTCCGGGTTCGGGGAAAACGAAAGGGGGGCTGGAGGTTTGGGGGGTGGAGGGGCCGGAGAGGATGGTCCAGGTGGAGGGGGCTTCGTTGGTCCATTCGGCGGGAAATTCGGTGTGGAAGGTGGCGGGGGCGTTTTGGACGATGGAGGGCGGGATTTGAAAAACGGGCGCGGGGATGGTGGTGGCGGATGGTTGGAGGGCGAGGGTTTGGATTTCTTCCGGAGAAAGGAGGCGGTCGTAGATGCGGAGTTCGTCGATTTGGCCGTCCCAGGGGCGGGTGTTTTGGGCGTCGTCGCCGATCGACCATTCGGTTCCGTGGGGGGCGCGGTTTCCGATGGGAGAAACTTGGGCGCTGACGGGAAGGGGTTTGCCGTTGAGGAAGATGGAGGGGGAATTGGTGGCGGTGGTTGCGTCGTAGGTAACGGCGACGTGGAGCCATTCGCCGTCGCCGATGGAGTGGGGGGAGGAATACCAGACGCCGTCGGTGCCGGTTTTGGAGGCGAGAAATTTAATGGTTCCGCGATTCGCGGGTTCGATTCCGGTTTCGTCGCGGCCGAAGAAGAGGATGTATTCGGGGCCTTCGACGATGCGGGGGAAAATGTGGGGGCCGGGGGAATCGGAGCGGACCCAGGCGCTGATGCTGATTTGGGGCGATGAGGAGGCGTGGAATTGGACGCGGGAATTTAGGGCGTCGAAATCGAGCGCGCCGCCAATTTTTCCGTCGGTCCAGGTGGCGTTTCCGAGGAGCGTGCCGTGGAATGCGTGCTCGCTGGAATCGGTGGCGGTGGTTCCGGAAGCGTCGTCCATTTTCCAGAAACCGGTGAGACCGGGTGTCAGGATGTCGCCGGGGCCGACGCGGACGAAGATGGATTCGCTGCGGAATTCGAATTCGTCGACGGTGGTTTTTGCGTGCAAGAGGTAATCGCCGGGGCCGGGAAAGGCGGCGAGGGTGCCGGATTCGGGATGGGCGGTGAAAGTGACGCCGCTGTTTTCCAAGGCGGTTTCCCAAGTGATGGAGGCGGAGGGATCGCCGGCGAGGGCGGCTTCGAGGTGGAGGCTGAGGGAGTTGTCGGCGAGGCGGATGGCGGAAACGGCGGGCGAGGAGATTTCGAGGCGGCGGTTTCCGAGGACGGCTCGGCGGAGGGCGCGGTGGACATTGAGGCGGCCGCCGGTGGTGGTTTTGCCTTGCAGGGCGGGGAGAGGATCGACGGTGGCGAGGAGGGTTTCTTTAATTTCCTGCCAAGCCATTTCCGGCGCGGCGGAGGCGATCAGCGCGGCGGCTCCGGCGACGTAGGGGGCGGCCATGGAGGTGCCGCTTTTCCATCCGTAGCCACCGTTGAAAGTGGTGGAGAGGATGCTTGCGCCGGGGGCGGCGAGATGGACGAATTGGGAGCCGTAGTTGGATTTGCCGTCCAAGAGATCGCCGCTGGTGGTGGAGGCGACGGAGATGATGTTTTCGGTGGTGTAGGCGGCGGGGTAGCTCGGCGTGGTGTCGAGGTTCCACCCGGAGTTTCCGGCGGCGGCGATGAAGAGGATTCCGGCGTCGCGGGTTTGTTCGATGGCGATTCGTAGGTTTTCGGGATCGTAGTCGGCACCGTAGGAGTTGTTGGTGGCGACGATGTTGACGCCGTGGTTGAGCTTGAGGTCGACGACATATTCGAGGGCGTCGACGATGAGGCTGGTGGAGAAGGTCGCGTTGCCGACGCGGAGGGCGAGGATGCCGGTTTGCCAGTTGAGGCCGGCGATGCCGATGGCGTTGTTTCCGGTGGCGCCGATGATGCCGGCGACGTGGGTTCCGTGTCCGCCTTGGTCGTCGGGGAAGTTGTCGTTGTCGACGAAATCTTTCTGATTCGCGGCGAGATTGGCGGCTAAATCGGGGTGGGAAAGCATTGCGCCGGAATCGATGACGGCGACGACGGCGTCGGGGGAACCGGTGGAGAAGTCCCAGGCTTCGCGGGCTTGGATGCGGTCGAGCGCCCATTGTTCGAAGAGGCGGGGATCGTTGGCCGAAAGGGTCGGGAAAAAGAGGTAATCGGGTTCGGCGAGGATTGCGTCGCCGAACGCGTTTTCGAGGATCGCGAGGGCTTGCGGGACGGAATCGAGATCGGAGGAATTTAGTTCGAGGACGATCCGGCCGGTTTTCCATTTTCCGTTGCGGGGGCGGTAGCCGTGTTTTTCGGCGAGGGATCGGAGGGCGGGGAGGTTTGGCTCGTCGATTCGGAGGTGGATTTGTCCGGCGAGCATGGCGCGGCGGGAGATGGGGCGTGGGGGCGGAGCGGAGTTTTGGGGGGAAGTTGAGGGGGCGGCGGTCCAGATTTCCTCGACGCGGACGAGGGAGCGTTCGCTCGGGATGCGGAGGAGGCGGTTTTGTTGGACGCGGTTCTTGGGGAGCGGGATTTCGTGGGTGGCGAGGATTTCCGCGTTCGGGAAAAGAGGGGGGGCGGGAACGGCGGGGGGTGGGTTTTCAGGGGCGGCGGAATCGGCGGGGGCGGTGGGATTTGTGGGTTTGGAGGCTGGCGCTGAGGGCGCGTGCGTGATGGCGGGTGTTTCTTGGAGGAAAGCGCGCGGGGAGGGAGCGGCGCTTTCCTGGAGGAGAAGCGCCGTGAGAACCGCGAGTGAGAGCCAGTATTTTTTCATGCGGACACGACCTGACAGGGGCATGAGATTAGCCTGACCCGGAAAAAGTGCAAATTTGGGAACGAGCGAAATTGAAGATTTGTTGGTTCGCTGTGATGGGGGCGAGTTAGGTGTTATGCGTCCCAATCGAGGGCGATGTCTTTCCAGCGGCTTTGGTGGGTGATGGCGCCGCAGGAGATGAAATCGAGGCCGAGGCGGCCGAGAGCGGGGAGGGTTTCCAGGGAAATGCCGCCGCTGGCTTCGGTGTAGGCGCGGTCTCCGATAAGGGCGACGGCTTGTTGGAGGTCTTCGAGGGAAAAGTTATCGAGGAGGATGATGTCGGCGCCGGCTTCGAGGACGGGCGGGATTTGGTCGAGGCGGTCGACTTCGACTTCGACGAGGAGATCGGGACGGGATTGGCGGGCTTTGGCGACGGCTTGGGCGAGGCGGTCGCCTTGGGTGGAAGCGGTGGCGGCGAGGTGATTGTCTTTGAGCATGATCCGGTCGAAAAGGCCG
Organism: uncultured Opitutales bacterium; assembly: GCA_964544025.1. GTDB lineage: Bacteria > Verrucomicrobiota > Verrucomicrobiia > Opitutales > T3Sed10-336 > CAZJCL01. The sequence continues at coordinate 14 of CAZJCL010000329.1, read as the reverse complement.
ATGCGGTGATTCCA
>CAZJCL010000328.1:0-3417 GCA_964544025.1 uncultured Opitutales bacterium | reverse complement strand
GCGAATCCGCCACGAGCGACTGATTCCTCCGTTCCATGCCGCCAATCATTCGCATCGAAAACGTCCGGAAAGTTTACCAGCTCGGCAGCATTCAAGTGGAAGCCCTTCGCGGAATCTCCATCGACATCGAAGAAGGCTCCTACTGGGCGATCATGGGCTCCTCCGGCTCCGGAAAATCGACCTTCCTCAACCTCCTCGGCTGCCTCGACCGCCCCACCAGCGGACGCTATTTCCTCGGCGATGATGATGTCTCCGGAATGGACGACGACCAGCTCTCCGACGTCCGCGGCCGCCGCATCGGTTTCATTTTCCAATCCTACAACCTCATCGACCAGCTCACCGTCCTCGAAAACATCCACGTCCCCCTCTTCTACCAAGGCGACGACAGCCCCGAAGCCTTTGAACGCTGCAAAACCCTCGCCGAACGCGTCGGCCTCGGCGAGCGCCTCGACCACCGCCCCAGCGAACTCTCCGGCGGCCAACAACAACGCGTCGCCATCGCCCGCTCCCTCGCGAACGATCCCCTCATGATCCTCGCCGATGAACCGACCGGAAACCTCGATTCCAAAACCGAAGAAGAAGTCCTCGACCTCATCGACGAACTCCACTCCCAGGGAAAAACCATTGTCATGGTCACCCACGACGACCACGTCGCCGCCCGCGCCGAACGCGTCCTCCACCTAAAAGACGGCCTAATCCACCGCCAAGTAATCAACCGAGAACCCGCCACCCAAAACCGCCCTTAAAGTCCCCTCAAATCTAAAATCCAAAATCCAGATCTAAAATTTAAAATCTAACATCTAAAATTCTCCCCGTGTCTTTCCGCCTCCTGAACACCATCCGCCTCGGCGTCAAAAACCTGCTTCTCCACAAGATGCGGTCCGCGCTCACCATGCTCGGCATCATCTTCGGCGTCGCCTCGGTCATCGCCATGCTCGCGATCGGCGAAGGTGCTTCCTTCGAAGCCCAGGAAGCGATCAAAGAACTCGGCAGCAACAACGTCATCGCCCGCAGCGTCAAACCTCCGCAGGAAGAACAAGCCCGCGGCGGCCAGTCCGGAATGGCCGTCAATTACGGCCTCACCTACCGCGACGCCGAACGCATCCGCGCCACCCTTCCCAATCTCCAGGAGGTTTACCCGATGCGCATTTTCCGCGAAAACGTCCGCTTCTCTACCCGCCAAATCCAGTCCGAAGTCATCGGCACGCTCCCCGGCTACATCGACCTCCTGAACGTCCCGATCCTCACCGGCCGTTTCCTCAGCGAAATGGATCAACAATACAAACGAAACGTCTGCGTCCTCTCCGAATCGCTCGCCAACCGCCTCTTTGATTTCCGCGAACCCGTCGGAAATGCCGTCCGCATCGGCTCCCACACCTACACCGTCGTCGGCATCGTCGGCGACCGCCGTGAACGCGCCCAAAACGCCCCCCGCCTCAGCACCGCCGAAAGCTTCGTCTACATTCCCCTCTCCGTCGCCCGCAGCCGCTTCGGAGAAACAATCGTTCGCATGACGGCCGGAAGCCGCGAATTCGAACAAGTCGAACTTCACCAAATCACCGTCCAATACGAAGACGTGCAACAAGTCGAAAACGGCTCCCAACAAATCCGCACCCTCCTCCAAAGCTCCCACCGCAAAAACGATTACGAACTCATCGTCCCCCTCCAACTCCTTCAGCAAGCCGAACAAACCAAGCGCATCTTCAACATCGTCCTCGGCTCCATCGCCGCCCTTTCCCTCCTCGTCGGCGGCATCGGCATCATGAACATCATGCTCGCCACCGTCACCGAGCGCACCCGCGAAATCGGCATTCGCCGCGCCCTCGGAGCCAAGAAAAAAGACATCGTCACCCAATTCCTCGTGGAAACCGTCGTGCTCTCCGTCGGCGGCGGAATCATCGGCCTCGGCGTCGGAATCATCATCCCCGTCGCCGTCGCCATGCTCACCGACATGATGACCCTCATCACCGTCTGGTCCTTGGTCGTCGCCTTCGGAATCTCCGTCTTCATCGGCATCATCTTCGGCCTCTACCCCGCCTCCCGCGCCGCCAACATGGACCCCATCGAAGCCCTCCGCCACGAGTAAAAAACATCACAAATTCAGAGCCCAAGATAAGACTGAGGCCTTCAGCCCTTCCCCGCCCCCAAGCCGCCCCCCTGGTTCTTGACCCCAAACCCAAAGTTCTCCAATAACTTACCCCGAATGCTATTCTCCCAACGCACATCCCCTCGCCTGCTTATTCCCAATAAACGTTCGCTAAAATGAAATGAATATTGATCTGGAAACCGTAATGCTGATTCTGTTCGGCATTGTCGTGCTTGCTTTTCTTTCTGCCGTTCTGAGCTTGATGTCCGTCTGGCTCAAGTGTTGGCTCGCAGGTGCCTACATTTCGTATCCGGAACTGATTGCGATGAGATTGAGGAAATCCCCGCTCGAGAAGATTGGGGACGCCTTCGTAAGAATCCGGAAACACGGGATCGATATGACTGTGATTGAGATTGAAACGGAATACATCAAGGATCCTAAAAACTTCGATACCTACGTTGAAATTCTCATTGAGGAGCACAACAAGAAGACGAAGGGCGAACCATCGGAGATGCCAACGCCGTGAAACCGCCCCCCCTGTTAAGCATTAGTCGTAGGCGGCGTTGCTTTCCCTGATGTTGAATCGAAGAAACAAAGTGTATGCCATTGTGAACTTCGCCCCGCCCTAATCCTTCCGCAACCACCCAACCGCGCCGCTTTTCCCGCCGACCTGCCACCTGCCATCCTCAAGACGAAGCAGCGGAAACCGCTCCCGCGACGAACCGAAAGGACCGGGATTCTGCTGAACGATTTCGATATCGTTTTCCGTCACTTCCGAAACGATGGCCACATGTCCATATCGATTTAACATAGTCGGCGAAAACACGATCAAATCGTCCGGCGCGGGACGCGATTCGCTTGGATTCGAAAACTGAAGAAGATCCCGCTTCCCGTTACGCGAACCATCGGCCAACGAAGAATCAAAGAAATGCTTCGCGTGCCCATATGTATCCGGCATTTTGTGATCGAGGTTTTCGTAATAATATCGCTTCACGAATTCTACGCACTGCCAGCGAATTCCGATATTATAACCGTCGGGAGCAAGATTCCTTCCCGCCGTATGCCCAACCCCGCCATTATAATAAACCGCCACTCCATTATGCCTGTCGATTTCCTGTCCTTCCTCAAACCGGAAATTCCAGTTCACCAGCGTTACCGCTTTCCAGAAACCAACGAAGGTCAAACAACAAGCAATCACAACGATTCCAATCAAAGCCAAGCGCGTTTTCCCTCTACTCATGCCCATTTTATTTAAACCTTGCATACGGCAACCGCAACAACGTCTGCTGATCCCGAGCGAACAAAATATCCCCGCCCGGCTCCTGCGCGAA
>CAZJCL010000327.1:0-3423 GCA_964544025.1 uncultured Opitutales bacterium | reverse complement strand
GCCATGAAAACCGACCACCACTGGCGCGGCCCGCTTCCCAAAAACCTGACAACCGGCTGGCACCATATGGAAATCTCCGTGGAAAACATGTTCGGCGAAACCTGGCGGGAACACCGCGCCTTCGCGGTCATCGAAAACGCCAACGATCTCGAGCCCTACAACCAAGGCACCCGCCGCCCCCGAAACCGCAGTTCTTAAAAAAGAAGGCTTCGACCTTCTCTCCCGGAGCCGCCCATCCAGGCGGCTCCTTTTTCCGGTCCGCCCGTTGCCGGATTCACAAAAATCGTTATCAATCCTTCTCCCCGCGTTTGACCCTTTCGCCGCATTCGCTTGTCTTCTTGGTTCCGCGAATGGCGATTATCAAAAGGAGTTGCATTGAGGACATCAAAGCGAGGGTCAGCGTCTACGACGTGATCTCGCCTTCCGTCGCGCTGCGCAAAGCCGGAGCCTCGTTCAAAGGACTCAGCCCGTTCACCCACGAAAAAACCCCCTCCTTCTTCGTCTCCCCCGACCGCGGCATCTACAAATGCTTCAGCACCGGAAAAGCCGGCGACATTTTCAGCTTCGTCATGGAAACCGAACGGCTCAATTTCCAGGAAGCCGTCGAAACCATCGCCCAACGCTTCGGCATCGAACTCCAATACGAGGAAGGCGCCGCCCCCCGCGAATCCCGCTCGCTCCGCCAGGAACTCTTCCTCGTCCACGAAATCGCCACCGATTTCTACCACCAGCATTTCCTCTCCGACCAACCCGCCGCCCCCGAAACCCGCGATTACTGGGAAAAAAACCGCGCCTTCCCGCTCGAGCTCGCCCGCGAATTCCACATCGGCCTCTCCCCGATCGACAGCCGTCCGCTGATCCGCACCTGCCTCAAACGCGAAGTCTCCCTCGAAGCCCTCAAAGAGTGCGGCCTCTTTTACCAGCGCGGCCCGCGCCTCACCCCAGAAAGCCTCATGCCCCGTTTCCGCGGACGGCTCATGATCCCGATCCGCGACCACCAAGGCCGCGTCATCGCCTTCACCGCCCGCCAACTCCCGCTCACGCCGAAGGACGATCCGACGCACGACGCGAAATACATCAACTCCCCCGAAACTCCCCTTTTCAGCAAAAGCCACATCCTTTTCGGCCTCGACCGCGCCCGCATGGAAGTCGGCGACGAAAAACCGTTTCTCCTCGTCGAAGGCCAGCTCGACGCCCTCCGCTGCTGGCACACCGGCCTCAAAACCGCCATCGCCCCCCAAGGCACCGCCATCACCGAGCACCAGTTGCTCCTCATGCGCCGCTATTGCCAGCGCATCGACTGCCTGCTCGACGGAGATTCCGCCGGACAAAAAGCCGCCCTCCGCTTCCTTCCGCTCGCCCTCAACGCCGGCATCGACGTCCGTTTCTTCGTTCTCCCGCCCGGCCAGGACCCCGACACTCTCCTTCAGGAAAAAGGAATCGACGGCTGGAACGAAGTCGCCGCCAAACCCGTTTCCGCCATGAAATTCGCCGCCGCCGCGCTCCTCCCCGAGCCGGACGCCGCCTCTCCCCAAGCGAAAGCCATCGCCGCCTCTTCCCTTTTCGAAATCGTCGCCGCCTCCGAATCCGAGGTCGCCCGCTCCGAATACCTCCGCGAAGCCGCCGCCCTTTTCCGCACCGAATGGCACAGCCTCGCCCACGACTTCGCCCGTCACCTCGCCGCCAAAAACCAGCAACGCCGCCCCGCTCCGCCCGCCGCTCCCGAACCGCCGCAAAAAGACGCCAAACGCGACGGCCGCCTCACCACCGTCGAAGAAACCCTCCTCCTCCTCTGCCTTCACCACCCGGAACTCGGCCAAGCGATCGCCAACCTCGTCGAACCCGACTGGATCCCCGGCGACACCCTCACCCACAAGCTCCTCAACCTCACTCTCGCGGAATTCCAGCACGATATGTGGGAAGGGCCCGAAACTCTGGAACAATTGCTCGAATCGCAGGACGAAAAAAACTTCCTATACTCGTTAATCTACAAGTCCCCGGATTTTGAGGATCCCGCCAGACTCGCAAACGAGGCGCTTCAGTATCTGCATCGAAACGCGCTGTCAGCTAAAATTCGCGAGATTGAGCTTGAAATTGCCAGTAAATCAGGGACATTGGACGCTGCCGTGATCCTCCTGCAGCGGAAGAGGAACGAGTATCGCAAACTACTTCTGCAGCCCCCGCGGCTGTAGTTTCTTTTTCCACGAACGGAAAATCCTTCACTTTCACCTATGGCTCGGAAGAAAACGACTAACGAAATCGACAGCAAAACGACGGAACCAGCACAGGTCGCGATCAACGAAAAGATCAGACTGCTGATCCGGCTCTCCAAGGAACAGGGTTACCTGACGTTTAGCGACATCAATAACGCGCTTCCCGAGACCATCGACTCGCCCGACGAAATCGAAAACGTCATCGCCATTCTCGAAAACCTCGAGATCGAGATCCTCGATCCGGATGAAGTAGAGAATTACAAGGCGCGGCAAGAAGAAACCGAGGAGGAGGAAGTCAAAGCCTCCCAATACGACATTCTCGACGATCCCGTCCGGATGTATCTCAAGCAGATGGGCCAAGTCCCCCTGCTCACCCGCGAACAGGAAGTCGAAATCTCCAAGCGGATCGAGAATTCCGAGCTCACCGCGCAGGACCAGCTTTTCGCCACCGGCATCAGCGGCCGCTTCCATTGCGATCTAGCCGAAAAACTTCTAAAACGCGAAGAACGCTTCGACCGCGTCGTCCTCGACAAACGCATCGAAAGCCGCGAGGCCTATTTCCGCAACCTTCCGAAAGTCCTCGAAGACACCCGGAAAGCGGAAGCCAACACCCAGAAAGCTTGGGAAGATTTCCTCGGCGCGACCGACGAAGCCGAAAAGAAAAAAGCGCTCACCCGCTTCCGCCGCCACGAAACCATTCTCAAAGGCAACTTCCGGAAGTTCTGCTTCAAACTGAAGGTTTTCGAAGATTACCTCCAGGAACTGAGCCCGGTCGTCACGGAAATCAATAACATCGAGAAGAGCCTCGAATCGGCCAAAAACCCGCGCACCAAGAAAGACACGCTCATCGATACCGCGCCTCTTCACGCACGGCTCACCGAAATCGAGAACCAGCACCGCATCGCCCCCGACGCCCTCGTCACGATGATGCGCGACGTCCGCCGCAGCATGCGCGAAGCCCACAAAGCCAAGACCGAAATGGTCGAAGCCAACCTGCGCCTCGTCATCAGCATCGCCAAAAAATACACCAACCGCGGCCTCTCCTTCCTCGACCTCATCCAGGAAGGAAACATGGGCCTCATGAAGGCGGTCGAAAAATTCGAATACCGCCGCGGCTATAAATTCTCCACCTACGCCACCTGGTGGATCCGCCAAGCCATCACCCGCTCGATCGCCGACCAGGCCCGCACCATCCGCATCCCGGTCCACA